>JANOBA010000460.1:0-18546 GCA_031411415.1 Novosphingobium sp.
GCTGGTCGTCGGCTATCTGCAGCCGCTCTCGCGTTACTATTACGAACAGCTCCAGTTCGAGCTGCGCTCTGGCGCATTGGGCGCCTCGATCAAGGTCGGCGAATTTACCACGTTGAAAGACCGCATGGCGCTGCGCATCGAAAGCAGCCAGGACGAGGGTCGGCGGCTGGTCGGCATTTTCGCGCGGATTGCCAATTCCAAGGGGCAGGTGCTGTCGATATCGGCGCGCGAGGGCCAGTTCATGGCGCTGAAGGACAATCCCGACACGATCATTCTGCGCCTCGTCGATGGCCAGATCCTGCAAAGCTCGGCCGACCAGACCACCCGCGTGCTTGGATTTTCGCGCCACGATGTGCCGATTGATCTGCCGGCAATCGAGAAATTCCGTGATCGCGGCAAGGACCGCGAATATGTCCTGCCCGAACTGCTGCGCATCGGCTGGGGCGAAGGCGCGCCCGCAAGCCTGCGCATCGCCAGCCAAGCCAATCTCAACTACCGCCTTGTCGAAGTGGCGATGATGATCTTCCTGCCCTTGCTGGCTGTGGCGCTGGCCATCCCGCCCAAGCGCTCCACCTCGTCGCTCGGGGTCTTCATCTCGATTGTCATGGTCACGGTCTATCACAAGATCTGCGAATATGGGCAGGGCGTCGCCGCCGCCGGTCGCGCCGATCCCTTCTTGGTGCAATGGGGACCCTTCGCGGTCTTCGCGGTGATTATCGGCTGGATGTACTGGCGCATTGCATATGTGCCCGGCGGCCAGCCGATCGGCGCGCTGGAACGGCTTGCCGACTCTACGGCCAAGTGGCTGCGCAGGCTCTTCGGCCGCCGCAAGGCAGCAGCGTAGGAAGCTGGGGCCATGCACACCGAATTTTTCCCCTCACGCACGCTGACGCTCTACCTCGTCCGCCTGTTCGCCACGCGCATCGTTGCGGTGTTACTGATGCTGGTGCTGATCCTGCAGATGCTCGACCTGCTGGGCGAAAGCGGCAAGATTCTGGCCTATCCGGGCAATGATGACGGCCATGTGTGGGCCTATGTGTCGCTGCGCGCGCCGCAACTGGTTGCGCGATTCCTGCCCTATTCAGTCCTGCTGGCAACCATTCTGACGCTGGCAACGCTCAACCAGAACAGCGAAGTCATCGCCATGAAGGCGGGCGGACTTTCCGCGCATCAGGTTCTCGCGCCGTTTTTCCTTACCGCCGCTGCCGCCTCGCTGTTCAGCTTCGCCTTCAACGAACGGGTGGTGACGCGCAGCAATGCCACGCTGAAGGCATGGCAGGCGGCCGAATATGGCCCGATCCCGAAGGATTCGGCGATCCGTAGCAATGTCTATCTGCGTGATGGCGCGAATATTTTGTCGGCCGGGACGATCCGGGGCGAAGGCGCGGCCACGGTGATGGAACGCGTCACCTGGTATCGCCGCGACGGCGCCGGCATGATCACCGAGCAAATCCGCAGCCCCCGGGCGACTTTCGCCGCGCCCGGCTGGCGGCTTGAGGCGCCGGTGGCCTTCGATGTCGCCACGACCGAAACCCAGCCGCTGGGCGCCACTGTGCTGGCCAGGGAAATCACGCCGCAGCAAGTGGCGATCAGCACGGTCGATGCCGACGCGGAAGATATCTTCCACCTCACCGGCACGATCCGCGAAATGAAGGCCGCCGGAAGGCGCACCAGCGAGATCGAAGGCAAATGGTGGCACAAACTGTCGGGGCCGCTCTCAGCCCTGCTGATGCCGCTGCTGGGCGCGATTGCCGCTTTCGGCCTCGCGCGGTCGGGCCAGCTCCTCATCCGTTCGGTGATCGGCATGGCGCTGGGCTTTGCGTATTTCGTCCTCGACAATGCCGCGCTGGCGATGGGCAATTTCGGCGGCTATCCGCCCATGGTCGCTGCCTGGGCGCCGTTCCTGCTGTTTGCCTTGGTGGGAGAAACCGTGCTGGTGCGGACCGAAGAATAAGGAGCTGCGCATGGACCGGCGAACTTTTCAGGCAGGCGCATTGGGAACCCTGGCAGTGGGCGCGGCGGCGCCAGCGAGCCTCGCACAGACAGGAGCAAAAGCCATGAGCGATACCACCGGCGCGCTATCGGTGCCCGCGCGCAGCATCCCGGTGCCCACATCAGTCAGCGCGGAGGCGCAGGCATTCCTGGCTAATGCCGCGCGGCGGCTTGCGGCGATGGGCGGCAATGCCCATGCCGCCGATCAGGGCCCGGCCGCCGAAGCCGCACTGCAGTTTCTGCGCCCGCGCGCCGCCGGCTTCAACGGCACATTGACCACCATCGATCTGGCCGGCGGGGCCAAGCTCTATCGCGCCCTGCCCGAAGCGCGCACCCCCAGCCTCGCCAAGGCCGCCTATTTCGACATTCACGGCGGCGGCTTCACCGCAGGCGGCGGCGAGATGTGCCAGGTGCTCACTCGGCTACGCGCGATGGAGCATGGCGCCGAGGTCTGGTCGGTCGACTACCGGCTCGCCCCGCAGCACCCCTATCCCGCCGCGCTCGATGATTGCATGGCCGCATGGCGTGAGGCGCTGAGGCATGTCGATGCAAAGCATGTGGTGCTGGCGGGCTCATCGGCCGGCGGCAACCTCGCCGCCGCGCTGTTGCTGCGAGCGCGCGCAGAAGGGCTGGCGATCCCCGCCGCGCTTTTGCTGCTGACCCCGGGGCTCGACATGACCGGTGCGGGAGACACGCGCGAGACCAACAAGTTTTACGACGTCAACCTCTATGGCGGCGGCGGGGACGGGCCATCAGCCTATGTCGGCAGCGCCGACCCGAAGCAGCCCTTTGTCTCGCCGCTCTATGGCGATTTTGCGGGAGGCTGGTGGCCGCCGACGCTGCTCTCCTCGGGCACCCGCGACCTGCTACTGTCGGACACCGTTCGGATGCACCGTGCGCTGCGCCGCGCCAGCGTTGCCGCCGAACTACATGTGACCGAGGCGGGGCCCCACGGCGGCTTTATGGGCACCGCACCCGAAGACCGCGAACTGATGGGCGAAATACACCGCTTCTGCCGCGAGGCCTGGCTGAAACAGGACGCTTGAGGCAGGCCGGTTGAAGCTCTGGCGCGCTATTGCGGCGCGACGACCATGCCCGGCAGGCGCCCGGTCAATTCGCCCTCCACCACGATCGGCACACCGTTGACGATCGTGGCGTGGACGCCTTTGCCATAGGCCTTGTAGCGGCCTGCCCCGCCGGGCAGATCGCGCACGAACTCCTTGTAAGTCGGGCTGATCTCGTCCTCGTCAAAGATCATGATGTCGGCCCAGGCGCCGACCCGCAGGGTGCCGCGATCAGCAAAGCCGAGCAAGGTGGCGGGGACCTGAGTGATCTGCTGCACGCCCTCTTCGAGGCTCCAGACCTTGTCCTGCCGCACCCAGCGGGCGAGGAAATAGCTGCTCCAGTCGGCCTGATCGTCCTTGGCCAGGTGCGCGCCGCCATCTGATGTGCCGATGATGATGCGCGGATCGACCTGCGATTTGCGCACCGCGTCGGCCCATTCCGGCCCATCCATCCGCCAGCGCAATTTTGTCGCGAAATCATCGGCGAGCGCCATGTCCAGCGCGAGGTCGCCGGGGGCGATCCCGCGCGCTTCGGCGAGTTGGGCGATGCTCAGGCCCTGATGCTCGTCGTAAGGCACCGAGGCCGAGCTTTCGATGAACACCGCCCCCCACCCCGGCGGCGCCAGCGTGGTGCCTCTGGCGGGATCCTTGTTCGAATGTTCGATGCCGAAGCGAAGTTCCTTGCGCGCCTCGGGCTCGTTCAGCAGCGCGCGCCGCTGTTCAATCGGCAGCCGCGTCATGTCATGCCAGCCGAAGGCGCCGCGCCAGTGGTGGTTGGTCTCATCGAAGGCCACCGCCCGGTCAAACGGCCGCGCGATCAGCATCGAATAGAACGGCGCGCCTTCGGCTTGCGCTTTGTCGAGGCTGATCACGGCGTCGTCCCAGCCGGTGCCGGGAACATCAACCTTGCTGCGCGCACCCAGCCCCTGGATGATCACCGGCAGGCCGCTGCGCCGGCCGATCTCGATGATGAATTCATGGTCTTCGGCGGTCAGCCCGCGGGTCGTGCCCAAGGGCAAAAAGCAGATCGAACCCGCGCCGGGGCGCCCCGCTTCCTCGGCGAGCGCCAGCACTTCTTCGTCTTCGGCAAAGCGCGATGGCACGGGGCGGTCGGTTATATCGTTGTGCGTCGGTGACAGCGAGGTGGAAAGCCCCGCCGCGCCCGCCGCCATTGCCTCGGCCAGCAGGCCGCGCATCGCCGCGATCTCGTCAGCAGTCGCCGCCCGCTCGCTCGCCGCTTCGCCCATCACCCAGCGGCGCAGATTGGAATGGCCGACATAGCAGGCGAAATTGACGCCGAGATTGCCCTTCAGGCTGGCGATGAATTCGGGAAAAGTCTCGAACCGGTCCCAACGCACCCCGCCGAGCGCCGCCGGGTCCATATCCTCGACCCGCGCGAACACGCCCTTGAGGAAGTCGAGGTCGGCAGCCTTCACCGGCGCTGCGGAAAAGCCGCAATTGCCGCCCAGCACCGTGGTGACACCGTGAAAGCAGCTCATCGTGGCATAGGGATCGAAGGTGATCTGCGGATCGTAATGCGTGTGGGCATCGATAATGCCGGGGGCGACAATGCGGCCTTTCGCGTCGATTTCCTCTCTCGCAGCGGCATTGTCCAGCCGGGCAAGCCGTGTGATCCTGCCATGCTTGACCCCGACATCAACCCGGCGGCGCGGCAGGCCGGTGCCATCGACAAGCATGCCGCCACGCACGATCAGATCAAATTCCATCGGATCCATCCCGCTTGCTTCCAGACCATCTTAGTCAGATTGTTCGCCATAGTGAAAGAGCGTTCGCAAGATTGACTCGTGCCCGGCTGCAATGCGAAGCTTTCATCGGGCAAAGGATCGATGAAATGGCAGTACCTCTCGAACTTTTCGACGCAGACGCGCACGTTAATCCCGCGCCGACTTTCTGGGACGAATACCTGCCGGCGAAATTCGCCGGGCGCGGTCCGAAGTGGGAGGCGGGCGGACCCGGCGATGCCCACGACTGGCTGGTGTTCGAAGGCACCCGCAAGCCGCTCAACCTGCAATCAGCGACCTCCGGCCAGGGCAAAAATTTCCGCCCGACCGGCAAGGCCGAGCTGCTGCGCGCGGGCAATTGGGAGCCCGCAGCGCGGCTGGCCGATATGGACCAGGACGGAGTGGCCTATCAGGTTTTGTTCGGTGGCGGGCCGCTGGGCACGGCAGATAACGCGCTCTATCTCGCCAGTTTCGATGCCTATAACCGCTGGCTTGCCGATTTTTGCACCCATGATCCAAAGCGCCTTGGCGGCGCGGCCTATCTGCCGATGCAGGACATCGCGCATAGCACGGCGATGGTAAAGGATGCGGCGCAGCGCGGCCTGCGCGCGGTCAATATCCCGGCCTTTCCGCAGAGCGCGGCGATCACCAGTGGCGGCTTTGGTGCGCAGGTTCTGGCGCTGACCGGCGATCCCGATGGCCCGCGCCAGTATGACGACGCCGAGTTCGATCCCTTCTGGCGGGCCTGCGTCGATCACAACATGGCCGTCACCATCCACCTCGGCGCACGCATCGCCCGGCCGGGTCAGTTCAAGTTCCTGCCCAATATGGTGATGAGCAAGCTGTGCATGGCAGAGCCCATCGCCATCCTGATCTTCGGCGGGGTGTTCGATCGCTTTCCCGACTTGCGCTATGGCGTGATTGAGAGCGGCGCGGGCTGGCTGGCCTTTGTCGCCGAATATATGGACGGCATCTATGAGAGCCAGCGGCATTGGTTGAAGTTGGAGCTGGGACGCAAGCCGAGCGAATATTTCGACCGCAACATCTACGCCAGCTTTATCCGCGACCGCGAAGGCATCCGCAACCGTGATCTGCCCGGCGGGCGCAACATCATGTGGTCAACCGACTATCCGCATTCGGAAACCACCTGGCCGGAATCCAGGAAGGTGATGGACTGGCAATTTGCCGGTCTCAGCGAAGACGAAATTCGCCCGATCGTGCACGACAATGCTCGGCGGTTTTACGGACTGGATTGAGGAGCAGCGCCATGACACTCGAAACTCCCATAACTCTCGAAACTGAAGCCGCCGCCATCCTGCAGGAATTGCCGCGCGGGCCGGGCCTGACCATAACCCGCGCCGCCGATGCCCGCCCGCATCATGGCCGCCAGCCACGCAGCGCCGATGCGCCAGGCTTCCATCTCCACCCCGCAATCGCGCGCGGCATGCAGCAGTTGCGCGAGGAGGGTAACAGCGGCGGCGCCATGGCGGTCACGCTGTTCTCATCGCCGACGATGCATGTCAGCTATGTCTGGTTCAAGAGCGGCTATCCGCTGCCGATCCACAGCCACGATGTCGATTGCTTCTACCAGCTCTTCGCCGGCTCGATGAAAGTGGGCACCGAAGTGCTGAAACAAGGCGACGGGGTGATGATCCCGGCGGGCACCCCATACACAGTGACGCCGGGCGATGCGGGCGTTGAATTCTTCGAATTCCGCACCGGCGAGGATTACGACACCCATTACCGCGCGAAGTCCGACAGCTATTGGGACCGCGGCACCGGGGTCCACCGCGAGCGCAAAGCGGTCTGTGGGCGGAGGAGCAGGCGCCTTACGGGCTGCTGGGCCCTAGCCTGCCAGCCTGAGGCCTTCCTCGGCCCGCTGCGCGACCGCCGGCTGATCGGGCCAGATGCCGCGCGTGTCATAGACCAGCTTGTCCGCGCGTTCGGCCAGCGGCACGACCCGGAAGACATCGTGATCGACCAGCACGATCAGCACGTCGCACTCTTCCAGCGCGGTATCGACATCGATCAATTGCGCGCCGGTGCCCTCAAACTCGCGCGGCAATTCCGCCGCATAGGGCTCGACCACTTCGATGCGCGCGCCGTATTTGCGCGCCAGCGTTGCCGCCACCAGTCGCGCCGGGCTCTCGCGGAAATCGTCGATATTGGCCTTGAAGGCGAGGCCGAGGCAGGCAATCCGAGTGCCGGGATGGGCATCGATCAGCGCGGTGGCCTTGGCGATGACATGGTGGATCTTGCCGTCGTTAACTCCGCGCGCGGTGCGGATCAGGGGAGTTTGTTCCGGCGCGCCGTGGACGATGAACCACGGATCGACCGCGATGCAATGCCCGCCCACGCCCGGCCCCGGCGAGAGGATGTTGACGCGCGGGTGGCGGTTGGCCAGCCGGATCACTTCCCACACATCGAGGCCCATTTTGTCCGCCACCATCGACAGCTCGTTGGCAAAGGCGATGTTGACGTCGCGGTAGGCATTCTCGACCAGCTTGGTCATTTCCGCAGAGCGGCTGTCGGTCACCACGCAGGCCCCGCGCACGAAGAGCTTGTAGAACGCCAGCGCCTTGCGGGCGCACCGCGGCGTGATGCCGCCGATCGAGCGGTCGTTTTCGATCAGCTCTTTGAGGATATGGCCGGGCAAAACCCGCTCGGGGCAATAGGCGATGGAAATGTCCGGCGTCTCGCGCGTCTTGCCCCACTCGTCTTGAGAGTTGGGGCACTTCAGGTCAGGCCGCATCGCCGCAATCATGTCGCGCAGCTGCTCGGTGGTGCCGACCGGCGAGGTCGATTCGAGGATGACAATGTCGCCCGCCTTCAGCACCGGAGCAATCGCCTTGCCGGCGGCGAGCACGTAGGAAATGTCGGGCGCGTGGTCCTTGTCGAACGGCGTCGGCACGGCGACGACGAAGACATCAGCAGGCGCGACTTCGGTGGCCGCCGAGAGCATGCCGCGATTGACCACGCCCTGCACCAGCGCATCGAGATCAACTTCCTCGATATGGATTTCGCCCCGGTTGATCGTGTCGACCACCTTTTGCGAAATATCGATGCCCAGCACCTTGCAGCCCGAGCGGGCGATCACCGCCGCAGTTGGCAGGCCAATATAGCCCAGGCCGACAACACAAACCTCAGGCTTCAAGTCCGATTTCATTACCCAGCAGCTCCACAATTCGGCGCGCGGCGTGACCATCCCCAAAGGGATTGTGCGCGCGCGCCATCTTTTCGTAGGCTGCCTTATCGTCGAGCAGGGTTGATATTTCGGTAACGATGTTGGCGGCATTGGTGCCGACCAGTTTGGCGGTGCCGGCGGTGACGCCTTCGGGGCGTTCCGTTGTCTCGCGCATGACGAGGACGGGCTTGCCCAGCGCAGGCGCCTCTTCCTGCACCCCGCCCGAATCCGTCAGCATGATCTCGGCCAGGCCCAGCAGGCGGGCGAAGCAGGGATAGTCGAGCGGCTCGATCAGCGCGACATTGTTGAGGCCCGCAAGCGCGCCTTCCATCACCCGGCGCACGTTGGGGTTGGGATGGACCGGAAAGATGATGCCAACGTCCGTCCGCGCGGCAATCTGGCGGATCGCGTCGGCTATGGCCTCCAGCCCGCCGCCGAAATTCTCGCGGCGGTGGCTGGTGACGCCGATGATCCGCTTGCCCTTGAAGCGCCGTTCGACCTCGCCAATCCCCGCAGTCAGCCATGGCGCCGAGGCAATCTTGCGCGTCACCCAGTGCAGCGCATCGATCACCGTGTTGCCCGTGACATGCACCCGCGCGGGATCAACATTCTCCGCCCGCAGCGCCGCCGCCGAAACTTCTGTCGGCGCAAAATGCAGGCTGGCCATGGTGCCGATGATCTTGCGATTAATCTCCTCGGGCCACGGATGATAGATATTGCCCGAGCGCAAGCCAGCCTCGACATGATCGACCGGAACCTTGCGGTAATAGGCCGCCAGCGCCCCGCACATTGCGGTCGCCGTATCGCCCTGGACGATCACCCGCGCCGGCTGGACTTCGTCCATCACCTGCCCCAGCCCGACCAGCAACCGCGCGGTAAGCGCATCAAGGCTCTGATCCGGCTGCATCACATCGAGATCGAAATCGGGCTTGATGCCGGCAATATCGAGCACCTGATCGAGCATGCCCCGATGCTGCGCGGATACGCAGACCTTGCAGTCAAAACGCGGATCAGCCTTCAGCGCGGCGACTACGGGGAAGAGCTTGATGGCTTCCGGGCGGGTGCCGAAGACGACGAGGATGGTTTTGGGTGTGTGCATTGCAAAGAAGCGCCTAGCACGCGGGAGTTAACCATGGGATAAGGCAATCGGGTGAGGGTTTGGCGTAAAAAGCCCATTCCGATTGCAATTTCCTCAAACACCCCCTATGTTAGCCCGGCTTACGTCGCATGCGACGGATACTCCGGGTCGCCTTGGCTCCCGCTTGTCCCTTTCTAGCCTCTCAAAGCCGGGATGTGCCGCTGTTGGCACATGCCCGTCATTCATGGGACAAAGGATACCCATATGATCACCGGAACAGTCAAATTCTTCAATCCCGACAAGGGTTATGGTTTCATCGCGCCTGAAGGCGGCGGTGACGATGCATTTGTGCACATCTCGGCCGTGGAACGTGCCGGCATGCGCACGCTCGATAAGGACCAGCGCGTTTCGTACGAGCTGGAGAAGGACCAGCGCGGCAAGACCTCTGCGGTCAACCTGCAGGCTGCCTGATTTTTTGCGTGGGTGCGGGCTGCCTTGCGGCGGCCTGCACCCCTGCATTTGCCTCAAGCCCGCATCCATACTTCTCTCGACCACAGGAGGCCGACCATGGCCGATGGCATCATTCGTCCGTTCCTGATCAACCAGGACGCTGACGGCAATTACCGGCTGACGCTGCGCACCACCCGGTTCAATTCGCAAGGCTACCCGCTGGTCGACGTTGCCCTGCATGACGAGCTGTTCAAGACAGCCGCCAATGCCAAGGCCTATGCCCGCGACAATTTTGGCGCCAAGCCCGGCGAATACGCGACCAAGTAGCGCGGTCAAATTCGGCTCCCGGCGCGCGCGCCGGCGAATTAACTACAAAACAACAGGCATGGACTTAAAGCGCTGGAAATCCCGCGCCCGGAAGGCCATGCATTGACCACTATGCCACCCCCCGACGACACAGAAAGAGCCTTGCCGGCTGCGTTCGATGATAGCCTGCCCTTGCGCGTTGCCGTGCTGGGTCTGGGCTATGTCGGGCTGCCGCTGGCCGTGGCGCTCGCCGCCAAGTTTGAGACCATTGGCGTCGATATCAATGCGCAGCGTATCGCCGAACTTGAAACGGGCCATGATCGCACCGGCGAGATCGAACCTGCGCGCCTCGCTGCGAGCGCGCTCGCGCTGCTCGCCGATCCCGCGCACTGTCCGCCGGCCGATTTCTATATTGTCACCGTGCCCACCCCGATCGACGCGGCCAACCGGCCTGACTTGCGGCTGGTCGAAGCCGCCAGCCGCACCATCGGCGCCATGCTGCCCGCTGCGCTCGCCGAGGGCCGCGTGCCGGTGGTGGTCTATGAAAGCACCGTCTATCCCGGCGTGACCGAAGACATCTGCGCGCCGATCCTCGAGGCATGTTCGGGGCTCGTCTGCGGCAAGGACTTTTTCCTTGGCTACAGCCCGGAACGCATCAATCCCGGCGACCGCGAACACACCATCGACAAGATCACCAAAGTGGTCTCAGGGCAAACACCCGAAGTGCTGAACCGTGTCGCCGATCTCTATGGCGCGATCACCAGCGGCGGAGTTTACCGCGCGGCATCGATCAAGGCCGCCGAGGCCGCAAAGGTCATCGAAAACGCCCAGCGCGACATCAACATCGCCTTCATGAACGAGATCGCGCAGATTTTTTCGGCGATGGACCTTTCAGTGTGGGACGTGCTGGCAGCGGCGCGCACCAAGTGGAACTTCCTGCCGTTTGCCCCCGGCCTGGTCGGCGGGCACTGCATCGGCGTCGATCCCTATTACCTCGCCACCCGCGCCGAAGAACTCGGGATCGATCCCCGGGTAATCCTGGCGGGGCGCGGGATCAACGATACCATGGCCGGCTGGGTCGGGCGCAAGCTGCATGAACGGCGTGGCGGCAAGCCGGGCTCGGTGCTGATGCTGGGGCTGACTTTCAAGGAAGACATCCCGGACTTGCGCAACAGCAAGGTTGCGGATCTGGTGACGACGCTGGCCACATTGGGGCATCAGGTGACGGTCCACGATCCCCAAGCCGATGCCGGCGAGGCGAGCCATGAGTATGCCATTTCGCTCAAGGCCGATGCGCTGGAAGGCCGCTATGACATGGTGGTGCTCGCCGTGGCGCACCGCGAATATCTGGCGCTGGGCGGCGAGGCCTTGCGGGGCCTGTTGACCGGCGGCGGCATGCTGGCCGACCTCAAGGGCCAGCTGGGCGCGGCGGCGGACTGGACGCTCTGATGCGCGTGCTCGTCACCGGCGCGGCCGGGTTCATCGGTTACTCCGTCTCGCAGCGCCTGCTGGCGCGCGGCGACAGCGTGATCGGCGTCGACATCGTGAATGATTATTATGATGTGCGGGTCAAAGAGGCACGGATCGAGCGGCTGCGCGAGGCCGGCGGAAATCGCTTTGCCTTCCTGCGCCAGGATTTCGCCGACTATCCCGGGCTGACCAAAGCGCTGGAAGGCGACCAGTTCGACCGCATCGTCCATCTGGGCGCACAGGCCGGGGTGCGCTATTCAATCGAAAATCCGCATGCCTATGTGCAGGCCAATCTGGTCGGGCACCTCAACATGCTCGAAGTCGCGCGCCACCGGGGCCTTGAGCATATGGTCTATGCCAGCTCCAGCTCGGTTTATGGCGGCAACACCAAGCTGCCGTTTGCGGTGGAAGACCGGGTCGATCATCCGCTCTCGCTTTATGCCGCGACCAAGAAGGCCGACGAGCTGATGAGCGAGACTTACGCCCATCTCTATCGCCTGCCGCTGACCGGGCTGCGTTTCTTTACCGTCTATGGCCCCTGGGGCCGGCCCGACATGATGATGTGGATTTTCACCCAAAAGATCATGGCCGGCGAGCCGATTCCGGTGTTCAACCACGGCGATATGTGGCGCGATTTCACTTATGTCGACGACATCGTCACTGGCGTCGTCTCCTGCCTCGACAACCCACCGCCCGACGATAGCCTCGAAAAGGCCGGCGGCAGCTTCAAGCCGCACCGGCTCTACAACATTGGCAACCACAAGTCAGAACACCTGATGAAGGTCGTCGAAATCCTCGAAGCCGAATGCGGGCGCAAGGCGGAAATCGAGTATTTGCCGATGCAACCCGGCGATGCACGCCAGAGCTTTGCCGACATCACCGCGATTTCGCGCGATCTTGGCTTTGCGCCGACAACCTCGATTGATGTGGGTGTCCCCAACTTTGTGCGCTGGTATCGGGAATACAACGGGTTCTGACCCTTGCCGCGATGCGCGCCATCGGCAATCAAACGGCCATGGCGATTCTCAGCGACAAATGGATACGGGAGCAGGCGCGCTCTAGCGGCATGATCGAGCCTTTCGTCGAGGCCCAGCGGCGCGACGGGTGCATCTCCTATGGTCTCTCTTCCTATGGCTATGACGCAAGGGTGGCCGACGAGTTCAAGATCTTCACCAACGTCAATTCCTCGGTGGTGGACCCGAAGAATTTCGACCCGGACAGCTTTGTTGATCGCAAGACCGATGTCTGCATCATCCCGCCCAACTCTTTCGCGCTCGCCCGCACAGTCGAATATTTCCGCGTGCCGCGCGATGTGCTGGTGATCTGCCTGGGCAAGAGCACCTATGCGCGCTGCGGCATCATCGTGAACGTGACGCCTTTGGAGCCGGGCTGGGAAGGCCATGTGACGCTGGAATTTTCCAACACCACGCCGCTGCCCGCCAAGATCTATGCCAACGAAGGCGCCTGCCAGTTCCTGTTCTTGGCTGGGAACGAGCCTTGCGAAGTCAGCTATGCCGACCGCGCGGGCAAATACATGGGGCAGCAGGGCGTGACCCTGCCTAAGCTCTAGGCGGCTTCTGCGCTTTCGTACGCCTGTGCTTCGGCGGAAATGAGAATGTCCGCCAGCATCCAGTAGGCCTCACCCCAGGCGCCGAGCACTTCATCGGTGGCGACATCCGCGCCAAGCACTTCACGGATAGCGGGCAGCAGCGCTTCGGCGACCAGCGGATAGTGCTCGGGCTTGACCCCGGTTTCGACATGGCGCGACACCATCCGCCCGACTGCCGGGCCGAGATTCTCCAGCCGGTCAATGTTCTTCGCATAGGCCAGGATGGCATTGGCCAACCGGCGCGGCTGCTCGCCGCTGGCCTGCGCGGCCTGATCGAACATCGTCCTGACCTCAGGATTGCGGAACAGCCGCGCATACATCGCAGTGGTAATTTCAACGCCGTGCTGTTCGATCGCGGGGGCAGTGGCCTTGACGATGGCCATGGCGTGGGCAGAGGCAGTGCGCATAATGGTTTTCCTTATCCGGTATTTAATATACTGGTATAAAGGTTGCTTGATTCACGCAAGTGCAAATTCTACATTCATGGCTGCATGCAGCTCACCCAGCACACTGACTTCGGACTTCGCCTGCTGATCGTCCTGGCGAGGGGCGGCGGCAAGCCTGTCGCCCTGCCCCGGTTCGCGGCCGATCAGCGGCTGTCGTATCACCATGTCGCCAAGGTTGCGCAGGAACTGGTGCATCAGGGCATACTGGTCAGCCATCGCGGGCGCAGCGGCGGCGTCGCACTGGCGCGACCCCCCGAAAGTATTCGCCTTGGCGATGTGGTGCGCGCGCTCGAACCGGGGATGCGGCTGGCCGATTGCGCGAACTGCGCGCTGAAAGGCGATTGCACCACCAGCGGACTGCTCGTTGAAGCGCTCGAGGCGTTTCTCGCGGTGCTTGATGCCAGCACGCTCGCCGATGTCGCCCTGCCGGGAAAACCAGCCCATCCGGCCTGGGCCCTGCCGCGCGCGTGAAAAGCGAGGCCGGGCTTGACCCGGCTCGCACACCGGCTGAACATACCGTGACGCGCCATCAAAGGAAGCCACATGACCATCGACGAAATGCTCGCCCGCGAGGCAATCCGCGCGTTGATGGCGCGCTGCACCCAGGCCGGCGACAGCTTGCGCGGCGCAGACTATGCGGGCTGCTTCACCGAAGACGGGACGCTGCAGACCGAGGTGGCCGGCACCGGCCTTGGCCTGGACCTGCAAAGCCGCGCGGAAATCCTCACCTGGCATACCGAAAAGCGCGAGCCCGGCAAGGGCATGGGCACTTCGGGTGCAGTGCCGCTGAAATTCGCCCGGCACAATCTTACCACCTGCCAGATCGAACTGACCGGGCCAGACAGCGCAAAGGCGCGCACCTATTGGTTCGTCCACACCAACATCGGCCCCGATCATGCGGGCGTCTATCGCGACACATACGCCTGCGTGGACGGCGAATGGCTGATTGCAACGCGGCGGGTGAAGACCGAATGGGCAGCCGAGAACAGCTTGATGGTGCCGCCGGGGAGCCGGCCGGGCTAGAGCGCCGCGATCAGCCCGATCGTATCGTGGTCCAGCATCGCTGTGGAGAACCGCGCCGTGTAAGCCGTGTTGATCGCCTCGGGCTGAAACTCCGACGCATTGACCAGAAAGATCGCATAGCCGTTCGCCAGAAACACCCCGAACTGGTGCATGAAGTCGTCCAGCGAGGGCGCGGCGACGCCGCAGCGGATCAGCTCTTCGCGGTAATGCCCCACCAGCGCTCGCTCGTGCTGGCGGCGCACCGGCACATCGAGCGCGCCGGTAACGTGATAGCAGATCTCATACATCGCCGGGGCTAGGTGCGGCTGCGAATCGAAAAAGCCCGGCTCGCCGTCAGTGTCGGTATAAAGATTGCCGAGGTGGGTATCGCCGTGGATCAGCGGGGTGGGCAGCTGCCTTGCGAAGCGGCCCATGCGGTCCAGCGCGTCCTTCATCCAGCCCAGATCATGAAAGCACACCGAAGCCGCGGCGCCGCGCGCGCTGTTCACATAGCCCTGCCAGATTTCCGGCACCAGCACGGTGTCAAAATAGGTCGAATCGAACACGTTGCTGGCCCAGGGAAAGGCCCCTGCCGAAGCCCAGGTCATCGCATGGTGCCGCGCCAGCATGGTCAGCCGCCGCGCGACTTGCTCCGGGTTTTGCGGGCGCTGAGGATGGCAGAATTCGACGCCGCGCGCGACGAGATCGTCCATTATAACGATACCCTGCTGCGCCGCTTCGGAATATTGCGCGAACCAGCAACGCGGAAAACGCAGTGGCGTGTGCGGCAGGACATCGGCATAGGCGTGGACTTCCTGCGCGTGCATCGTGTGCATTATGCGGCTGTGCGGTTCGAAGCCGCCTTTCAGGATCACACGTTCCGGGATGCCCGCCGCCTTGCCCGCCGCGTCAAGCTCCAGCGCGATGCGCAGCTTGGTGCAGGTGCCGTGGTTCACATCGAGCACTGCCGAGCCGAGCAGGCGCACATCAGGATAGCGTCTCCTCAGCGCCGCCTCCAGCCATGCAGTCGTCAGTCCGGAAATCTCGACCGGGAGCGGGAGCGGATCAGTGCTTGCCATGGGACCCATCCTGCAAGCAGGGTTTCGCCAAGGCAAGCATGCCGATTCGAACTGCGGGAGAATATATGGAGCCCTACGACTTCGACCTGGGCACGAAGAACCTTCGCCTGACCCGCGAAGGACCGATCCTATGGTGCACCATTGATCGTCCCTCCGCGCGCAACGCTTTCACCCCGGCGATGTATTTCGGCATCAAGCAGGCCGTGCGCCACGTCAACGATCACCGCAATGACCTGCGCGCGCTGATTATCACCGGCACCGGCGATGTCTTCGCCCCCGGCGGTGATCTGGGCGGCCGCTATGAGGAAGGCGACACGCCGGTTCCCGAAGGCCTGTCTTACGAAATGCTGCCTTTCGTCACCGTGCGCGAGAGCCAGGCCCCGGTGATCGCGGCGGTCAACGGCATCTGCCAGGCGGGCGGGCTGCTGATTGCCATGCTGGCCGACATTGCCGTGGTCAGCGAACGCGCGACCTTCCGCGCGCCAGAGCTGCTGCGCGGGATCATCGACGCGACTTATGCCGCTGTGCTGCCGATCCATGTCGGCATGGCGCAGGCGCGCGATCTGCTGCTGTCAGCCAAGAAGATCGACGCGGCGGAAGCCCTGCGCATCGGTCTCGTCTCGCGCATGGTCGCCCACGAGGACTTGCACGCCGAGGCCCGCAAGGCAGCGATCGAGATCCTCCAGACCGCGCCGGAATGCCGCGCCCATGTCAAACGCATGCTCAACCAGCAATATGCGGCAATCGACTATGAAACGATGTTCGTCTCGCTGATGAGTCCAAACAGCGAGGCACGTGAGGGCATGACTGCGTTCATGGAAAAGCGCCAGCCTAACTGGATACCCGAAGGGCTGACCGCATGAGAAGGCCCGCCGACATTGTCGATGGGCAAGTGCACATCGGCCCGGGCGGGGTCGATACAGCGCTGGCGCAAATGAACGCGCTGGGCATCAAGGCCGTGCTGATCGACGAATACTGGTTCTTCCGCGGCGCGAACAACGAGCCGCACCATGTGCTGGAAAATGGCGTGCAGCGGCCGGTCGCGCCGACAGCGGAGCTTGCCGCACTGCTTCATCCCGACCGCTTCTCGTATCTGCTACGTGTCGATGTCGCCGATCCCGTCTTTGCGGCGGTCATCCGCCAGGTGCGCGATGCGCCCGGGGGGCGGGCGCTGCGGATCGATCCGGGCATGTCGGCAGAACGGCGGGCGATGTTCGCCAGCGGCGGCTATGACCACATCCTCGCCGCCGCCGCCGAGAACGGTCTGCCCGTGTTCGCCTTTGCGCCGGATGATCCCGCCGCCTTTGCCCGCGCAGCGAAGTCATTTCCCGGCCTCAAGCTGATTGTCGATCACTGCGGCGTGTTCAGCAATTCGATGCGCAGCTCTTTCGCCAATCTGCCGCCGCTGAGCGATGCAGAGCAAATGGCGCTGTTTGACGAAGTGCTGGCATTGTCTGAATATCCCAACGTGGCGCTTAAATGGGGTCATTCATCGGGCATGTTTGACTTGCCCGTATGGCCGGGCGACGGCCTGTGGCCGATCCTGCGCAAAGCAGTGGGCGCCTTCGGTGCAGAACGCGTGATGTGGGCGAGCGACTTTTCGGTGAACCAGCGCGGCGAAAGCTGGGCAGACCTGCTTTATGGGGTTCTCGGCGATCCGGATTTGACGCAAGGCGAGCGCGAATGGGTGCTGGGCAAATCGCTCAGAACATGGCTGGACTGGCCGGCAGGATAACGGGAGTGAGAACATGAAGGCAGCCTATGTCGAAAACGGCCAGGTCCATATCGGCCAGATGCCCGATCCCGTACCGGCCAAAGGCCAGGCGCTGGTGCGCACGCATTCCTGCGGGCTGTGCGCGTCCGATGTCCACTTCCTCAGCGGCGGCCAGCATATCATCGACCTGTCGCGCAAACTGGGGGGGCCCTATGCCTCGCTCGATTTCAGCCGGCCGTTCGTTCCGGGGCACGAATTCGTCGGCGAAGTGATCGACTATGGCCCGGGCAGCGCGCGCACGGTGAAAGCCGGCCGGCGCGTAACCTCCGTGCCGATCATGCGGGCAGAAGGTGCCCACAAGGTCATCGGCTTCAGCCACGAATGCCCCGGTGGTTTTGGCGAGCTGATGTTGCTCGACGAAACCGTGATGATCGAGGTGCCGGACGGCATGCCCGACGATCACGCCGCCTTGATCGAGCCGCTCGCAGTCGGCCTCGAACATGCCCGGCGCGGACGGCCTGACAAGAACGATGCGGCGCTGGTGCTGGGCTGCGGGGCGATTGGCCTTGGCGTGATTGCCGGGCTGAAGCTGGCGGGGGTGGCGCCAATCGTCGCCGCCGACTTCCATCCCGCCCGCCGCGAAATGGCGTTGCTGATGGGCGCGCATATCGCAGTCGATCCGCGCGAGATCTCACCTTATGCGCCGCTGCCCGATTTCGGCAATCGCTCCGTCAATGTGATCTATGAATGCGTTGGCCTGCCCGGCATGCTTCAGCAGATCATCGAAGCGGCGCCGTTCGATGGCCGCATCGTCATGGGCGGATACTGCATGGAGGCCGAGAGCCTGTTCACTTTCGCCGCGCAGAACAAGCGGCTCAACGTGCAGTTCGCCGGCGGCGAGGAGCCGCAGGACATGGAGCTGGCAATGCGTGCAATTGACGACGGGCGGATCGACATTGCGCCCTGGCTCGGCACGCGGATCGGCCTTTCCGGCGTTGCAATGGCGATGGCGGAAATGTCCGGCCCCGCGGCCCCGGTCCGCACTTGCGTCGATCCGCGCGCGCTCTAGATAGGCGCCATGCTGCGCATCTACGATTCCCTTTCCCGCGAAACCCGCCCGTTCACGCCGCTCGTTCCCGGTGAAGTCGGCATGTATGTCTGCGGGCAGACGGTCTATGATGCGCCGCACCTTGGCCATGCGCGCAAGGATCTGGGTTTCGACGTGGTCGTGCGCTGGCTCGAAGCCTCGGGCTATCATGTGACCTATGTGCGCAATTTCACTGACATCGACGACAAGATCATCAGCCGCGCGGGCGAATTGGGCGAGCCGATTGCCAGTTTCACCCAGCGCATGATCGACAAGACCAATTCCGACTACGCCGAGCTTGGTCTGCGTGCACCCGATCACGA
>JANOBA010000461.1:0-4676 GCA_031411415.1 Novosphingobium sp.
CAACCGGCAAGTCGATCTTCTCGGCCGTTCGCGCTGCGATGGCAACTGGCAGCTGGCGGCCCTGCGGCTAAAGGGCCTGGCGGCAAGTTTTCACGCCGAAACGCTTTGCGACCTTGCCGAGGAAGCTCTGGCAACGGTGCCAGGCGACCCCGCTGTGGTGCGGCGCCTTCAGGAATTTATCGGCACTCTCGCGCAGGACTGACGCGGCACACGCGGCTCTTCCTTGGCACGCTGTCCCTTGGCACAGGGCCGGGCCGCGCCTATATGCCCAGCGCCTGCTGCGAGGAGAAGGGCGCTGCGCGTCGCCGTGCTATCTATGTTGAAGTCGGCTGGGTTCAAAACAGCAGAGCCGCAGGCTTCCGGCGGGGCTGCGCCCACGCCGCGTGCGTTCCTGCGGATTGGACCGGCGAGCCTCGCACGGCATCAATTGTCGCTGGCACTGGCGATGGATTGCCAGCGCATCGTCTGCATCGCTGCGGATATGGCCCCAGAACTGGTGCAAATGCAGCACGACAGCGAGCGCGCCGGCGCGAAATTCCACGTGGTATCCGGCGCGCATGGACTGGCCGCACTGGTGACCGCAGCTGATGACCTGCTGGTGATCGGCGACGGCCTGCTGGCCCCGCTCGATACGGCTGCCAGCCTGCTGGAAGGCGCTCATGCCGTTCTGGTCCAGCCCGTGGAGAGCGGCCTTGCCGCCGGTTTCGAGCGGATCGATCTCAACCACGCCAGCGCCGGGCTGATGCGCATTCCGGGACGGTTGGCGGAGCAGCTGCACGAACTTGCTGCCGATTGCGATCCCGATTCCGCGCTCACCCGCATCGCGCTGCAGGCCGGCGTGGCGCAGCGGCCTTTGCCGGCAGAAATGCGCGACGGACTGCGCTGGCGACTGGTCCGCGGCGAGGGCGAGGCGCATTCCGCCGAAGCTGGCTGGATCGCGCTGCACCTTGATGACGATGGCTCGCCAACCCCCGGATCGGCATTGGCGCGATTTGCCGTGCGCAATTTCGGCCCCGCCATCCTCCACGCTGGCAGCGGCGGCAACGCCTTGGCAATCGGATCAGCGGCCGGAATGGCCATCGCGCTGGGTTTCGCCTGGTTTGGCTTCACGGCCACCGCGCTGATCATCTGGGCGCTGTGCTGGGCCTTGCGGCGCACCGGTTCGTTACTGCTGGCGGTCGAGCGCGAATCGCTGGTGCTGGGGCCGGGAAAATGGTCGCGCGAGCCAATTTTTGGCTGGGTTCACGACGCCGCGTTGCTCGCCGTGCTGGCCTGGAATGCCCCGCCATTTGCGGAGAGTTCGCTTTGGTCCAGCCTGTTTGCGCCGCTGATGCTGATCAGCATGCTGCGCCTTGCGCCGCGGCTGCTGGGCGATGGCTGGGGCGCCTGGCTGGGCGATCGTCTGCTGCTTGGCCTTTTGCTTGCCGCGATTGCTTCTGCTGGCGTCCTCGCACCGGCTCTGCAGATCGCCGCCGCCGCACTCGCCATCCTGGCAATAGTCTGGCCCTTCAAGGCAATTCGGCTAACGTCAGTTTAACCATGCGGCGCTAGGGTCTTGGGCAATGATCGAAAGTGCTGCCCAAAACCCGTCAACTGATGCCGTGGAAGCCGCCTTGCAGGGCGAGCTGGCCCATGGCGATTCGGTGCTGGCGACTGTGACCCCGATCATGCGGCATCTGCTCGGCGGCGGGGGCGGTTCGATCCTTGCTGAAGTGGTGATCGCCGGGGTGCGTGGCATGGCCGCCGATCTGGCGCAGCAGTTGCTCGATGCGCGCGCGCGGGCGGGCGGGGCAAGCGAACCGGGCGATTACTCCGCCGCCCAGCTTGCCGATCTCGGCGCGGCGTTGACTGCCTGCCCGGCACTGGTCAGCCACTGCCACGCGCTCGCGCTCGAATGGAAGCTGGCGCAGCATCTTCAGGCGCGGCTATCGCTCGATCCGGTGCTTTCCTCGCTGCTGCAAAGCGAAATGGCCTCGGCCAATCCCGAAACGGCGGCTCTGGCGATGCGCTTTCTGGCCGCGCAGGCGCGTTTTTGTCAGGATCAGCGCCGCATGCAGTTGCCGCTACTCGAACTTCCGGGCGATCTGCTCCACGGCGCGCTGATCGCCCTGCGCACGCTTTCAGATAGCAGAAATGACGCGCTGGCCGAAGTGGCCGAGGCGGCGATCCGCAAGGAATATGACGAAAGCCGCAGCCGGCTGGGGCTAGCCTCAAGGCTGGTCGCCGGGCTGCCCTAAGGCGGGCTTGCCGCGCTCTCGCTGGGGCATGCGGGCACGGCGCTGTTCCTCACCGCGCTGGCGCTCGGTTCGCGGCAGGACCGCGATCTGGTTGCCCTGGCGACCGACGATAGCCAGCTTGCGCGCCTTGCACTGGCCCTGCGCGCCTGCGGGCTGAAGCAGGCGCCGGTTGAGGAGCAGTTCCTCACGCTACACCCTGATATTTCGCTGCCCGAGGGCTTTGAGCAGATCGGCCCGGATCATGCGGCGGCGATGCTGGCAGCCGGGCTGGCGGCCGGCGCGCCGATGATGGGCAGCTGACTTTGGCCGCCGAGGAACCCGTTCTCGCCCGCGCCACAAGCGATGCCGACGACCGCCTGATCCGCGCTGACGATCTGTTCGCCCGGCTCCAGCAGCGCTGCGGCGGTGAGATGCCGGGCACCATCGCCGTGCCCGCGCTGCTCGAAGCTGTGCGCAAGGCGCGGCGCTATGAACTGAAGCTCGCCCGCACAGTCCAGGCGCAGACCGAGGACGAAACAATCACCGCCTGGGTTGAGGTCGAGCCGCGCCAGGACGGTGAACAAGGCTGCGAGATTGTCCTGCGCCAATGGAGCTCTTCCGCCGTGGCACGCGAGGATGTTGACGGCATTCATGATCGCCGAATGATGATCGATCGCCAGCTGGCCGAACTCACTGCCGTGCTCGATGCCAACCAGTGCCTGATTACCGCCGAAAGCGCCGCGCCCGATTTGCAGGATTTGCTTGCCGCGATGCGGGCGGAAATTGGCAGGGAATGGACGGAATTTGTTGAGATCGAAGGCGCGAACCGTCAGCAGCCGTTGCATTGGCGCCTGCTCGATGGCGCGCCGCTGCGTGCTGCCGGATCGAACCGGGCTTGGCGGGCGAGCCTGTTTCCCACCGGCCGCACCGGCGCGCCGCCGCTGGGCTTCGAGCTTTGCCTGACTTCTGATGAGGCGCTGCCCCAAATCTTGCCAGCGCCCCAGACCTTACTTGCTGACGGTCCCGCCGCCGGACCTGAAAGCGCCCAGGATGAAAGCCAGACGAGGCGTGGGCTGATCGGCCGTGATGTCGCGCCGGCGCTGCGCCAGCCGATTGCCCGGATCATCGCCAATGCCGAGACAATCCGCACCCGGCTGGCGGGGCCACTCGCAGCCGAATATGCCGACTATGCCGCCGATATCGCCGCCGCCGGCCAGCATCTGCTGGCATTGCTGGACGATCTTGCCGACCTTGAAGTGGTCGAGTCAGAAGACTTCAAAACTGCGCCCGATCACATCGACCTCGCCGATGTTGCGCGCCGGGCCGCCGGCATTCTGGGGGTGCGCGCGCGCGAACGCGGGATCGTGGTCGATCCGCCGCGCGAGGGCGAGAGTCTGCCGGCTATCGCCGAATTCCGCCGGGTGCTGCAAGTGCTGCTCAACCTCATCGGCAATGCCATCCGCTATTCGCCGGCCAATTCGCAGGTTTGGGTGCGGATCGAAAACGATGGCGCGCGGGCGCGGGTGATCGTCGCCGATCAGGGCTCCGGGATCAGCGCGGAGGATCAGGCGCGGATATTCGAGAAGTTCGAGCGTCTTGGTCGCAGCGGCGATGGCGGCTCGGGGCTGGGGCTATACATTTCGCGGCGTCTGGCGCGCGAGATGCACGGCGATCTGACGGTGGAAAGCGCGCCGGGGCAAGGTGCTCGCTTCATTCTGGACCTGCCGACGGACATGCCTGCCAGTAATCCCGGGAACCGCGCATAAGCAAAGGGCCGAACCAGATAAACTGGCCCGGCCCTTTCTTGACTGCCTCAGCTTCGCTCAGCGCTTGCCGACCGCCACATAGTCGCGTTCCGGCGCGCCAGTGTAGAGCTGACGGGGGCGACCGATCTTCTGGTAAGGATCGGAAATCATCTCGTTCCATTGCGCAACCCAGCCGACCGTGCGCGCCAGGGCGAACAACACGGTGAACATCGTGGTCGGGAAGCCGATCGCCGAGAGGATGATCCCCGAATAGAAATCGACGTTGGGGAACAGCTTCTTCTCGATGAAATAGGGATCGTTGAGCGCCAGTTCTTCAAGCCGCATGGCGGTTTCGAACACCGGATCCTTGACCTTCAGCGCGTCGAACACTTCGCGAACGGTCTTCTGCATGACCGTCGCGCGCGGATCGTAGTTCTTGTAGACGCGGTGGCCGAAGCCCATCAGGCGGAACGGATCGTTCTTGTCCTTGGCGCGTTCGATATAGTGCGGGATGCGGTCGGGCGTGCCGATCTCGTGCAGCATGTTGAGCGCCGCCTCGTTGGCGCCGCCATGCGCCGGGCCCCACAGGCAGGCGATGCCGGCCGCGATGCAGGCGAAGGGATTGGCCCCCGACGAACCGGCCAAGCGAACGGTCGAGGTCGAAGCGTTCTGTTCGTGGTCGGCGTGGAGGGTGAAGATCCGGTCCATGGCCCGC
>JANOBA010000462.1:0-5768 GCA_031411415.1 Novosphingobium sp.
CGACGTATGAACCTTGGTCAAAGCGAACGAGTCATGCTCAGAGCGGCTTGTATGAAGCCTGATGCGCAGAACGTAGCTGCGCATTCTTGAACATAGAAGCACACGAAATGAGGTGGGCTGAAAGGTGGGCTGACTTTGTGACCCGCCCCTAAGGGCTTGAAATATATGCCGTTTTTCAAGTAAATGGTGCCCAGAAGAGGACTCGAACCTCCACGCCCTTGCGAGCGCCAGCACCTGAAGCTGGTGCGTCTACCAATTCCGCCATCTGGGCACGGGGCGCAGCAGCCGTGTTGCTCTGCGCCGGGTAGGAGCGGGCCGATAGCGGGGTGGGCTGGCTCTTGTCAATGCCAATCGCTGGGCCAATCGCTGGGTCAATCGCAGGCCTTCGCGGCAAGCCTGCGCGCGGCGGTTGCGTGGGGGCGGCTTGCCGTGGCATGGCGTGGGCAGTCAAACGGGAAATTGCGACGGCATGATGGACAGGCAAGACGGATCGGCACTGCGCGGCAAGCTTGTTGTGCTGCTGGGAGGCAGCGGCTTATTCGGGCGGCATCTGGCGGGCGAATTGCTCGCACGCGGAGCACGGTTGCGCATCGCCAGCAGGCGGCCAGAGCGCGCGTTCGCGCTGAAGCCGCTGGGCAACCTGGGCCAGGTGCAGCTGGTGCGCTGTGATGTTACGCAGGGCGAACAATTGGCAGCGGCGCTTGCCGGGGCGGACGGCGTGATCAATCTGGTGGGGGCCTTTGCCGGCGATCTAGATGCCTTGCAGGGCTGGGGCGCAGGGCGCATCGCACAGGCCGCGCGCTCCGCCGGGGCCGGCGCTTTCGTGCAGATTTCGGCGATAGGCGCAAATGCCGGGTCGCAAGTGGCCTATGCCCGCACCAAGGGCGAGGGCGAGGCCGCGGTGCTGGCTGCTTTCCCGGGTGCGACGATCATGCGCCCCTCACTGCTGTTTGGCCCGGACGACATGTTCACCACCATGTTCGCCGGGCTGATCGCCATGCTGCCGGTGCTGCCGGTGTTCGGGCCGCAGGCGCGGCTGCAGCCGGTATTCGTTGATGATGCCGCCCGCGCGGTGGCAGCGGCGCTGACTGATCCCGGCCAGCACGGCGGCAAGATTTTCGAGATCGCCGGGCCGGAAGTGTGGACCATGCTGGAGCTGCACCAGCGGCTTGCCGCAGCGCAGGGCCGCGAGCGGTTGTTCCTCGAATTGCCGGACTTCGTTTCTTCGGCTTTTGCCATGCTCACCGGCTGGCTGCCCGGTGCGCCGCTCAGCCGGGATCAGTGGGCGCTGCTCAGCCAGGGTAATGTTGCCTCCGGCAAGCTGCCGGGCCTCAAGCAACTGGGCGTCGATACGCATCCCATGGGGCTGTTCCTCGATCGCTGGATGGTCCGCTTCCGCAAGCATGGGCGGTTTGGCGTCAAGCCCAGCACAAACTAGCCGTCAACGTCCCCATAGCCTTCAGGCGGCTGGATGCCGTCCTGCCGTTCAGTGAGCAGCGGGCGGAAGCTGGGGCGGCTCTTGAACACCGAATACCAGCTGCGCGCCTGTTCATGGCTCGACCAGTCAATCCCGCCGAGATAGTCGGCGACGGAGATCTGCGCGGCGGCGGCAAGGTCGGCCAGGCTCATCGTCGCACCGGCCAGCCAGGGGCGGCGATCGATCAGATAGTCGATGTAATAGAGGTGTTCGTGCGCCAGCTTCATCGCCTCGCGCAATGCGCGCGAATCAGGCGATTGGCGCAGAACGATGCGCTTTTTCATCCGCTCGAGCAGTAAGGGCCCGGTCACGTCCTCATAGAAGTTTTCGTCGAACAGCGCGACCAGCCGGCGCACCTCGGCGCGGCCGGCGGCAGTGCCTGAGATCATCGCGTTGCGGTCGACCGTTTCTTCAAGGTATTCGCAGATCGACCGGCTGTCGCACAGGGTGATGTCCTTTTCGGGATCGCGGAGCACCGGCGTGCGCCCGGCGGGATTGAGCTGGCGGAACTCGTCGCGCCCTTCCCACGGGTTTTCGCGCCACAGCTCGTAGCCGATGCCTTTTTCGCTCATCAGCAGGCGCAGCTTGCGGCTGAACGGGCAGAGCGGGAATTGATAGAGTTGCCACATGAGGCCAGCCTATGGCCTAAGCCGCTCGGTAAGGTCCACCCGGCGCGATCAGGAACGAAATGCGATTCAGGTGGATAACGTCGATCACAACCATTCGCGCTGCGCCCGCCCGGTGCTCAACATGCCCAGTGCACCTGCGGCCATCAACCCCATGACCAGCATCAGCAGCGAATCGTAGCTGCCGGTGCGATCATGCAGCCAGCCGGCGGCGAACGGACCGATAGCGGCGAACAGCGCGCCAAAGGTGATGATGCCGCTGAACAGCGCGCCGAAGGCCTTGAGGCCGAAATGCCGGGTTGCCTGATAGAGCACCACGTCGATCTCCGCGCCGGTGGCGAGGCCAAACATGCCGACCACGGCTAGCAGCATTGCTGTCCCGGGATTGCCCTGCATCAGCAAGCCGGCGGCGATGACCGGCAGCAATTGCGTGCCCATGCCGATCACGTGCCCCGGAAAGCGATCGAGCAGGAAGCCGACACCCAGCCGCGCCCCCAGGCCGACAATCCCCATGACAACAAACAGGCTGGCGGCATCGGTGGCGGCAATGCCTTTCTCGCCCAGCATCAGCATCAAGTTGGTGGCGATGGTCATGTTGTAGAACGAGAAAGCGGCAAACGAGATCACCAGCCCCCAGAACGCCCAGGTGCGCACGCCTTGGGCAAAAGAGAGCCCGCTGAGCGCCGGGCCGGATGCGGCAGGCTGGGTGCGCTCGGGCGGATCGCGGAAATAGAGCAGGGTCAGAGGCAAGGTGACTGCCGCCCAGATCGCGCCCAGCGCCATGAAGCCATGGCTCCAGCCAATCTGTGCAATCAACCAGGTGGCGAGCTTTGGCTGGATCATCGCCGCCATCGGCGCGCCAGACAGCGCGACCGCCAGCGCCAGCCCGCGCGACTTGTCGAAGCGGGCGGCAATGGGCCCGGTCCACACCGTCGCCTGCACCAGCACCACGCCGATCGCGATGGCGGCCCACAGCAGCCACCAATTGGCCGCAGTGCCATTTGCCGTGCCCAGCAGGGCGAACGCGCCCGGCAGGACAAACAACCCGGCAATCGCCACCCGGCGCGAGCCGAAGCGATCAATGATCAGGCCAACCAGAATGTTGAGAAAAATGCCGAGGAACATCGCCACGGTGACGCCGAACATGGTTTCGGCGCGGCTCCAGCCAAAGGCCTTTTCGACCGGCCCGGCAAAGGCCCCAAAGCCATAGCTTTGCAGGCCGATGGTGGAAAAACCGATCATTGCCGCCAGGGTCAGCGGCCAATGCGAGCGCCATTCGGCCAGGGCTGTCTGCGGCTCAGTGGTAGCGGCGTTCATGCCTCAGTCTCTCCCCGGGTGCTTTGATCCTGCCTAGCAGCAAGGCGATGAACGGCAAGAGCAGCCCGGATGGCGCAGTGCAGCCTAAATCAACACGTAGTCCGGCCGGCCGACGCGGTCCCGCCAATAACCGGTTTCGCTGATGCTGGCACCGTGGGCGAAGCGGATGTCGCCGGGCATTGCGGCGCGGAAATTGATGAAGCTGAGCCCCTCAGGCCCTGCGGTGAAGCTATAGAGCGTGTCCGCCGCAATGGCGATCGCGGTGCCGGGCCCAACCAGCTTATGACCGAGCCGCATCGCGCCGGCAGTGACGAAGATGATCTCGTCCTCGCTGTGCGAATGGATGCCGCGCGCGGCCTGTTCAGGGCTCAGGTCCATGCCGCCGGGAAAGTGGTTCTCATGCAGCCAGACTGTGCTGCCCGGCCAGTCGGAATCCGCATGAAGCCCGCCGCTGACGCCACTGGTTCCGGGTTCCGCCGCCATACGCGGCACCCGCGCGGCGGGGAGCAGGCGCAGAATGCCGTTTCCATCCTGATCCGCCGACCCGGCAAAGCAGAGCACCAGCGTTTCACCGCTGCCCGTGGCAATCATTTCCAGTACAGTGCCGCGCCCGACAATCGCGCTTGATCCGGCGGCAAGTTCCACTCCGCCAGCAATGGCCGAGCCCTGCCAGATATAGGCCGCGCAGTCGTTTGCCTTGGGAGCGATTGCCAGCTGCTCACCCGGCTTCAAACTGTGGAGATGCAGATGGATCGGATCGCCCGCGCCGCCGAAATAGGCGCCGCCGCGCGCCTGCTCCTGCGATCTTACCGCTACTTTTGCCATCGCCCGCTCTCCGCTTGTAAGGTGCCATTTCAACACCGGCAGCGGCAGAGGGCAAGCGGCATTGTTCAAAGGTCGGGGTTCAGGGCGCGAGTTCGAACTGCACAGTGACCGAGGCATTCAGCGCGACTTCGCCAGCGGCCACCGGCGGCGCGCCGCCAGCGTCAGCCGCCATGGCGCGGGAGTACATTACATTCGGCTGGGGCGCATAGCCGCTGGTCTCGCTGATCGATAGAATGCGCAGCACCTTCAAACCGGCGGCGCGCGCATAGAGATTGGCCCGCAACCGCGCCTTGGCAACGGCCTCAGTGCGTGCTTCATCCAGCGCTTCGTCGGGATTGTCGATCTGGAAACTCGGCCCGTTCACCTGGTTGGCGCCAGCGCTGACCAGCGTATCGATCACAGCTCCGAACTCGCCAAGTTTGCGCTGGCGGACAGAGACTGTGTTCGTCACCTGATAGCCAACGATCAGCGGCTGCTCGGGCTCCATGGTGCCGTCCGTGCGCGGGCGCTGCTGGGCATAGACCGGATTGAGACTGATCTGGCTGGTCTGGATGTCCTTGTCGGCAATCCCGGCGCGGCGCAGCGCGGCGATCACGCGGGTCATGTCCGCCGAATTGGCGCTGAGCGCTTCGCCCGCAGTCTTGCCCGAACTGGTGACCCCGGCGCTGAACAGCGCGAGATCGGGCTTGCGGGCAGAGCGGCCCTCGGCGCTGACAGTGAGCAGGGTGCTGCCCGCTGCCATCGATGGCGCCGGGCCAGCCTGTTGCGCCTCAGCTATTGCGGGGACGGCCATGGCCGCGAGGGCAAGTGTGGCGAGGAAAGCAGATTTCATGGGAATGGCTCCTTGGCATGATTGCCGCCCCTATCGCCGTTCAGCTTTCCCCTTGCTGAACTGAACGGGATTAGAGCGTCGCTTCAATCGCCCGCGCTGCCGCGGCCGGGTCATCCGCGCGGCTGATCGGCCGGCCGATTACCAGCACACTGGCCCCGGAATCGCGCGCCACGCGCGGCGTGACGACTCGCTTCTGGTCGCCGGCATGGCCAGCAACGGGGCGTTTCTGATCGCCCAGCTTACCGTCGGGCAGGCGCAGGCCGGGCACGACCAGAAAGCCGTCCTTCCACTGCCGGTGCACTTCGGCGACTTCGTGGCCGGAGCAGACAATTCCGTCGAGCCCGGCCTCCTGCGCCAGGTCGGCGAGGCGCAGCGCCTGATCGTGGGCAGAGCTATTGATGCCGGTGCGGGCAAGGTCGGCATCATCGAGGCTGGTCAGCACGGTCACCGCAACGACCTTGCAGTGCTCGCCGGCGGCCGCCTTGGCGTCTTCCATCATCGCGCGTCCGCCGGCGGCATGGACAGTGACGATAGCCGGCTCCAGCACGTGGATCGCCTGCACCGCGGCGGCAACGGTGTTGGGTATGTCATGCAATTTCAGATCGAGGAAGATCGGCATGCCCAGCTTGTGGATTTCGTGAACCCCGTGGTGGCCATGGGCACAGAAGAATTCGAGCCCGAGTTTCAGCCC
>JANOBA010000463.1:0-1578 GCA_031411415.1 Novosphingobium sp.
TGGCGATTGATCCGTTTGCCGAGGGGCCGGGCGCGGCAGAGGCCCGCCGCCGGGCGGGAATTCTCAGCGAAGCCGCGGCGGGGCCGTTTGCCGCACTGGCTGCGCTGAAGAAATAACCGCGCTCAGAACGGAATATCGTCGTCGAGATCGTCGGCAAAGCCCTGGCTGCCGCCGGCCGGCTTGGCTCCGCCGCCGCCCCAATCACCGCCATCACCGCCGCCGCCGCTGGAACGCGCAGCACCGCCGCCGCCCCAGTCATTGCCGCCGCCGCCCGAGCGCTGGCCACCACCACCAGTCCCGCCACTGCCGGGTGCGCCATCAAGCATGGTCAGCACGCCGCCCATACCGCCGACCGAAACCTCGGTCGAATAGCGATCATTGCCCGAGGCATCCTGCCATTTGCGGGTGCGCAGTTGGCCTTCGATATAGACCTTGCTGCCCTTGCGCAAAAAGCGCTCGGCAACGCCGACGAGGCCATCCGAATTGAGTACGACAGTGTGCCACTCGGTGCGCTCCTTTTTCTCGCCCGAGGTCTTGTCTTTCCAGTTTTCGGAAGTCGCGATGCGCAGATTGGCGATGCGGCCGCCGTTCTGGAATGACTTCACTTCGGGGTCCGCGCCCAGATTGCCGATCAGGATAACCTTGTTGACGCTGCCTGCCATTGTGTCCTCGTTTGCCTACAACCCCAGAGCGACCGCGCTCCAATAGGTGATTCCCGCGAAGACATAGGCCAGCGCGAACAGATAGGCGAGCATGAAGCCCGGCCATTTCCACCCATTCGTTTCGCGCCGGGCAACTGCGATGGTCGAGAGGCATTGCGGTGCGAAAACGAACCAGGCGAGGAAGGCCAGCGCCATCGGCAGGGTCCAATGTGCCTTAAGCTGTTCGCCGAGTTTCAGCGCGGCCTGTTCGTCGTCGATGGAGGCCACGGCATAAGTCGTCGCCAGCGAACTGACCGCCACTTCGCGCGCCGCCATCGCCGGGATCAGGGCCAGCGCCATGTCGCGATTGAAGCCGATCGGTTTCACCACGACCGCAAGGCCATTGGCGATCTTGCCGGCAATCGAAACGTCGATCTGGCTTTCGCCCGGCAAAGCGCGCGGGAAACTGAGCAGTAGCCACAGCACCACCGAGACCGTGAAAATGATCGTGCCCGCCCGGCGCAGGAAGATCCACGCGCGCTGATAGAGCCCCAGCGCAAGATCCTTGAAGCCAGGCAGCTGATACTTGGGCAGCTCCATGATAAAGCCGCTGGCATTACCCTTGGTCACCGAACTGCGCAGCACCATGGCGACCACCATCGCACCGACTATGCCCATGAGATAGAGCGCAAACAGCACCAAACCCTGCAAGCCAATGCCGGGACCGACAGAGCGTGACGGAATGAATGCGGCGATGATTACCGCATAAACTGGCAGCCGCGCCGAACAGGTCATTAGCGGGGCGATCAGGATCGTCGTCAGCCGGTCGCGTGGGTCGGCGATGCTGCGCGTCGCCATGATGCCGGGAATGGCGCAGGCGAAGCTGGAGAGCAGCGGGATGAAGCTGCGACCCGACAGGCCGACGCCCGCCATCAGC
>JANOBA010000464.1:0-6353 GCA_031411415.1 Novosphingobium sp.
GACGATATAGGGCTCACCAGTGGCCAACCGCGTTTCGACCAGCTTCTGGAACAGCGAGCGCGCATCGACCGTGGCGCGGACAGAGCCGTCTTTGGGGCTGCGCAAGTGGAATTCCGTGCCGGCGGCAACCGCTTCCATGAAGTCGTCGGTCAGCAGCACGCCGTGGTGCAGGTTGAGCGCCTTGCGGTTGAAATCGCCCGAAGGTTTGCGGATTTCGAGGAATTCCTCGATTTCCGGGTGGGCAACATCGAGATAGCACGCCGCCGAGCCGCGCCGCAGCGAGCCTTGCGAAATCGCCAGCGTCAGGCTGTCCATCACGCGGACGAAGGGAATGATGCCGCTGGTCTTGCCGTTGAGGCCGACGGGTTCGCCGATGCCGCGCACTTTGCCCCAATAGGTGCCGATGCCGCCGCCGCGCGATGCGAGCCAGACGTTCTCGTTCCAGGTGTTGACGATGCCTTCCAGGCTGTCGTCGACCGAATTCAGATAGCAGCTGATCGGCAGTCCGCGCCCGGTGCCGCCATTGGAGAGCACTGGCGTTGCCGGCATGAACCACAGCCGCGAGACATAGTCATAGAGCCGCTGGGCATGGTCCTGATCGTCGGCATAGGCATCGGCGACGCGGGCGAACAGATCCTGATAGGTCTCGCCGGGAAGCAGATAGCGGTCGTCGAGCGTTTCCTTGCCGAAATCGGTGAGCAGCGCATCACGCGAGGGATCGGTGACGATGGTATAGCGGCGCGCCTGGACGGATTTGGAATCCTCATAGCCTGCGCTCGCAGCTTTCACTGCGCCGGTAAGCGCCTCGGCGCCCATCTGCGCTATCAGGACATCGCTGCCCATGTCGCTCTTTTCAGCCATCGCCACTGCCGGGCCCTCGCCCGCCTCCTTCGCCAGGGCGCACGGAGCATCCGCTGCCGCCTTCATCTCGTTCACGGCCATCTCATTCACGCCAGTTTCCACGCCCGATGCCATGACCGCCGCCTCTAGGGCCGGCACATCCGGCTCTTCACCACTTCTGAAATCCACGCGAACTGCCCCCAGATTTTGCCGGCGGCCAGGCGCACGATTGCCCTGAGCCACCTAATTCTTCGATTCGATACGCAAGCGATCTTACTAGCACATCCGGCTCGGCAAACGGAGATATTTATCCCCGATTTGTTCTCACCTGTCCGGTTGCACCATCAGCATCCTCTGCCCTGAATCCACAATGGTGACGCGCCTTGCGCCACCTGAGGTTGAAACTAGGTCTAGAGGTCCCCCTGTCGGCCGGACACTATCAATAGTGCCTTATCCTGAATCCGACGCAAGAGGGTAAATCATGTGCTAACCTTGGTAGCGGGGATAAACCCGTCTCACGGACCATGTTGCAGCGCAGCGACGCGCGGAGTTGCCAGCACTTGGGTGCAGCGCAAGAGTCAAAGTGAATCTGTGAAAAAATTTATCTGCGGGATCGCATCGGCGCGGCCTTGACTAAGGATAGAATCGGCGGCGGCAATGATGTTGCGCGGAAGGCCTCAGGAAAGCACTTCCCAGGGTCGCCGCGCGCCCGGCGCGAGCCGCTCGATGGCTTCCAGCCGGCGTGCCTGCCGCGATTCGAGCGCGAGGGTGAGAATCGGCTGCGGCGTGGCAACGAACTGGCGCGGCGACATGCCGAACAGCTCGCCGAATTCATGGATCTGGTGGCTCTGGTCGTAATAGCGCAGGGCCAGATCCTCGGCTTCGTCCGCATCGGCAACCCCTCGCAAGTGGCTCGCCATATCGAGCGCGCGGGCGCGGCGCAGCACCTGTTTAGGCGCCATGCCGAAATCGCGCCGCACCAATCGTTCGAGCCGGCGCTGGTCGATGCCGCATTCGGCCGCGAACTGGCCGATGGCAGCGCCCGGATCGCTAAAGGCGAGTGCTTCGAAGCGTGCGATCAGCGGATCGGGCTGGCGGTGTTTGCGCCGGGCAATCTGCCCCCGCAGCACGTCCTCGATTGCAGTGAAGGTCGCTTCGGGATCGCCGTCGGCATCGAGCTGGTCCAGCAGCGACGGGCTGAACATGCCAACATCGGCGCAATCGGCAATGCGGTCGACATAGTCTGCAACCTTCGGCCCGCCCAGCGCGTGGCAGGCCCCCGGACGCAGTGAGACGCCGACGCTGACGAAGCTGCCAGTGACGCTGACCGGCATGCGCCGACTTTGGGGCCCGAAGAACAGTGCAGCCTTGCCATGCGCGAGCGGGCCGTCTGCGGTCTTGGCGGTCCAGTCGCTGGCCAGCTGCAGGCGGAGGAAGGCGGTGTCGTTGAACAGGCCGCAAGAAAGCTGATAATCTGCCGGGGCTTTTACTGCGGTGAAATAGAGCCGCGCGATCCAGGCTGCGAGATCGGTGGCGGGCGCGCGGTTATAGGACAGCGGCTGGCCATCGCGCGAAACGCCATGTCGCGGTTCCAGCGCCCGGTCCACTGCCGGGCGCGCCTGCCTTGCCATGCCCTGTTGCCTCGGTTGCGACCCGGCCCCGTTTTGCGGCGCGGGGATATTTCGGCTTTGTCCCTGCCAATTGCCACTCTACCTGTCGCATGACTTGTAGATTCGCGCCAACCTGATCGAACGGACCCCGAAGCCCATGAACCTCGATGCCGATATTGCGCTGGCGCTGCGCCTTGCCGATGCCGCCGGCGCGGCAATCCGGCCCCATTTCCGCAGCGGCCTGGCCGCGACGCGCAAGGGCGATGCAACGCCCGTGACGATCGCCGACCAGGCTGCCGAGGAAGCCATGCGGCGCATCCTGAAAGCCGAAGTGCCGCGCGATGCGGTGATCGGCGAGGAATTCGGGGCGACGGTTGGCCAGTCCGGCCGCAGCTGGGTGCTCGATCCGATTGATGGCACCACCAGCTTCCTTGCCGGTCGGCCAATCTTCGGCACCCTGATTGCGCTGGTGATCGAAGGCTGGCCGGTGCTGGGGGTGATCGATCAGCCGATATTGCGCGAACGCTGGGTGGGTGCGACCGGACAGGCGACCACCTTCAATGGCGCACCCTGCCGCACCCGGCCTTGCGCCAGCCTCGCCGATGCCGCGCTCGCCACTACCGGGCCGCACTATTTCGACGACCATCAGGGCAGCCATTTCATGGCGCTCGCCGGGCGCACTGACCACAAGCGGATGATCATGGGCGGCGATTGCTACAACTACGCGCTGCTCGCCTCAGGCCACATCGACATGGTCTGCGAGGCCAACCTCAAGCTGCATGACTGGGCGGCGCTCGTCCCGATTATCGAAGGCGCGGGCGGCACCGTGTGCGACTGGAACGGCGATCCACTGCATGCGGCAAGCGACGGGCATGTGCTTGCGCTGGGCGATCCGGCGCGGCTGGAGGATGCGGTTGAGGCCTTGGCCTGTGGGCACTAAATCCCCGTCCACACCGGTTTGCGCTTCTCGGCAAAGGCGCGCGGGCCTTCCTGTGCGTCGCTGGAATTATAGCACTCCTCATGCGCCGCATAGCCGGCGTCCAAAGAGGCGGCGCGGCCCATTTCGGTGCTGAGCATCACCGTATCGCGCGCGGCCTTGACCGATAGCGGTGCTCCCTCCAGCACTTCGCGCGCCAGTTCCAGCGCGGCATCCATCAGCGCGGCAGGTTCAGCAAGGCGGTTGACCAGGCCAATCTCGTAGGCTCTCTGAGCGCTGATCGGCTTTCCGGTGAGGACGATCTCCATATAGATGCGCTGCGGGATCATGTGGATCAACGGCGCGGCCCAGGGACTGCCGCGCCCGACTTTGACTTCGGTGATGGCGAATTTGGCCGTGGTGGCGGCAACGCACAGGTCGCAGGCCTGCGCGATCATCCAGCCGCCGGCAAAAGCCACGCCGTTCACTGCGGCAATGGTCGGCTTGGACAGTGAAATGTTCTCGTAAGGCACCGGGAACATGTCGCGCGGCGGGACTCTCAGCTGCTTCTCGACCATTTCCTTGAGGTCACCGCCAGCGCAGAAGGCCTTTTCGCCAGCGCCAGTGAGGATGGCGATAAGCGCGGCGTCGTCCGCCTCGAACCGCGCCCAGGCGGCGCGCAGGCCCTCGCGGACTTCAAGGCTCAGGCAATTGCGCTGCGCGGGGCGGTTGATGGTGATCACGGCAATGCCCGGCTCGGCGTGGGCATAGAGGACGGCGTCAGACGTTTCAGGCAAGGACATGGGTCAGAAGCCTCTCTGGGCGATGGCGTGGGCTTCGCGCTCCAGTCCTTCGCGGAAATCGGGATGGGCGATGGCGGTGAGACGGCGGGCACGTTCGGCCAGCGTCTGGCCTTTCAGCTCCGCCGCGCCGTATTCGGTGACGATCACGTCGGCCTCGCTCCGCGCCGTGGTCACCGGGCCGGACAGCGCCGGCACGATCTTGCTGATCGTTCCGCCTTTTGCCGTGGCGGCGAGCACCATCAGCGAGTGGCCGCCCGGGGAACGCGCGCCGGCGCGGACGAAATCGACCTGTCCGCCGGTGCCGCCCATATAGGCAGCGCCCGAGCCCTCGGCATTGACTTGCCCCGTCAGGTCCACTTCCAGCGCTGAATTGAGCGTGACGAGGCGTGATAATTGCCCCAGCACGGCGGCATCGTGGGTGTAGCTGGTCGGGGTCATGCGGATCGCCGGATTGCGATTGCAGAAGTCATAGAGCCGCCGGGTACCGATCAGCGCGCCGTTGATCGTGATCCCGGCGTCAATTTCCTTGCGGGCATTGGTGATGACCCCGGCCTCGATCAGATCGACGAGGCCATCGCCCAGCATGCCCGAATGAACCCCGAGGTCGCGGCGGTCGTGCAGCATGCGCAGCACCGCATCGGGCACCGCGCCAACGCCGGTCTGGATGACCGAGCCATCGCCGATGTAGCTGGCGCAGTGGCGGGCGATTGCTTCGTCAGTCTCGCCGATTTTCGCCGGGGTGACTTCGACCGGCTGGCGGCTGACCGGCACGGCGATATCGATCTGGCTGGAATGGATTGTCTCGCCGAAAGTGAAAGGCACCGCATCATTGACCTCGGCGATCACCAGCCGCGCCTTGGCGACTGCGGCGCGGACATAGTCGCTGATCAGGCCGCACGAATGGTTGCCAGACGCATCCGCCGGGCTGACCTGGATCATCGCGACATCGCAGGGGATTACGCCGGCGGTAATCAGAGGCCCGACCTGGCTGACATGAACCGGGATGACGTCCAGCGAATTTGCCTTGGTCATGCTGCGCAACGCGCCGATGGCGCCCATGCTGGACAGGCGGAAGCTGGCGGCGGTTTCCGGCGTGAACAGCCCGGAAAAGCTGGTGGCAATGAAGGCGCGCAGGCCGGGGATGGCCGATCCTTGCACAATCAGCGCCTCGACCAGCGTCGTCGGCTCGCCGCAGGCCTGTCCGAAGACGATGTGGTCGCCGGGTTTGAGCAATCCGGAAAGGTCGATGCTCACAGCTTGCCCGCTTGCCGCAGCAGCCGCTCGGCGCGCGCCAGATAAGGCCGGTCCAGCATGCCGCCCTTCCAGCCGATTGCGCCGACGCCGGGATTGGCGGCGAAAATGCTTACCACTTCCTGCGCTTCGGCAATTTCCGCTTCGGTGGGAGTGAACGCCGCGTTGATCACATCGACTTGCGCCGGGTGGATCGCCATCATGCCGCGAAAACCATCGCGGCGGACGCCTTCCGCGCGGATGCGCAGGGCTTCCAGATCCTTGTAATCGGCGGAGATGGTCTCAACGGCAGTGACGCCTGCGGTGGCCGCGCCGAGCACGGTGAGGCTGCGGGCGAGTTCATAAGTGAAACTGTAAGAGCCATCCGGATTGCGGTTGGAAGAGGCTCCGATGGAGTCCGCAAGGTCTTCCGCCCCCCAGGTCAGCGCGACCACGCGGGGCGCGCCTTTGTAATTGCCGGTGTGGAACATGGCCTCGGCGGTCTCGGTGATCAGCACGATCACCGGGGTGGAGCCCTCTTCGATGCCGTTGGCCACTTCCAGAGCGGACAGGCAATGGTCGAGCTTTTCCACCTCAGCGCGGCCATAGACCTTGGGCAGCATGATGCCGCCGGGGGCAGCCGGCATGATCGCGGCGAGATCGCCCAGCGTATAGGGCCCGTCGAACGGATTGATCCGCACCCACAGCCGGGACTTCTGGCCGGCGTTGGCCGCGATGAAATCATGCACCATGCCGCGCGCCAGCATTTTGTTATCGGTCGCCACCGCGTCTTCAAGGTCTATCAGCACGATGTCGGCAGTGCCCTCCATCGCCTTGGTCATCTTCTTCTCGCTGTCACCGGGGGCAAACAGCCATGATCGGGCGGTGGCGGGCTGGTGGTGCATTATTCGGTTCCTCGTTGCGTCATCCCGGGCTTGACCCGGGACCGCTGGC
>JANOBA010000465.1:0-4714 GCA_031411415.1 Novosphingobium sp.
CCGACTCCGACCCCGACCCCGACACCGACACCGACCCCGACCCCGACACCGACACCGACACCGACACCGACACCGACACCTTCGCCGCCGCCGAATGGCGGTGAAAAGGACAATCCAGCACCGACCCCGACGCCAAGTCCAACGCCAAGTCCAACGCCAACGCCAACGCCAACACCAACACCAACACCAACACCCACTCCAACCCCCACTCCAACCCCCACTCCCGCATCGAACTTTCAGACGGCTGAATACAATCGATCAAAAGGCCCCGTGCTGCACGGAGCCATCGGCGCCTGGCAAGTCGGCGCGACTGGACGAAATGTAACGATCGCCATCATCGACACTGGTCTCGACAGCAACAATCCGGAGTTCACCGGCCGCATTTCCGCCGCATCGGCAGATGTTGCCGGCACGCGATCGATCATTCCGGAGAATCCGCACGGTACCAATGTGGCATTGGTTGCCGCCGCAGCGCGCGACGGAATCGGTGTCATGGGCATTGCTTATGAGGCGACGATCCTGGCGCTGCGTGCAGATGCGCCGGGCAGTTGCGCATCTGGCGGTTGCGGATTTACCAGCACTGCCGTTGTCGCCGGATTTAGCCGGGCCATTGCCAACAGTGCCAAAGTGATCAACCTCTCGATGGGCGGAACCGCGCCATCGAGCAGTGAACGCACCGCAGTCGCAAATGCTGCCAATGCCGGAATTGTCATCGTGGTCGCGGCGGGCAACGATGGCACTGCCCAGGTTGATCCATTCGGCGCAGGTCTGCGCGCCGCGGGCAATGGCAATGTCATCATCGCCGGTTCGGTCAGTTCGTCGGGCCTGATCTCAAGCTTCAGCAACCGGGCGGGCACCGAGGCAAACTGGTATCTCGCCGCCGTGGGACAAAGCGTGTGCTGCACCTATGCCAATGGCGCGCCGACCACTTCGACATTTTCGGGCACCAGCTTTTCCGCCCCCCAGATTGCAGGCGCCGTTGCGCTGCTGCGTCAGGCCTTTCCAAACCTGACCGCAACGCAGACTGTCAACCTGCTGCTGACAACGGCGCGCGATGCCGGGGCCAGCGGGGTAGATGCAATCTATGGCCGCGGCATAATGGACATCACCAACGCCTTCGCGCCGCAGGGCACGCTCAGCATTGCCGGCAGCATTGCCGGCACTTCGGCGCCGCTGCCGCAAGGGGCGACAACCGGAACCACCTCGTCCGCCATGGGCGATGCCGGCCGGTTCGCGCCGCTCAGCGCGGTGATGCTGGACAGCTACAGCCGTGCCTACCGCATCCAGCTTGGTGGAGGCCTGCAATCAGCGGGGGCCGATCCGCGCCTTGGCCAGTCGCTGCTCAATCCCATTGAATCCGTGACGGGCGCAGCGGGCAGTGTTTCGCTCGGCTTTTCGGTCGACCGGCAGGGCCGCCTTGCTGGTTCTCCCTGGCAGGGCAAGCTGCGACTCGGCCGGGTCGATGCGGAGATATCGCGCGTGCTGGCTGGCCGCGTCGCCGCCCGGCTATCGCCGCGGACCAACATCGCCTTCGGTTTTGCCCAGGGCGCCGATGGACTGATCGCGCAGGTTCAAGGCCACAGTGAGCCCGCGTTCCTGGTTGTCCGCTCGCCGGCTGACGATTTTGGTTTCGCCCGCCTGGCCGAGAACTCTGTCGCGCTGCGCCAGCAAGTCGGCCGGCTCGGGCTGACCGTCAGCAGCGCGCGCGGCATGGTGGCAGAGGCCGGGCCAACGCCCTTTGTCGGCAACGGTTTCCAGCCACGCAATGGCCAAGGCGTGACCCGTTTTTCCATCGCCGCGGATCGCCGTTTCGGCGACCTTGAGACGGCGCTGACGGCAAGCTGGCTGGCAGAAGATCGCACTATGCTCGGCGCGCGGCTGCACGACGCTTTTGGCCTGCGCGGCGCTGACAGTTTGTTTATCGATGTGCGCGCGGCATGGAGCCCAGCAGCGGATTGGCAGCTTGGCGCCGCCTGGCGGCAGGGCTTCACGCGTGCGCATGTTGGCGGACGGATCGCTCCGGGTTCAAGTCTGGCAAGCAATGCCTGGTCGCTCGACATCGAACGCAAGTCGCTGTTTGCGCCGGGCGACAGCCTGGCCTTGCGTGTGTCGCAGCCCTTGCGTGTGCAGTCAGGTGGGCTGGCGCTCGATCTGCCGGTGGCGTGGGACTATGATACGCTCAGCGCAACCAATGCGATTTCCAGATTGGCGCTCAGCCCGACGGGGCGCGAGCTTGATGCCGAGTTGGCCTGGCACGGCGCGCTGGCGGGTGGGGCGGCATCGGCCAGCCTGTTCTGGCGCCGCCAGCCCGGCCACCGCGCCGCCGCGCCCGCCGATGCCGGGGCAGCCGTCAGCTGGAAGGCGGCGTTTTAGATCAAGCCATGAGGCCTTAGAACGGCAGCCCCTAGAACGGCAACCAGGTCTTCGTCGTTGTAAACTTCATATAGCCAGCATTGATGCCCAGCCGCAGCCCCGCGCCCGAGCGCACCGGGATCAGCACGATATCGCCATGCCGCAAATAGGAAACGTGGAAGCCGCCGATCAGATAGGCTTGGCCTTCGCCCGCGCCGAATCGCTTGAACAGGTCTTCGGTGTCGAACAGATGATAGACCAGCACGAAGCTGCTCGATGCGTTTGCGCCGGCGTCGATGCCTACTGATGGCCCCGTCCAATAGACCGGGCGCGTGCCCTCGACCTTGTGGTGCAAGGTGCCCGAGCCATAGCGCACTCCGAAGATGAATGCGCCGCCGCCTTCGCGCCCGACGATATAGCCATTGGGCTCGCCCTGCTTTTGGAGCAGGTCCGCGATCATCGCCGCAAGCCCCGCGGCGCCTTTGCCGAACACGCCTTCTGCCGCACCGATCAGATCGTCTTTCTGATAGGTGGCGCTGCCATGGGTGGGCGCATCGGCCGCAATCGGATCGTTGACCGGTGCGCCGATATCGATCGAAGGGCCCGGTGTGGATGCAGTTCTGGCGGATGCGGTGGCCGAAGTGCTGGCAGGTGCAGAAGCACGGGCCGGTGCAGCTGCGGGATGCGTTTTGGGCGCCGAGACGGCAGGCGCTGCGAGGTCGCCATCGATTGGTGCATTGCCCTGGGCCAGGCCCGGCGTATGGCTCATGACCAAGGCCAGCGCGGCAAGCGCCTGCGCGGCGCGGATAATGCGGCTGCTGCGAAGTGGATGCGAGACTGCCTTGATCACTTGCCCGTCCCCGCCGGTCTGTAAGAAATCAAGAGAGTCTCCCGCTGCCGATCCTGCAATGGCGGCGCGACGAGGCGAGTCGGATTTGCGGCCAGACGAGTCCATCGCGGCAACTTCGCGCCTCTGCGCACAGCCCCTTGCCCCCCCCGTTCCGCGCCGCTATAGGCCCGCCGTGCCGCTGTGATCCGGAGACGTGGGTGAGTGGCTGAAACCAACGGTTTGCTAAACCGTCGTGCTGAGAATTCGGCACCGAGAGTTCGAATCTCTCCGTCTCCGCCATAATTCTTGAAAACCAATGACTTACCCCAACCCTCCGGGGCAAGCTTTGCTTGCTTCAAGTACCCAAATCGCGCGCCGATAAGCAGATCGTAAGCGATGTAATGAGAACTGGCGGGGTTTGCTGATTGGCCCGCAACAGTGTCACAAGGGTCGGGGTAATCCTCAAATTCACTGCGTCAGCTTCGCATCGGGCGGCGAAGCACCGCGCGCGCAAAAAGACCGCAAAGGCACGACCCGACTATCGAGGGAGCTGACCGGCCGAAAACCAGGTCAGACAGGAAACTTTTCGAACACGTTCAGCAGAAGCATTTCGAGATGACTGGCGACCTTGTTCGGTCCGACTTTGAGGCTGTTGGGATGACCACAACCGTTCCGTACTTTCAGCGCTGCCGCAAGCTCGTCCTTCACGTTCTTTCCAATAACCCCGATAGGCACAATGCGGTCGAGAAAGTCAGCCTCGCCCAATCCTCGTCAAACCATCCTCGTTGGCCGCTGCCTTCCATTTGGAGTTGACCTTCTGCGCTTCGGCATTGAATGCCGCGAGGTGATTTGAGACCACCTCCCTGTAGAGAACGTCGACCGCCGCAATCCACGACATGACGATCGCCGAGCGATACAACTGAGCTTCGTGGCACTTGATTGCTTCTTCCACGAACGCGCGCGTCGTCTCGTTCTGTATGTTGTCGAGATGCTTCCGCAGATCGACCGCCACCTGCATCGCTGCTGGACTGATCGAGGTCAATCCGAGGTTGCGTAGATGGTTCTTGCCTGTCTCAGTTAGTTCCCAGCCTGTAGGAACCCTGATGGCTAGGCCATTGGTGCGACCGAGCACATCAGACATGTTCCATTTCTTTGGTACTTTGAAGCCCGCTTCGTCCGCGCGCCCCCGCATATCGGCAAGCTGCACCGGGCTGTCGAATGTTGCCAATATGAGAAGGAGCTTATCCCGTACCGCGAGCTTTCGATGCAGCCAGTCCTTCAGTCCTGCTACGTCAAGCAAGTTTGGTTTCCAGCTCTTGGTAGGCATCCGCTGACAATGAGTAGACACCGTCACTGACCTGATTGAATTTTGACCCGACTAGCGTACCTAAAGTTTTACTCAGGTTTCCGCTCATGCTGTCCTTGTAATGCATGGTCGCTTTCTTCATCATTTCAAGAAGTTCAAGGCGAGTAAACGTATCCTTGTTATCATAAATCTGTAATGCCGCCGCTGCCGCTTCCGCTACTTCCGGC
>JANOBA010000466.1:0-4078 GCA_031411415.1 Novosphingobium sp.
GGTGAACCCCGACGCCATCGACGGCTACAAGAAGAAGATGATCATCGCCAATCCCAACTGCTCGACCGCTCAGATGGTCATGGCGCTCAAGCCGCTGCACGATGCAGCGACGATCAAGCGTGTCGTCGTGGCGACCTATCAATCCACTTCGGGCGCGGGCAAGGCCGGCATGGACGAGCTGTTCGAACAGACCCGGGCGGTGTTTATGCCAAGCGGCGAAATGCGCGAGCCAGTGAAGTTCACCAAGCAGATCGCCTTCAACGTTATCCCGCATATCGACAGCTTCCTCGACGATGGTTCGACCAAGGAAGAGTGGAAGATGGTGGTCGAGACCAAGAAGATCATCGATCCCAAGATCAAGGTGATCGCCACTTGCGTGCGCGTGCCGGTTTTCGTCGGCCATTCCGAAGCGATCCACATCGAATTCGAGAATGAAATCTCGGCGAAGAAAGCGCAAAACATCCTGCGCGAGGCGCCCGGCGTGATGCTGATCGACAAGCGTGAGGACGGCGGATACGTGACGCCGGTCGAATGCGTCGGCGACGGAGCGACCTACGTCTCCCGCGTGCGCGAGGATCCGACCGTGGAGAACGGCCTGGCGCTGTGGTGCGTCTCGGATAACCTGCGCAAGGGCGCGGCGCTGAACGCGGTGCAGATTGCAGAACTGCTGGGGCGCAAGCACCTGAAGAAGGGGTGATGGCTGCGCAATTTATCTCTGGCCATGGCGGGGCGCAGCTTGCTGTGCACCGCCATGGCCCGGATACGCCAAACGCGCGACCGGTGCTGCTGCTCCACGGCCTGTTCTCGTCGGCCGAGGTAAACTGGATAAAATACGGATCCGCAGCGCGGCTGGCCGAGGCCGGGTTCGAGGTGATCATGCCCGACAGCCGCGCGCATGGGCAAAGCGATGCGCCGCATGAGGCCAGCGCCTATCCGCCCGATGTGCTGGTGCATGATGCGCTGGCGCTGGTCGCGGCGCTGGGGCTGACTGACTATGACCTGTGCGGGTTTTCGCTGGGCGCGCGCACGGCGCTGGGGGCAGTGCTGGCAGGCCTCACTCCGCGCCGTCTGGTGTTGGGCGGCATGGGGCTGGAGGGACTGACCGGATGGGCCCGGCGCAGCGCGCACTTTGTGGATGCCATCGACCGATTCGGCACCATCGAACGCGGCGATCCGGCCTTCGTCGCGCAGACCTTCATGAAATCAATGCAGGTCGACCGCGTGGCCACCCGGCAGCTGCTGATGTCGGTTCAGGATATCGCACCGGATGCGGTTCAAGCGGTGACTATGCCCACGCTGGTCGTCTGCGGGGCGGAGGACAACGACAACGGCTCAGCCCCGGCGCTGGCCAACGCCCTGCCGGACGGGCACTATGCCGAAATTCCCGGCAACCACATGAGTTCGGTCACCAAGCCTGAATTCGGCGAGGCCATCGCCGCGTTTCTGGCAGCGCCTTGAAACTTAACGGAACGGCGGCTCGTTGAAGGCGCGCAGCTTGCGGCTGTGCAGGCGCGATCCTTCGGCGCGCAGCAACTCGCAGGCCAGCACGCCGATCTTGAGGTGCGCCGCGATGGCTTCCTCATAGAACTTGTTGGCTTGCCCCGGCAGCTTGATCTCGCCGTGCAGCGGTTTGTCCGAAACACACAGCAGCGTTCCATAGGGCACGCGGAAGCGGAAGCCCTGCGCGGCGATGGTCGCGCTTTCCATGTCGATGGCGATGGCGCGGCTCTGGCTGAAGCGGAAAGCGCTGTCGGTATAGCGCAGCTCCCAGTTGCGATCATCGGTGGTGACGACCGTGCCGGTGCGCATCCGCTTCTTGAGACTGACGCCGCTGTCGCCGCTGACTGCTTCTGCCGCGCTGGCGAGCGCAACCTGCACTTCGGCAATGGCCGGGATCGGGATTTCAGGCGGCAGAACCATGTCGAGCACATGGTCATCGCGCAGATAGGCATGGGCGAGGACATAGTCGCCGATCCGCTGGGTTTCGCGCAGGCCCCCGCAGTGGCCAATCATCAGCCATGCTTCAGGCCGCAGCACCGCGAGGTGATCGCAGATCGTCTTGGCATTGGAAGGCCCGACGCCGATGTTGACCAGCGTAATCCCCCCGCCGCCTTCGCCGATGAGATGATAGGCCGGCATCTGGTGGCGGCGCCAGGCGGTGTCTGACAGGCGCTCGCGGGCATTGGCGACCGGCTCGTCGAGCAACAGCCCGCCGGCGCCAGACAGCGCCACATAGCCGTTCTGGCCCAATTGTAATGCTGCCCAGTCGACGAATTCATCGACGTAGCGGTGATAGTTGGTGAACAGCACATAGCGCTGGAAATGATCGACACTGGTGCCGGTGTAATGCGCCAGCCGCGCCAGGCTGAAATCGGTGCGCAGGCCGTCGAACAGCGAGAGCGGGATGTCGGCGTCGGGGCCGGACAGGTCAATGCCGTCGGCCAGCTCGTCGCCGATCATGGCAAGCTCGGTTGACGGGAAATGCCGCGCCAGTTCCTGCGGGCTGACCGCGCCGAGGCCTGAACTGGCGTCGATCACATAGGGAAACGGGATTTCCTGCGCGGAACGGACAGCCTCCACCTCGATCTCGTAATCGTCGGCAATCAGCGCAAGCTGCTCGGCCAGATAGCGCTCGAAGAAAGCGGGGCGGGTGACCGTGGTGGCGAAAGTGCCCTCGTGCGAGAGCCGGCCAAAGGCCCGCGTCAGGTCGGGCCGGGTCTCGACCCCTGCATAGCGGATACGCAATTCAGGATAGCACCAGCTGCGCATCGCGCGGCGCTCTGGCGGGGGCAGCGTGCCATGGGTGGCAAAAGCAAGAATGTCGCTGCGCAGGCAGGCGACGGCCTCATCATAGAAGCGGGCAAGCTCCGCAACGATCTGGGTTCCGGTTTTCATCACCGCAATCCTATCGCGGCCTGCCCCAGATAGCAAAGGGCCAGATAGCAAAGGGGGCGCCGAAGCGCCCCCTCCTTATCAGATTGTCAGCGCGAAATCAGACATCGGCAGCCGGAGCATCAGCCGCAGGAGCGGCGTCCTCGTCGGCCACGATCGTGCCCGGCTCGGCATTGGGATCGAATGCTTCGGTGAAGCCGGTCGGAGCGGCCGCTTCTTCGAACATCGCGGCGAGCACGTCGACGCCGGCTGCTTGCTGGTCGGCTTCGTCGGTCGAACGTGCGACGTTGACCTTGACGGTCACCGACACTTCCGGGTGCAATGCGACGCGCACGTCGAACACACCGATGGTCTTGATCGGGCGTTCGAGCACGACCATGGCCTTGGCAACCTTGGCGCCCTGTTCGTTGAGCGAATCAACGATATCACGCACCGCAACTGAACCATAAAGCTGGCCCGAGTTCGACGAAGCGCGGATCAGAACGACCGACATGCCATCGACAGTCTTGCCGTGGATCTCGGCTTCGCCGCGACGATCGGCATTGTCCGATTCGATCCGCGCACGGTTGGCTTCGAACACCTTGCGGTTGGCTTCGTTGGCGCGCAGCGCCTTCTTGCCGGGGAGGAGGAAATTGCGGGCGTAGCCGTCCTTGACGGTGACGACATCGCCGATCGAGCCGAGCTTTTCGACGCGTTCGAGGAGGATGATCTGCATGGGTCGGTCCCTCCTACTTCACGAGATAGGGCAGAAGGCCCAGATGGCGGGCGCGCTTGATTGCCTGGCCCAGCTCACGCTGCTTCTTCGCAGAAACGGCGGTGATGCGGCTCGGCACGATCTTGCCGCGTTCGGACATGAAGCCCTGCAGCAGACGCACGTCCTTGTAATCGATCTTCGGCGCTTCCTTGCCCGAGAACGGGCAGGACTTGCGGCGGCGGAAAAATGCGCGGGACATCAGGCCATCTCCTCACGGTCGCGGCGGCGGGTGCGCTCGCGGTCCTGCTTGCGCATCTGCACCGAGGGCTCAACTTCATGCTCTTCAACGCGAACGGTCATGTAGCGGATAACGTCTTCGTTGATCTGCGTCTGGCGCTCGAGCTCAGCGACGGCATCGCCCGGAGCATCGAGGTTGAGCAGCACGAAGTGCGCCTTGCGGTTGCGCTTGATCTTGTAAGCCAGGCCCTTGAG
>JANOBA010000467.1:0-2205 GCA_031411415.1 Novosphingobium sp.
GCTGGTCGGCTCGCTGGGCCTGATCGGCATGGTCTTCACGCCCATCGCGGGCCGCCTCGCCGATGTGCTGGGGCCCCGCAAGGCGACGATGATCGGCTTTTCGATCATTCCCACCGGCTACATCGCGCTCAGTTTTATGACCGGAAACATCTGGCAATTCTACACCATCCTGATGGTCAAGACCGCTATCGGCATTCTGGCCACGACAATGACTTTCACCCGTGTGGTCGTCGAGCGGTTCGACAAGTCGCGCGGCATTGCGCTCGCCTGCCTGCTTTCCTGCCCACCGTTGGTGGGAGCGATTTCAGCCCCGATCATCGGCCATATTATCGCCGAAGATGGCTGGCGCACCGCCTACCGGATCATGGCCTTGCTTTCGGCGAGTGGTGGGATTGCCGCAGTCATGCTGATCGGCAAATATGCCGATGCCGCCGGGACAGTCCGCCCGCCCGCCCCCAAGCTCGATTGGGCGCAGTTCCGCGAGTTCTGCCGCAATCCTGTGTTCGTGCTGCTGATGGCGGGTATGTTTCTGGTCAACTTTCCGCAAGTGCTGGTGTCCTCGCAAATGAACATCATGATGATGGAAAACGGCGCAAGCACGGCTTTTGCGACGGCGCTGGTCTCGGTCTATGCCGGGACAGTCATCATCGGCCGGTTTATCGGCGGCTATGCGCTGGACCGGGTGCCGCCGCATTTTGTCGCGATCGTGTTCCTCGGCTTGCCGGCTTTGGGCTTCCTGTTGATCGCCTCGCCGATTGACACCCGTTGGGCGTTGGCCCTGGCAATCGCTTTCGTCGGTCTGGCGCAAGGCGCGGAGACCGACGTCGCCTCGATCCTCACCTCGCGGCGTTTTGACATGGGCCATTACAGCTTCATCCTGAGCATGCTGATGACTTCGATGGGCCTTGCCAGCGCGGTCGGATCGATGCTGCTCAGCGTGACATTGCGGGGCGGCGGCAATTTCAATGTGTTTCTGATTGTCTGCGCCGTCGCTACCCTTGGCGGTGCGCTGTGCTTCTTCCTGACCGGCAGGATGGGCGCTCGTTTTGACCGGCTGGAGGCAGAACGCGCATGAGCAACCGGGTAGCCATCATCACCGGCGCCAGTTCGGGCATCGGCAAGGAATCCGCCAAAGCGCTCGTCGCGCTGGGCTGGCAGGTCATCGGACAGGGCCGCGATCCTGCCCGCAGCGATGCCGCGACCGCCGAAATCCGGGCCGCAGCTGTAAGTGGCGGCACGTTCGACATGCTGCGCGCGAATCTGTCGCTGATGGCCGAAACCAAGCGTCTGGCGGACGAAATCAAGGCGCTGACCTCGCGGGTGGATGTGCTGTTCAACAACGCCGGCGGGGTGCGCGATGCGCGCTATGTCACCAGCGAAGGAACCGAGGAGACCCTCGCCGCCAACCATCTCGCGCCTTTCCTGCTGACCCGCGAACTGTTGCCCTTGCTCAAGGTAGCGGCGGCTTCCGCCAAGCCGGGCGACGTGCGCGTGTTGGCGACCTCGTCGCGGGCATACCTGAATGCGCCGGGCATGAATTGGCCGGATCTTCAGAACCTCTCTGGGCCGTTCCAGTCGGCCGGGGTCTATTGTCAGGCCAAGCTCGCCAATGCGCTGTTCAGCCATGAATTGGCCAAGCGCCTGAGCGGCGATGGCATTGCCTGCCACGCGCTCATTCCCGGCGCGGTCCACACCAATTTCGCCAGCCACGGCGACAAGACCATGCAGAGCTACATGAAAGTGGCCGAGGGCCTGACCCCGGCGGAAGTGGCGAAGACCGTCGTATGGATGGCAACAGCGGCAGAGACCGGCCTGCCCGGCGGCCGGCATTTCTATGAAATAGCGCAGCTGGAAATTCTTGTCCACGGCGCCGATGATGCGGCAGCCGCGCGGCTGTGGGTGGAGAGCGAAAATATCCTGAGCAGCCTGGGTTACTGATCCCAGACAAGCGGCAGGTATTCGAGGCCAAACGTGCGCCCGGTGTGATAGCGCCGTGTCTCGCCGGGCTTGATCCTGATATTGCGGAAACGGCTGAGAAATTCCTCGACCACGATGCGCAGCTCGCGCTTGGCGAGGTGGATACCGATTGTCGCGCGCAAAGCGGATCATCCGGCGGCGAGCCCGGACCTACCCTTCGACAGGCTCAGGGTGAGCGGGCCGGAAAACGCGAACGGGCTGGTGGCCGGCGCGGGGGTGCCTGACGCG
>JANOBA010000468.1:0-1876 GCA_031411415.1 Novosphingobium sp.
CGCTTCGCTGACCTGGAACGGCGCCATCGCGGCAATGCGTGCCTCGGCCCCGGTCTGGCCCATCGATACCCAGGTATCAGTGACCACCACATCGGCCCCGGCAACCGCAGCCGCGGCATCGCGGTGCACGCTGATGCGCGCACCGGCGGCCTCCGCCCGCGCGACAAAGCCGGCATCACAATCATACCCTTCCGGCACGGCGATGCGCACGTTGAACTTGAGCAGCCCCGCCGCCTCGACAATCGAATTGAGCACATTGTTGCCGTCGCCAAGCCAGGCCACTTCCAGCCCCGGCAGCGCCTTGCCGGCTTCGAGCAGCGTGAGCAGATCGGCCATGATCTGGCAGGGGTGTGACTGATCAGTCAGGCCATTGATCACCGGCACTGTCGCATGGGCGGCCAATTCCTCGACCTTTGCGTGATCGTCGGTGCGCAGCATGATGGCATCGGCCATGCGGCTGAGCACGCGGGCGGTGTCGGCAATCGATTCGCCCCGGCCCAGCTGCATCGAGCCTGCCTCCATCACCAGCGCGCTGCCGCCAAGCTGGCGCATCGCCATGTCAAACGAGACGCGGGTCCGGGTCGAACTCTTCTCAAAGATCATCGCCAGCACGCGGCCCGCCAGCGGCGCATCGGCATCGACGCGGCCTTTGGTCCAATCGGCGCGCGCTGCCTTGCGGGTCAGCGCATCGTTCAGCATCGCCGCCAGCGCATCGCCGCCGGCATCGACCAGGTTGAGGAAATGCCGGGTCATGCCGTTTCGCTTTCAGCCATGAAGCTCGCAGCCGCTGCAGAGAGCTTTTCCATGAATTCGTCGATGTGCTCATCGCCAATCACCAGCGGCGGCACGATCCGCACCGTGTTGTCGCCGCCCGAGACGGTGAGCAGCCCGTGATTGTCACGCAAGTGCGCGACAAAGCTGCGCGGCTCGCGGGTCAGCTGGATGCCGATCAGCAGCCCCCGGCCTCGCACTTCGACGAAGAGATCGGGATAATTGCCGATGAACTGCTCCAGCCGGGAAACGATCTTGGCGCTCTTGTCGCGGACATTTGCCAAAATATCCTCGGCCTCAAAGGCATCCAGCACGGCATTGCCAGCGGCCATGGCAAGCGGATTGCCGCCATAGGTCGATCCGTGGGTGGCAAAGCCCATGCCACGCGCCGCTTTTTCGGTCGCCAGGCACGCGCCGAGCGGGAAGCCGCCGCCGATGCCCTTGGCTGTAGCGAGGATGTCGGGCTCGAAGCCGTATTGCTCATAGGCATAGAATGTCCCGGTGCGGCCATATCCGGTCTGCACTTCGTCGAGCACCAGCATCAGGTCATGTTCGTCCGCTAGGGCGCGCAGACCCTGCAGGAAAGCGTCCGAGCCCGAACGCACCCCGCCCTCGCCCTGTATCGGCTCGACGAGAAAGCCCGCCGTATTTGGGCCCATCGCCGCCTTGACGACATCCAGATCATCGAACTCGACATATTTGAAGCCGGGCAGGAGTGGCTTGAAGCCCTTGTGCATCTTCTCCTGGTCCGAGGCGCTAATCGTCCCCAGCGTCCGCCCGTGGAAGGCATTGCGGAAGGTGATCAGCTCGAACTTCTCTTCATTTCCGCCATGCTGGTGATAGGCGCGCGCGGTCTTGATCGCGCATTCCACCGCTTCGGCGCCAGAATTGGTGAAGAACACGGTATCGGCGAAAGTCCTCGCCACGAGCCGGCTGGCCAGCTTTTCCTGATGGGGGCTGCCATAGAGGTTCGAGACATGCATCAGCTCGCCCGCCTGACGCTGGATCGCGCCGATCAGGCCGGCGTGGCTATGGCCCAGCGCATTGACCGCGATGCCGGCGGCGAAATCGAGATAGCGGCGACCATCCTCGCCGATCAGATGGC
>JANOBA010000469.1:0-7854 GCA_031411415.1 Novosphingobium sp.
CATGACCTGTTCTGGGCCACCCAGCGTTCGGGCATAACCATGGTGCCGGTTTCGACCCGGCTCAAATGCGACGAGATTGCCTATATTGTGGAGGACAGCGGCGCAAAAGTTCTGCTGATTTCGGAGTATCTGGCAGGTACCGCGCAGGAACTGATGCAGATACGCGCCAGCTTGCCGGGCCTGCAACACGTGCTCGCCATTGGCGCCATCGCCGGCCTGCCAAGCTGGGGAGAGCTGAGCGCCGCACAGCCTGCCAGCCCGATTGCCGACGAAGCCAATGGCGCACGCATGGCCTATTCCTCGGGCACCACCGGGCGCCCCAAGGGGATCAAGAACATGGTTCCCACTGCGGGCACCGATCCGGTCCAGCCGCTGTCTGGAATAGCGATGTTCGGCAAGCTCTATGGCTTCGACGAGCAGACGGTCTATCTCTCGCCCGCCCCGCTCTATCACTCCTCGCCGATGGGCTTCACCGCAACGACCCAGGCGCTGGGCGGCACAGTTGTGGTGATGGAAAAATTTGATCCCGAAGAGTTTCTCGGTCTGGTTGATCGCTACAAGGTCACGCTGACACAAGTGGTGCCAACCATGTTCGTGCGGCTGCTTAAGCTGCCGGACGATGTGCGGGCGAAATATGATCTCTCCTCGCTTAAAGCAGTGATCCATGCCGCCGCGCCCTGCCCTGTGCCGATCAAGCAGGCGATGATCGAATGGCTGGGTCCGGTGGTCGAGGAGTTTTACGCCGGCACCGAAGGCGGCGGATTTTGCGTGGTCAGCAGCGCCGAATGGTTGGCGCGGCCGGGCACGGTCGGGCGCAACATCATGGGCAAGATCCACATTTGCGATGATGACGGAAATGAACTGCCGATCGGCGAAATTGGCACGATCTATTTCAGCGGCGGCAACGATTTTGCCTATCACAATGCCGAGGAAAAAACCGCCTCAGCGCACAACCCGCTGCATGGCGGCTGGGTCACCATGGGCGATGTCGGGCGAGTCGATGCGGAGGGCTATCTCTTCCTCGCCGACCGCAAGGACTTCATGATCATCGCCGGCGGGGTCAACATCTATCCGCAGGAAGTCGAGAACCTGCTGATTACCCATCCCCAGGTTGGCGATGTCGCGGTGTTCGGCGTGCCAAACGCGGATTTCGGCGAGGAAGTGAAGGCCGTGATCCAGCCGGCGCGGTGGGAAGATGCAGGCGACGCGCTGGCGCAGGAATTGATCGGCTGGTGCCGCGAGCGGCTTGCCGACGTGAAATGCCCAAGGACCGTCGACTTCGAGCAGCAGCTGCCCCGAGCGGAGACCGGCAAGCTCTACAAAAAGGAAATCAAGGCGAAGTACTGGCCCTAGATCCTGCCTTCACTTGCCGAATGGGTTCACCTGTTCGCGCTGTGCCCGGCCCAGCTCGATGTGTTCCAAAAACCGCCAGATAGCCGCATTGAGCGCGGCGAGCCCCGCATCCTCCGTCGCCGCATGGGCTTCGATCAACAGCAGGCGAAGGCGGTGGTTCTCCGCATCGAGCTGGCTGATGCGCAGGCCCGGATCGCGCGAATCCGCAGCTTCGCGCAGCCGCCCGGCAAGCCCGCCCGCCAGCTCTGCCCCGGCTTCGCCGAGCAGGGCGCGGATCGCAGCGTTTTCGTCCACCCGGATCGCCGCCGCATCATCCACCCAGTTGGCGCAAATGGTCAGCAGGCCGCTGGCCATGCGCACCGACTGGCCGAGGAACGGCGTCTTCAGATCAGGCGCGACATCTTCGCGCAGCAGATCGCCGATGCGGTGCAGCGAAGCCTCGATTGTAAGCCTCATGCCATTACCCCAAATTCGCGCATCAGCGCCAGGATGACTTTGCGGTGGAAATGCCCGGCGCGAATGCCCGATAGCGCAACAATCATTTCGTGGCTCTCGCCAGAGGCCACCGCTGCTTCCGCCGTGGTCCAGATTGCGCAGGCCTTGACTGCCGAAAACAGCCGCCACCAGTCGAGCGCCTTGCGGTCTGCCCGCATCCCGCTCGCCGTTTCCCATTCAGCAAGGCCTTGCTCTAAAGGCAGATGGCGCGTGATCGGCCAGAAGGGATCAATACCCCAGGCCGCATCTTCCAGCGGGTCGCCGATGTGGCACATTTCCCAGTCGAGGATGGCGCTGATCTGGCCATCAGGCGTGAACAGGAAATTGCCCGAGCGGTAGTCGCCATGAATGATTGCGGGCTTGGCCGGTTCGGGCGGCGGATTGCCCCTCAGCCAGCGTATCGCCGCACGCACGATCGGCTCGGCGACCGCCTCGCCCTCATCGATAATGCTCTCCCAGCGGTCGAGCTCGATCTTCCAAAAGCCCCCTGCCGCCTCGCCGTTTCGCAAGGCTGTCAGCCCGAGCTGGCGGTGATCGAGCGCGGCGAGTCGGCCCATGATCGACCAGAACTGGCGGGCGATGGTCTCATCGTGGCCGTCATAGGGATCGGGCGACGTGAACGGATCGCCGGGCCGGCCGGGGGCAAGGTCCATGATGAAGAACGGCCGGTCCAGCCACTGCGGATCAAGCTCAAGGAAATGAGCTTCTGGCGCCGGGATTCTCTGCCCTGCCAGTGCGCGGTAGACGTTGTATTCCAGATCACGCTCGGCCACGACGAGGCCGCCCGGCGCGTCGCGGCGCAGGATCAGGCGCTTTTCGGCGGGCTTGCCCTGCTCGCTCCAACAAGCGCGAAGCCGATAGGTTTCCTGGCTGGAGCCGCCATAAATGCGCGCCAGCTCGTCGACCACGATCCCGCTTGCACCCGGCATGCGGTGGGCGAGATAGGCGGCAATCCGCGTCTCAAAGTCGCTCATGGCACGTCGAACAGCGAGGTGAGCCCTGACGGGGCATGGCGGCCAAGCACGATCGATTCGAAGCAGCCAGAGCCTTGCAGCACTGTGCCTTCCGGCGTGGTCATGGCCAGGCGCGCGAAGGCTTGCGGATGCTCAAAGCGCGAGCCGTGGACAATGTCGTTGCAATCGTATTCGTCATAGCCGGTCACCAGCGGACCCTTGTTGAGGCCATGCGACCAGTCGGGATGCATGTAGCCGATGCCGGAGAGATAGAAGCGCGCTTCGGCGCTGATCTCGATGCGGTATTGCCCGCCGGCCTCGTCCTGCGCCGTCACCACGCCGCGCGCGGGATAGCGCGTCCCGGGCTCGAATTCGACTTCCAGCCGGGCCCCGTGCAAATGCTCAGGCGCGCCGCCATCCTTCAGCATCACGCAGCCCAGGTTCCACACTTTGCCGTCGCCATCCTCGTTGACGAAGAAGTGCAGCACCCGTTCGGCGAAATGCGCGGGCACCCAATACCACCAGACCTGAAACTCGGCTTGCGTCACCGGCACCTGCGGATCGCGGATGCCGACAGGGCGCACGCCCCAGCTGCGATCCCGCGTGCCCTTGGTGCTTTGCCCCATCAGCGTCACTTCCTGCCCGCCCGCCTTGATCCAGCCGGTCCAGTGGCCCAGCTGGGTCATCCGGGTGATGTCCTGGACGATGCGCGGGCCGTTGCGCCGGGTGGTGCGCGGCTCTTCGATGGGAAAATGGCGGCCGGTAAAAGTCAGGTCAGCGCTGATGCCGTGCTCGTTGTCGTCCACAACCACGCGCAGTTTCTGCAGCGGCTCCACCACCTCGACGCGGACCGGGCCGACTTGAGTATCCATCCGCTCCATGTGCAAATGGCGCGAGGCGTGGAGGTTGTATTGCCGCCCGCCGATGCGCACAGCAAAGCCCGCATCGATGATGTTGAGGTGGGGATAAATCCCCATCGCAGCGGCGAAATAGACTTCGCCATCAATGGTATAGCCGTTGAAGAAATAACGGTCGTAGAAATTACGGTCGGTGCCCGAAAAGGCAATCGGGTCCGGGGTTTGGTGGATCGGATATTCGTCGGCTTTGGTCAGCATCGCGCGGGTATCCTCAGGCGTCGAACATCAGCACGGAACGCGCCAGCTCGCCCTTCTTCATGTCATCGAAGGCCTCGTTGATTTCGCTCAGTGGCCGGCGGCACGAGATCAGCTCGTCGAGCTTGAGGCGGCCCTGCATGTAGAGATCGCAGTAGCGCGGAATATCGATGGTCGTGCGCACGCCGCCCATCATCGAGCCCTGGATCTTCTTTTCGCGCAGGAAGTCGAGCCCGGGCAGTTCGATCTTGGTCCCATAGGGAGCCATGCCGATCACGGTCGCGGTGCCGCCCTTGGCCAGCATATTGAAGGCGTCCTCCATGGTCTGTTTGAGGCCGATGGCTTCGATCGCATGATCGACACCGCGCCCTTTGGTCATCTCCATGATCTGTTCGACGACCTTGCCCGCGCTGGCATCGACAGTATCGGTCGCGCCGAAAGCCCGCGCCATGGCGAATTTCGTCGCCGCCCGGTCCACCGCGATGATCCGCCCCGCCCCGGCGATTGCGGCGCCGTTGATCGCGGAAAGTCCGACCCCGCCGCAGCCGATCACGACAACAGTTTCGCCCGGCCTGATACCTGCTGTACGCACGGCAGCCCCGAAGCCGGTGGTCACGCCGCAGCCGATCAAACAGGCGCGGTCGAACGGCATGTCAGGGTGAATCACTACGCAGCCGCTGTCATGCACCAGCATCTGCTCGGCGAAGGCGCCCATGCTCATGAAAGTGGCGAAATTTTCGGCCCCCTTGAACAAGCGTTGCGGCACATCGGGCGCGCGGTTGGCTTCAGGCGTATAGCAGCGATGCGTATTGCCGCTGTCGCATTGCTCGCAGTGGCCGCAGTGGAAAGTGAGGCAAACGATCACCCGATCGCCCTGTTTCACATGGCGCACATCCGGGCCGACCTGTTCGACAATCCCGGCGGCTTCATGGCCCAGCACGGCGGGCAGCGGAAAGGGAAAGTCGCCGTTCAGCACATGCAGATCAGAATGACACACGCCGACCGCCTGCAACCTCACCAGCACCTCGCGCCCCTGCGGTTTGGAGATGGAAATGTCCTCAATCTCCATGCGCTGCCCCTGGGCGCGCAGAACGGCTGCCTTCATTGTCTCTCTCCCATTGTCGCGAACCTCTAGCGGGCGGCGAAGCGAATTCCGGCGTCAAGGCGGATCGCCTGCGCGTTGATGTAAGTGTTGCGGCATAGCTCCAGAGCGAACTGGGCATATTCTTCCGGCTCGCCGAAGCGGTTGGGGAATGCGGTCATCGCTGAGAGCCGGTCGCGCATTTCGGGCGGCGCCTGGTTCATCAAGGGCGTGGAGAACACGCCGGGCAGGATAGTGTTGATGCGGATGCCGTAACGGCCAAGATCGCGCGCCACCGGCAGGGTCATGCCGACAATCGCCGCCTTGCCCGCGGCATAGGCCGCCTGGCCCGATTGCCCATCCTGCGCGGCGACCGATGCGGTGCAGACCACCGCGCCGCGCTCGCCGTCGATGGGATCAAGTGTGGCACAGCCCACGGCAAAGCGGGTGATCGTGGCAAATGTGCCGACCGCATTGAGGCTGACCACCCGGGCGAATTCGGCGGTGGGGAACACGGTCATCTGCCCGCTCGCCTTGTCCTTGCGGATTGTCGCCATGGCATTGCCGCCGCCCGCGCAGGAAATCAGGATGCGCTCCTGTCCGTGGGCCGCGCGCGCTTTTGCAAAGGCCGCGTCAAGGCTCTCGTCCGAGAGCACATTGGCCTCGCAGAACAGCGCGCCGGTCTCGGCGGCGGCGCGGGTCCCGGCCTCCGTGTTAAAATCGAAAATCGCGACTTTCGCGCCCGCCGCACGCAAGGCCTTGACGCTTGCCAGGCCCAGCCCGGAGGCGCCGCCAGTGACTACGGCGGAAATTGTTGCATCGATCTGCATATGAATCACTCTTGTTGCATTACATCTCGCGCGTCTTATTGACGAGCTTGCCCGTCAGAGCAACACCATCAAGGAATCCATTCTGTGATCGAAAATGACCTGCCTGCCGAAGCCATGGCCGATCCCAAGACATTCACCGATCCGGCAGCGCTCTATGGCCTGATGGCCCGGCTGCGGCAGGATGATCCGCTGGCGGTTATCCATGCCGCCGATCACGATCCGGTCCGCCTGGTCACCCGCCACGCAGATATCATGAGCATTGAACGCGATGCCGCCCGCTTCATCAATCAACCCAGACAGGCGCATTTCTCGAACTCGCAGATGATGGCCTCGCGCAAGGCCCTGGGCGGAGTCGATGTTGGCAAATTCATGCGCAATCTGGTGGCGATGGACGGGCCTGATCACGCAGCCTACCGCGAGCTCAGCCAGAGCTATTTCACGCCGAAAGGTCTTGAAAGCCTGCGCGGCGAAATCGAGCGGCTGGCAGCAGAGTTCGTTGGCCGGATGGCGGACCATGGCGGGGCCTGCGATTTCGCGCAGGTCGCGCTTGCCTATCCCCTGCGTGTGATCATGACCATGCTGGGGGTGCCGGTGGAAGACGAGCCGCTGATGCTGCGCCTCACCCAGCAGACGCTGACCAGCCAGGATCCCGAATTCCAGGCGCAGGGCGGCAGCAGTGTTAGCGCAATGATGGAGATGTATGTCTATTTCCAGAAGATGATTGCCGATCTGCGCGCCAATCCCGCAGACAATCTGGGCAGCATCATTGCCAATGCGAAAGTGGGCGGCGAACTGCTGCCCGAGCCCGACGTCTTTGGCTATTTCAACATCGTCGCCACCGCCGGGCACGACACAACCAGCTATGCCATCACTGGCGGCCTGCTGGCCTTGCTGGAAAATCCGGATGAAATGGCCAAGCTGCGCGCCGATCCCTCGCTGATGCCGCTGGCGGTGGAGGAAATCATCCGCTGGACCTCCTCTGTCAAGCATTTCTGCCGCACAGCCACGGAAGACTGCACGGTCAATGGCGCGGAGATCAAGGCCGGCGAGCTGCTGCTCTTGAGCTATCCTTCGGCCAACCGCGACGAGGCAGTGTTTGAGAATCCCCACCAGTTTCGCATCGACCGCAAGCCCAACCGGCAGTTGGCGTTCGGTTTCGGCCCGCACGTCTGCCTGGGGCAATATCTCGCACGGCTGGAGCTCAACCTGTTCATCACCGAGCTGCTGGCACGGGTGGATGATATCGAACTCGCCGGCACGCCGCGCTATGTCGAAGGGACATTTGTTGGCGGCGTAAAACATCTGCCGATCCGCTACCGGATGAAGTGAACCCGCACTCGGGCGCTGCCCGAAGCGGATTTTCAGGCACTGGCTGGGCTATCGGCTGGATTTTTGGCCGCATCCCGCGCGAAGCAATTGAAAGGCAGTTTCACGCAGAGTCGCGGAGGGGGCGTTCCCGCCGCAGGCGCTGCATTCTTCGCCACAGCCGCGCCATGCGAGCGTGCTGAACATGCAAGCGGATTCGCCGCAAACGCGACATTTTTGCGCCTCTGCGTCTCTGGGTGAACACATTCATCCGGCGGCGAGCCCGGACAAAAACGCCAGATTAAAGAGGGACAGTCCCTCGTTTACGCGGACGGGCTGGTGGCCGGCGCGGGGGTGCCTGACGCGACAGGCTTGGCTGACAAATCCTCAGGTGCGAATGGCCGGGAAAGCGGACTTTGCGGGGGGACTTTCCGGCTCGGCCCTGGGTCACGAAGCGGCGACGGTCAGGGCTCGCAAGTGCCCGTCAGCCAGCAGGGCATACCCTGCATTTCTGCACCCGGAGATCGCCGGGGGCTCCTCGTGTTCCGAATTGCGCGGACGCTTCCGCTGAGGGTTGCGCCGGCCACCGCGCGGGAGAGGAAGAGCGAAGCGCTTCACCGCCTCCCGCACCCGTCGCTGGTTGTTGGTTGTTGGTTGTTGGATTGCTCCAACGGGGCAGCGTATAACCGATATGGTTCAAATTGTCAAGGAGATTGCATCGGGCG
>JANOBA010000470.1:0-8727 GCA_031411415.1 Novosphingobium sp.
GCTGATTTGAGCTCGGTATAATAGGAGCGGTTGACGATCAGCCGCGGCAGGGTCGCTTGATTGAGCGCAATCCACCACCCCGAGAACAGCCCCTTTGGATCGATCGCCGGTGCCAGTAGCACATCGGGGGTAACCGGCTCCACTCCAGCATCGCCGAAGGCCAGGCCGGGCTTGGGATCATAACTGCGCAGCTCGGCAAGCATCTGGGCGAAGTCCTCGTCATCAACGCCACACATGCGCCGAACCCGCGCCAGCTCGCCGCCGGCGATGAGATCGAGATTATCAAGCAGCCGCGCCATGGCCGGGTCATAGCGATCGGCCTCCTGCGCCTGCAGCGCAATGCATTCGCCAAGGCTGCGCGCGCCGACGCCAGTCGGATCGAAGGTCTGGATCAGCGCAAGCGCATCTTCCACATCGGCAAGTTCGACCCCCAGTTGCTCGGCCACTTCGCCGAGCGGCATGGCCAGATAGCCCGCCTCGTCGAGTTGGCCGACGATGTGCCGAGCAATCGCGGCCTGGCGCTGATCGCGGCTCGCCGGGCCGATCTGCGCTTCGAGATGCTGGGCAAGACTTGCCGCGCCCTCGCCGCGCTCGTCGATGCCGGGGCCCTCCTCGCCGTTGCCGCCGGCCCATGCCTCGCGGCCCCAGTCGGCATCGAAGGTATCGCGGTCCCGGTCCAGCGCGGCTGGATCGATGTCGAGCGGGCGGTCATCAGTAGCGCGGCCCTCGCCAATCAGCTGGTCGGCAGGGGAGTTTTCGAGGGTAGTGCGTCGGGCCTCCTCGGGGGGCGCGGCTTCCAGCACCTCGGCCGGCGCGGCCTCGCCCAGATCGAGCAGCGGATTGGCATCGAGCGCTTCGCCGATGAAAGCCTCAACCTCGAGGTTCGACAGCGCCAGCAGCTTGATCGCCTGCTGAAGTTGGGGGGTCATCACCAGCGACTGGGATTGGCGAAGGTCCAGGCGGGGGCCGAGTGCCATGGGAGCTAAAGGGTGAACCCCTCGCCCAGATAGAGCCGCCGCACGTTTTCGTCGGCGACCAGCGCTTCCGGGCTGCCGGCAAACAGCACCTGACCGCCATAGATGATGCAGGCGCGGTCAACGATGTCGAGCGTCTCGCGCACGTTGTGATCGGTGATCAGCACGCCGATGCCGCGCTTTTTCAGGTCTTTCACCAGATCGCGGATGTCGCTGATCGATAGAGGATCGATGCCGGCGAAAGGCTCGTCAAGCAGCATGATCGAGGGCTTTGCGGCCAGTGCCCGGGCGATCTCGCAGCGCCGCCGCTCGCCGCCTGAAAGCGCCATGGCGGCGCTGGAACGCAGTTTGGTGAGGCCGAATTCGCCGAGCAACCGCTCAAGCTCTTCAGCGCGCACCCCGGCATCAGGCTCGATCAGTTCGAGCACACAGGCAATGTTCTGTTCAACGGTCATGCCCCGGAAAATCGAGGTTTCCTGCGGCAGATAGCCCAGCCCCAGAATCGAGCGGCGATACATCGGCAGCTTGGTGATATCGACCCCGTCGAGCAGGATGCGCCCGGCATCGGGCCGCACCAGCCCCATGATCGAATAAAAGCAGGTGGTTTTGCCCGCGCCATTTGGCCCCAGCAGGCCGAGCACTTCGCCTTTGCCGACCGACAGCGAGATGTCGGTCAACACCGCCCGCTTGTCATAGGACTTGGCGATGGACACCACTTCGAGCCCGCCCTGGGCAAGGCTCTGAGGCTGGCCAGTCGCGGTTTCGGGTTGGGGGTGCTGCGGCTCGGGCGCGGTCGGGGAAAGGGTCATTTCATCCATAACCCTAGTGGCTTAATGCCGCCGTCCGGCCTCGGCAAGCGGACTTTCCTGTATATGACAATGAATTGGCAGGTTTCATGCATGGGAGAATACAAGCCGCTTGTGACGACAAGGTTAACCGCACTTGATCGCAAAGCGAATCGGTGATTTACTCTCATTTAATAATTGGGGATCGCCGGATGGTCAGAATGGAGCCCAGTCGCTTCCTGCGCACGCAGGTGAAGGCGCCCGCCAAGTCGCAGATTGTCGACTGGCGCCGGCGGATGAGCGACCATATCGCCTATGCCCTGCTGGTCTATACCGGCCTCCAGATCTTCATCACCATGGGCGCGCTGAAAAGCCATAGTGGATCACTGCTGCCCTATTTCGCGCTGATTATCCTGGTCGGCGCGATCATTCCCGCCTGCCGCTTGTTCGAGCGGCGCTGGAACCGCCTGAGCGATGTGCAGGCGCAAGATCCCGACCTCGCGCCATACTACAGGCGTGATCGCAAGATGCTGTGGCTGCTGGCGATCGGCATGCCCTTCCTGCTGACCGGTATGTTCAGGGGCCTGGCGCTGCTGTTTTCCTGATCGGGCCCTCCCCCGCCTGTACCCACTACCTATGATTGCCTCGCCTTGTCTGGGCTGTATAGATCGACGCTCTGCGCCACCGCGCCTTGGAGTGCCAATTTCACCATGCTCAGTCTTGAAGCCGCCAATGCCAGTGTCCAGGCCCTGATCGAACGCGCCCTGCGCGCCGGGGCCGACACCGCCGACGCCGTGATTAGCGCCAGCATGTCGGAAAGCGTCTCGGTCCGGCTTGGCAAGCTTGAGGATGTCGAGCGGTCGGAAAGCGAGCACATTTCGCTGCGGGCCTTCGTCGGCCAGCGCTCAGCCTCGATCGGATCATCCGATCTCAGCGATAGCGCGCTGGATGAGCTCGCCGCACGCGCCGTGGCGATGGCGCGCCTCGCTCCCGAAGATCCCTATGCCGGCCTCGCCCCGCAGGACATGCTGAGCAAGGGCCCCCACGCCGATCTCGACAGCGAGGACGCCCACGAACCCAGCCCCGCCGACTTGCGCGCCACTGCAGAGCAAGCCGAAGACGCCGCCCGCGCAGTCACCGGTATCACCAATTCCGAAGGCGGCAGCGCCGGCGCCGGGCGCGGCCTGTTTGCGCTGGCCACCAGCCACGGCTTTGCTGGCGCCTATGCCACTACCAGCCGCTCGCTGTCGGCCAGCGTCGTCGCCGGCGAAGGCGCAGGAATGCAGCGCGACTATGCCTGGCGCTCGGCCCGCCACGGCGCCGACCTGCCGAGCGCGGAATTCATCGGGCATCAGGCGGGCAGCCGCGCCGTCGCCCGGCTCGCGCCCGGCAAGGTGAAAAGCGGGCAAATGCCGATCGTGTTCGATCCGCGCGTCGGCGGCACGCTGATTGGCCATCTTTTGGGTGCCATGTCAGGGGCGTCTATAGCCCGCCGCGCCAGTTTCCTGCTCGACCGGCTGGAGCAAGACCTGTTCGACAGCGCCGTGGTGATCGCCGACGATCCGCTGCGCCCGCGCGGTCTGCGCAGCCACGCCTTCGACGGCGAAGGCCTGCCCACGGCGCCGCGCAACCTCGTCGAAAATGGCCGCATCACCGGATGGCTGATGGACAGCGCCTCGGCCCGCCAGCTTAGCCTCGCTCCCACCGGCCACGCCTCGCGCGGCCACGGCGGCGCGCCGGGAGTGACTACCGGCAACCTCCACCTCGCCGCCGGCAGCATGAGCCCCACCGCGTTGATGGCTGACATCAAGGATGGGATTTACGTCACCGAACTGATCGGCATGGGGGTCAACGGCGTGACTGGCGACTACAGCCGCGGCGCCTCGGGTTATCGAATTGTCGGCGGCAAAATCGCCGGGCCAGTGGCGGAATTCACCATTGCCGGGAACCTGCTGGAGATGTTCAAGGCCATGACCCCGGCGGACGATCTGGAGTGGCACCGCCCGGTCAACGTGCCGACGATCCGGGTGGACGGAATGATGGTGGCGGGGAATTGAGGGGAAGAATCTATCGCCGCGTAATCGGCGGAAGACTGGCTGGCCCCATGCCTTTGTGCCAGACATATTCACCGCTTGGCATGTAGCCTGCGACGACTTTTGAATCGATGAAGTTCGCCTCCGAAGGTCTGCAATTGACATCAGTGAGATGCGTGCCACCCTGCAAAACCATGAGCCCGCTGGCGAATTGCAAAGGGCGGTGACCTTCGCGGTCCCGGCCAACGCGGATCGCGCTATCGTAAATCACGTACTGATGCACCCCGCGCGTTACGACAATCTGGGTTTCGCCGCCGCCAGCGAACATTTGGCCGGCATGATGCATCGCCATAGCCGTCAACTCAATGTGACTGGGCGAGCCAAACCGATATGTCGCCTGGCCATTCAGGCCACAAACAGAGGCCAGCTTTCTGCGGATCGGGCAGGATGCGAGGACCACTTCGTTTTGAGCGCAAAGCGTAACGGGCGGTCGACCCAATTTCTTGGCCAAAGCAGCCGCCTGCAACCCCGAGCCGCTCTCCGCTTCCAGACATGTTAAAAGCAATGCGAGCCCGATGGCTACCTGGGCGGTTCTCTGCGCCTTAGCGCTGCCAGTGCACGTTGATAGGCCATCCATCGTTCGTCCAAACCATGACTTCCGCCATTCACGTATCTTGAAGTGGCGTCAAATTGCTGCCGATTTAGTGCACGTGTCGTGCGCCGATGCAAGCTATTTGCACGCCAATAGGCTGCAGCCGAATCAGCAGCAAGCTGCGGATTTTCCAGTGCCTCCGGGTTGTTTTCATATCCAAGTTCCCGGTACCTGTCGCGACCTGTCACTTGGATGAGCCCCCTGCCACGATAGCGGTATCCAGCCCCGACAACTCCCCTGTTTCCCATTCGATCTCCATAGACCCGGTCAGCCAAGGCTTCAGGGTTGTGAGCATAGGGCCGCGCAGATTCGATCGTCGGAAATCGACTTGGCCAAACCTGTGTCAATCGTTCAGCAGAGTAATTCAGGCCTTCTGCTGTGTGTCGAAGGCTCCCGCTTTCTACAGCGACCTGCGCCAGAAACCCTGCTTGCTGCTCGGGCGAATGAATACCATGAGTGGTCATGGCATCGCCCAAGGGTTTGGAGTAAACATCTGCCAACTTGCCAGAAGCCGGCATAATGGTGCGGATTTTCTCAGCATGCACTGAAATGTGCGTTCTGGCCTCAACAGGCTTGGCAGTGGGCAGCTCGACACGCACCGGATATGTCGGCAGTTTGACACGCGTTGGATAGCGATCGCCACCTGAGCTACGATTCGAAACCTGCGTTGCCGCGCGACCACCGAATCCGCCTCCACCCGAACCAAAGGTAAATCGTCCGTCTTCGGGATCGTGATTGGGATTGAATTTGCGCTGAAGCTCAGCAAGAAACACCTCGGGCCTCAGCAAGCGCCCGGTGCGCAAATAGAAGCCGCTGGCGAGCTCTTCGGCCAATTCGAGCTCAGACTTAGAAGGTTGGGTCTGCATAGGAATCCTCACGTGATGCTCTTTGGAACACTTCATGAACAATCCAACATGTCAAGAATCTAACCGAATAGGCTCTTTCCCCCAACTGCATCACCCCCTAAACCAGCACCCCCGCCAATTCCCGCCATGCCGCGCGCGCGCCTTCCAGCCCGGTGCCTGAAATCACCTGAATGCAGACGTGATCCGCCCCTGCATCATAGTGCTCCTTCACCCGCGCGGCGATGTCTGCCGGACCACCCCAGCCGAACAGGCCGTCGACCAGCCGGTCGCTGACTGTGGCAATGTCTTCGTCGGTATAGCCATAGCGTTTCCAGTTGTTGGCGTAGTTCGGCAAGCCGGCGTAGAATTGCACCGCGCCGCGCGCCAATGCGCGGGCCGCTTCGGGATCGCTTTCCAGCACCACGCCTTGTTCGGGGGCGAGCAGCTTGCCCGGCCCGAGGATTTCGCGGGCGGCCTTGGTGTGTTCGGGCGTCACCAGATAGGGATGCGCGCCGGCGGTCTTGTCACGCGAGAGCGCCAGCATCTGGGGCCCGAGCGCCGCGACGCACAGCGCATCGGCGGAGAGCCCAGCGGCGAGCGCATCGTCGATCCACTGGCGCGTCTTGGCGATGGGCTTGGTCCAGGCCTCGCCGATCAGCGGGCCATGGCTGACGCCGATACCCAGCATCACGCGCGCCTGCCGCTCAGCCGATTGCCCTTTCCACCAGGCGGCGACATCGCCGGCTTCCTGCTTCCAGATGTTTATGATGCCAGTGCCGATGACGATCCGGCTGGTCTTCGACAGCATCCGGTCAACATCGCTGAGCACCTGATCGTCGATCCCGCCCGGAATCCACAGCGTGCCATAGCCGAGCGTTTCCAGCTCCATCGCAGCTTGATCGATGGCGTCGGTATCGCCGAACCGCAGTTCTGTAGCCCACACGCCAACTCGCCCGATCTGGGGTACCATTGCTTACTCTCCCGATTGATTTTCTGCGGCGATCTTGAAGCGGCATGCGGCGCGCTGCAAGCACCAACTGGTCAGAGCCAGCCGATTCGCCGGAAGCGCAGCCACAGCCCCCCGCAGATCACGAAGATGCCGCCCACCACGGCGAAATAGCCATAGCGCCAGCGCAACTCGGGCATGACATCGAAATTCATCCCGTAAATTCCGGCGATGGCTGTCGGCACGGCAAGTATCGCCGCCCAGGCCGCCAGTTGCCGGGTCATCACGCCCTGCCGGTGCTGTTCCAGCAGGCTTGCGGTCTCGACAATCGAATCGAGCGTGTCCATCAGCCCGCGCATCCGCGCTTTGCTGCGGCGGACATGATCGAGCACATCGCGGAACCACACCATCGCCGAAGGATCGACCGCCGGCAGCGCATGCGTCGCCAGCCGGTGGCAGACTTCCTCCATCGGCCCGACGATCCGGTCGAAACGGCGCAGCTGCCGGCGCAGACGGAAGATGCGGCGGATGGTCGAAGGCTCGGGAAATGCGTCGATTGCGCGCTCTTCCATGGTTTGCACCGACGTCTCCAGCTTTTCCATGATCGGCTGGTAGCCATCGGCAATGAAATCGAGAATGGCGTGCGCAACGAAATCCGGCCCTTCAGCCAGCCGTCCGGGATCGCCCTCCAGCCGCTGGCGCAGATCGGCATGGGCGCGGGTCGAGCTGAACCGCACGGTGATCAGGAAATCCGCCCCCAGAAACAGTGCCGTCTGGCCATATTCGATCCGCTCGCCCTCTTCGATCACGGCGGTGCGCGCGATGATGAACAGCTGGTGGCCATAGATCTCCACTTTGGGCATCTGCGCGGGATTGAGCGCGTCTTCCACCGCCAGCGGATGCAGGCCGAACTGGCGGCGCACCAGATCAAGCTCCTGCGCGCTTGGCTCAGCCAGCCCCACCCAGTCGAACTCCCCCGCCGGCAGCGGGCTGCGCACAGCGCCATCAAGTTTCAGGGCAGGCTCGGCAATCCGGCCTTGGGTATATCGGCGGGCGGCAATCATGGTCATCGCGCGCTTGTGGCAAAGCGCGGGCGCACTGGCAATCGGGCGGCGTTTCTATATGGCGCATGGCCATGAGCGAAGCGCCAGAACCTTTCGATATGCTGATCGTCGGCGCCGGGATTTCCGGCATCGGCATGGCAGCCAAGCTGGCGATGCATTGCCCGGGCAAACGCTATGTGATGCTCGACCGGCGCGAACAGCCAGGCGGCACCTGGGACCTGTTCCGTTATCCCGGCATCCGCTCTGACAGCGACATGCATACATTCGCCTATCAATTCGCCCCCTGGCGCGAGGAAGAAACGATTGCTTCGGCGGCGCAGATCAAGGCCTATCTGGGCCGCGTCGTCACCGACTATGGCATTGCCGCGCACATGCGTTTCGGCCGGCGGGTGGAAAGCGCGGATTGGGACAGCAAGGCCGGGCTGTGGCGGGTCAGCTCGCGCCTGGCGGATGGCAGTGTCGAAGCCCTGTCCTGCCGGTTCCTGTTCCTTGGCACCGGCTATTATGACTACGACAACCCGCACGACGCCGCGATCCCCGGACTGAGCGAGTTCAAGGGCGAGGTCATCCATCCGCAATTCTGGCCGGAAGCCTGCGATTGCACCGGCAAGCAAGTGGTGATCATCGGCTCGGGCGCGACGGCAGTCACGATCGTTCCGGCAATGGCCGAGGCGGCGGGGCATGTGACCATGCTCCAGCGCACACCGACATGGTATGGCGTGAGCCCCTCGCGAGACAACTTGGCCAGCTGGATTCGGCGCTTGTTGCCGGAAAAATGGGCATGGAAGGTCAATCGCGCCCGCGCTCTGCGGATGCACGAATTCCTGTTCAGCCGCGCCCGCAAGGATCCGCAAGGCTTTGGCCGGATCCTGAAGGGAATGGTGCGCCAACAGCTCGGTAGTGCCTGGAACGAGGCGGACTATTCACCGCCGTATAATCCGTGGGAGCAACGGCTCTGCCTGGTTCCGGACGGCGACATGTTCAAGGCAATCCGCCAGGGCCAGGCAAGCGTCGTGACCGGCGAAATCGCCGGGGTCACCGGCGATGGCATCGAACTTAGTGACGGACGCAAGCTGCAGGCCGACGTCATCGTTACTGCCACCGGCCTGCGACTTTCGACCTTCGGCAAGATCGCGGTCAGCCTCGACGGACGGCCTGTCGATGCGCCGCAGCATTACTGGTATCGCGACTGCATGCTGTCGAACGTGCCCAATTTTGCCGTCATGTTCGGCTATCTCAACGCCGGCTGGACCTTGCGGGTCGATATTGTCACCGATTGGCTGTGCCGCCTGCTGGTGCAGATGGACGTCTGGAACAGAAATATCGCCACGCCAGCGTTGCCGGACAACAACGCGCTTGCCCCGGACCAGCCGTTCGACATGTTCTCATCCGGCTATCTCCAGCGCGGCAAGCACCTGATCCCGTTGA
>JANOBA010000471.1:0-13807 GCA_031411415.1 Novosphingobium sp.
ATTATCGCCACTTCATGCAGAAGGAGATCTACGAGCAGCCGACCGTGGTGGCGCAGACTCTGCGCAGTTATAATCGCCAGGTCGATCAGGCGGTGGCGCAGCCACAGTTCGATTTTGACCTCTCCAGCATCAGCCGGGTGACCATCGTGGCGTGCGGCACGTCGTTCTATGCGGCGATGGTGGCGAAATACTGGTTCGAGCAATTCGCCCGCCTGCCAGTTGATATCGATGTCGCCAGCGAATTTCGTTATCGTGATCCGGTGCTCGAAAAAGGGGGACTGTCCCTCTTTATTTCGCAGAGCGGCGAGACGGCAGATACCCTGGCGGCGCTGCGCCATTGCAAGGAGCAGGGGCAGACCATCGCCGTGGTGGTCAATGTGCCGACCAGTTCGATGGCGCGCGAAGCGGACTTGCTGTTGCCCACGCATGCTGGCCCCGAAATTGGTGTCGCCTCGACCAAGGCCTTCACCTGCCAGCTTGCCGTGCTGGCGGCGCTCGCCGCACATCTGGCGGTCAAACGAGGCCTGATGAGCCGCGCGGAGGAAGCCGAAGTGGTCAAGCATCTGCTCGAAGCCCCCGCCAGTCTCAATGCCGCGCTGGCGCATGACGACGAGATCGCGGCGATGGCCCACCTCATCGCCCCGGCGCGTGACGTGCTCTATCTGGGGCGCGGGGCGGACTATCCGCTGGCCTTGGAAGGTGCGCTGAAACTTAAGGAAATCAGCTATATTCATGCCGAAGGCTATGCAGCGGGCGAGATGAAACACGGGCCGATAGCGCTGATCGACGAGGCCGTTCCGGTGATTGTGCTGGCGCCCAGCGGGCCGCTGTTTGAGAAGACCGTCAGCAACATGCAGGAAGTGCGCGCGCGCGGCGGCAAAGTGGTGCTGATTTCCGACCGCGAGGGACTGGAAGAGGCGGGCGAGGGGTGCCTTGCGACCATCGAAATGCCCAAAGTTCACCCGCTGATCGCGCCGCTGGTCTATGCCGTTCCGGTGCAACTGCTCGCCTATCACACGGCCTGTGTGAAAGGCACTGATGTGGACCAGCCGCGCAATCTGGCGAAGAGCGTGACGGTGGAATAGATCGGAGGAGATTTTTTTCATATTTCCCGCAAGCTTTACGGGCTGATAACCAGACTTCGCCTATCGCGCGGAAGTGCGACGCAGCTTTCCTTCCGCGACCCCGCTTCCGCGGGAATTGCCGACCCTTGCAGTGCTTGGGCTGACCGACCCGCAGGGCGGCGACTGGGCGCGGCTGCGTGGTCTGCAATATGCCGGAATCGCCCGCGCCACCCGGCTGCGGATCACCGGCAACGTGCTGGCAGCCGCCGCGCTGGCGGTGCTGCTATCCGGACAGATTGGTGTGGCCGTGACAGTCATCTGGCTGCTGGTCCTGTTCGTGGCCCTTGCCGCCTCGGCCAAGGACGACCGCAAGCTCGCCGATGCCGATCACCGCATGTTCAGTCGCGACGAGGCCAACCGCCACACACTGCACACCGTGATCAATGCCTTGATCTGGGTCGCGCCGCTATCGATCACCAGCAGCTTTCTGGATGTTGAGGCGCGCCTGAAGCTTTGGTCGGTGCTGGCATTCCTGATGACCGGTTCTGCGATCGCCCTGCCGGCAGTGCCGATGAGCACCATCTTGTTCACCGTTGTCGTCGGCGGCGCGGCAGTGACCAATTTCGCGCTTGGCGGCGACAATGAAATGGCGGCAATCGCCCTGGGTTTCTGCGGGGTGGTAATCTCCGGTGCGCTCGCCAGCGCGCGCAATTACCTCACGGCGCGAATTGCCGAGACCGGGATGGCCGAGAAGAACGAGGTCGTCTCGCTGCTGCTGCGTGAGTTCGAGGAAGGCGAGGCCGACTGGCTGTGGCAGATCGACACCGCGCGGCGCATCCGCACGGTCTCGCCGCGCTTCGCTTTCGCACTCGGCATGGAATCGCGCGAAATTGAGGGCAAGCCGTTCATCCAGCTGATTGCCGGCGATGCCTGGGAAACCGGCCAGTTTCCCTCCAGCCTCCATGATCTCGCTGAGCGGCTCAAGCGGCGCGAGAGTTTTTCAAATTTGCTGGTGCGGGTCACCCTGCCGGGCGGGCAGCGCTGGTGGGAGCTTTCCGGCACCCCGAAGCTCGACGAGAGCGGCGTGTTCGACGGCTTCCGCGGCGTCGGTTCGGACGTGACCCAACAGCGCGAGAGCAGCGACAAGATCGCCTACCTTGCGCGTTATGACACGCTGACCGGACTGCCCAACCGGATGATGCTGAACGAAGCGCTGGGTGATGCGATGCGCTATTCCGAGCAGTGGCGCACGCGCTGCGCCTTCCTGATGATCGATCTCGACCGTTTCAAGTCGGTCAACGATACCCTCGGCCACATGATCGGCGACCGGCTGCTGGCGCGGGTTTCCGAACGGCTGAAGGATATGATCACCGAGAACGAGCTGTGCGGGCGGCTGGGCGGCGACGAGTTCGCCATCGTCATCCGTGATGCCTCCGATGCGGCGCGGGTTGATCAGGTCGCCCAGCGGGTGATCGACCGCCTGTCGCAGCCCTATGAAGTCGATCACCACACGCTGTTTGTCGGCGCCAGCATCGGCTCGGCGTTCGGCCCGCGCGATGGCTCAACAGTCGAGACCCTGATGCGCAACGCCGACCTTGCGCTCTACCGGGCCAAGGATAATGGCGGCGGCGTGCATTGCGGCTATGAGCCATCGCTGCATGCCCATGCCGAGGAACGCCGCAAGCTCGAATTCTCGCTGCGCCACGCGATCGAACGGGGGGAATTCCTGCTCAATTACCAGCCGGTGGTCGATTCAACCAGCGAGGCGATAGTCAGCTTCGAGGCGCTGCTGCGCTGGAACAGCGCCGAGCATGGCATGGTCAGCCCGGCCAAATTCATCCCCCTGGCCGAAGATTCGCGCCTGATCGTGCCGATTGGCGAGTGGGTGCTCCGCGAGGCCTGCATACAGGCGATCAATTGGCCCGCCCACGTCAAGGTGGCGGTCAATGTCTCGGGCGAGCAGCTGCTGGACAGCAATTTCATCGGCAGCGTCGTTGGCGCGCTGGCGCATAGCGGGCTGCCCGCCAGCCGCCTCGAACTCGAAGTGACCGAAAGCATTTTCCTGCGCGATGCGACGCAAGCGCGCAGCGCGCTCGAGCAAGTCATGGGGCTGGGCTGCAGCGTTGCGCTCGACGATTTCGGCACCGGATATTCTTCGCTCGGCTATATCCGGAACCTGCGCTTCTCGACGATCAAGATTGACCGCAGCTTCGTTCAGGGCGCAGCGACGGCCAATCCGGAAAGTCTGGCGATCATACGTGCGGTGGTCGCCATGGCCGATAGCCTCGAGATGTCGACTACGGCCGAAGGCGTCGAGACGCAGCAGGAACTGAAAATGGTGCGCGAACTGGGTTGCAAGAAGATCCAGGGCTTTTTGTTCGGCCGGCCGATGGCGGCGGCAGAAAGCGTGACGATCTTCAACCGCGTGCGCTTTGTCCCACGCGGCACGGCGGCCTGATTTCAGGCGCCTACGAGGCCCGCTATTGCGCTGCGAAACAAGGCCGCCCCATCTGTGCCGCCATGCGCTGGCTCGATCGCGCGCTCGGGGTGGGGCATCATGCCCAGCACATTGCCAGCATCGTTCAGCACCCCGGCGATGTCGCGGGCCGATCCGTTGACTTGCTCGGCATAGCAGAAGGCCACCCGGCCTTCGCCTTCCAGCCGGTCAAGTGTGGTATCGTCGGCGAAAAAGTTGCCGTCGTGATGCGCGACCGGAATGCGCACGGTCTGTCCGGCCTGATAGCCCGTTGTAAACAGCGAGTGCGCGTTCTCGACCTTCAGCGCCACCTCGCGGCAGACGAAACGGATCCCGGCATTGCGCATCAGCGCGCCGGGCAGCAGGCCAGCTTCGGTGAGCACCTGGAAGCCGTTGCACACCCCCAAAACCGGCACACCGCGACCCGCCGCGGCAATAACTGCACGCATGATTGGCGAGCGCGCCGCCATCGCGCCGCTGCGCAAGTAATCGCCATAGGAAAAGCCGCCGGGCAGGGCGATGAAATCGAGCCCCGCTGGCAGGTCGGCATCGCCGTGCCAGACGCGCGCGGGCGGCCTGCCGGAAATCGTCTCCAGCGCCACCGCCATGTCGCGGTCGCAATTGGAGCCGGGAAAAGTGATGACGGCGGAGCGGAAGGTCATGCCGAAACTCGCTCGATCCGGTAGTTTTCGATGACCATGTTGGCGAGCAGCTGGCGGCACATCTCGTCGAGCGCGGCATCGGTGACGCTATCATCGACTTCCAGCTCGATCAGCCGTCCGGCGCGAACGTCGCTGACGCCGGCAAAGCCAAGGCCTTCGAGCGAATGCTGGATCGCGCGGCCTTGCGGGTCGAGCACGCCGGGCTTGAGGCTGACGGAAACGCGGACTTTCACGAGATTCTGGCTTTCATCGCTGGGCCTTTCACGGGGCGTGGATTCGCAGCGAGCCTATGGCGATTGTGCGTGGATCGGGCAAGCGTGCGCGCCCTACTTTACCCAGTCCAGCCCGATATCGTCATAAAACTCGCGCGTCTCGTCCCAGTCTTCCTCGACCTTCACGTGGAGGAACAGGTGGACCTTCACGCCCAGAATTGCGGCCAGCTCCTTGCGCGCCGCCTCGCCGATCGCCTTCAGTTTGGCGCCGCCCTTGCCGAGCACGATGCCTTTCTGGCTGTCGCGGGCGATGACGATCTGCTGGTGCACTTCGACGCTGCCATCCTTGCGCTGGGTATAGCTTTCGGGGCGCACCGCACTGTCATAGGGCAGCTCGTCGTGCAGCTGGCGATAGAGCTGCTCGCGGGTGATTTCGCAGGCGAGCAGGCGTTCGCTGGCATCCGAAACCTGATCCTCGGGATAGTGCCAGTCGCTCTCGGGCATCAGCGCGGCGAGGCGGGCTTTCAGCTCGGCTACCCCGTCGCCAGTCAAGGCCGAGACGAAGAACACTTCGTCGAATTCGGCAGCCTGGGTCAGCGCGTCGGCGGCGACCAGCAGCGGCTCTTTGGGGGTCTCGTCGACCTTGTTGAGCACCAGAATCTTGCGTTCGGGCCGCGATTTCAGCGATTCGAGGATCGGTTCCAGATATTCGCGGCGCTTTTTGCGCGAATCGACCACCAGCAGGATGGCGTCGGCCTCGACCGCGCCCTCCCAGGCGGCGGCGACCATGGCGCGGTCCAGCCGGCGCTTGGGAGCGAAAATGCCGGGCGTATCGGCGAGAATGATCTGGGTTTCATCGGCGAGCGCAATCCCCATGAGCCGCGCCCGCGTGGTCTGCGCCTTGGCAGAGACGATGGCGACTTTCTGGCCGACCAGCGCATTGACCAGCGTTGATTTGCCCGCATTGGGTGCGCCGAGGACGGCGACGAGGCCGCATTTCTGCGGGGCGCTGGGCTCGGTCATGGATATTGCTCCAGAAAGGCAGCCGCTGCTGCGGTTTCGGCGTCTTGTTTGCTCGATCCGCTGCCTTCGGCGCTGCCCACGTTGTGGACTTCGACCACCACGGTAAAACGCGCGGCGTGATCCGGGCCGGAGCGGTCGAGCAGGCGATAAGCCGGGCTGCGGCGTTTGCCGGCCGCTGCCCATTCCTGCAGTGCGGACTTGGGATGCTTGGCGGCGCCGGTCTGCCCGGTCACCGGGCCCTGCCACAGCCGGCGCACCATCTCGCGCGCCGCGCCATAGCCCCGGGTGACGAAACAGGCGCCGATCAGCGCTTCCATGACATCGCCCAGCACATTGTCGCTATCGCGTGCGCCGTCGTCGTTGGCCTGCTTGCCCAGCAGGATGTGCGGGCCAAGGCCGATCTCGCGGGCCAATTCGGCGCAAGTGCTGCGGCTGACCAGCGCGTTGAGGCGCTGCGACAGGCGGCCCTCGTCGCCGGTGCCCAGCTCGTGCAGCCATTCGGCGATCACCAGCCCCAGCACCCGGTCGCCGAGGAATTCCAGCCGCTCGTAATTGCGCGCGTCCCCGGTGCTGCCGTGAGTCAACGCCTCGCGCCACAGCGCCGGGTCGAGCGGATCGGCGCCGGAAAGGTCGGCAATCAGGGCGTGGGTGGCAGGCGCGATCATTGCCTCGGAACCATAGGCACCTAGAACATGCCGCCGATGCGGTTCCAGCGGGCGGCGGAGAACCAGGTCCAGGGTTTGACCCATTCTGCGCTGCCATCGGTGGAGAACATCATCACGGTCGCCCGGCCGACGAGGTTGTCTTGCGGCACTATGCCGATGCCTTGCCCCGGGATCGCGGGAAAACGGCTGTCGAGCGAGTTGTCGCGGTTGTCGCCCATCAGGAACAGGTGGCCTTCGGGCACGACGATCGGCGCGGTGTCGTCCTGCGGCGAGGAAATCAGGTCGAGCGTGTAATAGACTTTGCCGTTCGGCAGCGTCTCCTTGAAGCGGGGATAGCGGCAGACTGCCTCGCCAGCCGCATTCTGCTGCTCATACTGCGGCATGTAACAATTGGTGTTGGGTGAGACGGCGATTTCGAAATCGCTGGCTCTCTCTCGCGGGACGGGCTTGCCGTTGAGGTAGAGCTGCGAGGCGATCATCTGCACCTGATCGCCCGGCAGGCCGATCACCCGCTTGATATAGTCGGTATCGTTCGTCGGTGGCGCCTTGAAGATGACGATGTCGCCGCGCTCTGGCTGGCCAGCCAGGATGCGGCCGGGGATCACCGGGGCGCTGAACGGCATTGAATACTTCGAAAAGCCATAAGGCCATTTGGCGGCGAGCAGATAATCGCCATCGACCAGCCGGGGCATCATCGATTCGCTGGGGATGTTGAACGGTGAGAAGATGAAGCTGCGAAAGACGACGACAATCGTCACCAGCTTGATCAGGAAGACGAGGAAGCTCTCTTCCTTTTTTGCCGGCTTGGCCGCGCCGGCTGGCGGCGTCGGATCGGGAGTTGCGCTGGAAACATCGCTCATCTTCGCGTCCATGTTGGCATGGCGGCCCCGCGTCAAGTTTTGTTGCTTGGCCTCGGGGCATCTCGCGGGCATATTGACGCAGTGCAGCAAAGGGCAATTGGACAATGAACGAACAGGCAGCGACGGCGTGGCGCAAGCTGGAATTGTTGCCAAGGCCGGCGCTGACGGCGCTTTTCGCCGCCGATCCAGACCGCGTGGGCCAGCTGTCGGCCCGGCTTGAGCTACCGGACGAAACCGGCATCCTGTTCGACTGGTCGAAAACCCACCTCGATGCTGTGCATCTTGCCGAGTTCACCAAGCTTGCCGAAGCGGCGGACTTCGCCGGCAAGCGCGCGGCGCTGTTCGATGGCGATGTCGTCAACCCCACCGAGGCCCGCGCCGCCGAGCACACTGCCCAGCGCGGCCTGGGCAGCGACGCCAGCGTGGAAGAAGCGGCCGCGCTGCACATGCGCATGCGCGGGCTGGTCGAGGCGATCCACGGCGGCGCGCTGGGGCCGGTGAGCCACCTCATCCACATCGGCATCGGCGGTTCGGCGCTGGGGCCGGCGCTGGCGATCGATGCGCTGGCGCGGGACGGGGCCCTGGTGGAAGTCCACGTCGTCTCGAACATCGATGGCTGCGCGCTGGAGGCGGCCTTTGCCCGCTGCAATCCCGCCACCACGATGATCGCCGTGGCCTCGAAGACTTTCACCACCACGGAAACGATGACGAATGCGGCCAGCGCGCTCGCTTGGCTGGAAACCAGCGGGGTGGATGATCCCTATGGCCGGGTGGTAGCGCTGACGGCTTACCCCGAAAAAGCGGTCGAATGGGGCGTCGACGAGACCCGTGTGCTGCCGTTTCAGGAGAGCGTCGGCGGGCGCTATTCGCTGTGGTCATCGATTGGTTTTCCGGTCGCGCTGGCGCTGGGCTGGGAAGACTTTGCCGCGATGCTGGACGGCGCGGCGGCAATGGACCGGCATTTTCTTGACGCCGACGGGGCGAACAACCTGCCGCTGCGCGCCGCCTTTACCGACTTGCTCTATGCCCGCCTGCGTCTCTGCCAGACGCGGGCCTGCTTTGCCTATGACGAGCGGCTGCGGCTGATGCCGAGCTATCTCCAGCAGCTTGAGATGGAATCGAACGGCAAGTCGGTGACGGCGGATGGCTCGGCGGTGACTGCCCCCACCGCGCCGATCACCTGGGGCGGAGTGGGCACGGACGCACAGCATGCGGTGTTCCAGCTGCTCCACCAGGGCACCCATCTGATACCGGTGGATTTCATCGCCAGCATCGCGCCGGGCGACGAGCTTGACCCGGCGCACCACCGCAATTTGCTGGCCAATTGCTTTGCGCAAGGCGCCGCGCTGATGGCCGGCCGGCCGAACGACGACCCGGCGAGGAGCTATGCGGGCAACCGCCCTTCCGCCACGATCCTGCTCGATGACCTGACACCCGCGAGCTTCGGAGCCTTGGTGGCCTTCCACGAGCACCGCACGTTTGCCAACGCCGTGCTCATGGGGATCAATCCGTTCGATCAGTTCGGGGTGGAGCTGGGCAAGGACATCGCCAAGCAGATCGAAGCGGGCGGCACCAAGTTTGATGAGAGCACCGAGGCACTGCTGAGCGCGGCGGGAATTGGAGGATAGGTGATGAAGGGCCAATGCCACTGCGGCGGGGTGAAATTCACTGCCAACTTGCTCGATGGGCTAGACAAGCCGGTGCGCTGCAATTGCACGATGTGCGGCATGAAGGGCGCGGTGATGGTGTTCGCCGATCTGGGCAGCATTACGGTGACCGAGGGCGAAGATATACTCTCCACCTACCAGTTCCATTCGAACACCGCCAAGCACCATTTCTGTTCGCGCTGCGGCATCCACCTGTTTCACCAGCGCCGCTTCAACCCGGAGCAATACGGGGTAAACACCGCCTGCCTTGAGGGGGTCACTCCCTATGACTTTGCCGAAGTGCCGGTATTCGACGGGCAGGACCACCCGAAAGACCGTGGCGGCGGTGAGCTGGGGATTGCCGGGGTGATGCGCTACGAGCGCCGATCACAGTAATCCGCAAAAGAGGCTGGCATCACCGGGGCACCCCGCCCATATGCCCACCCATGACAGACTTTGACTACGACCTTTTCGTTATCGGCGCCGGCTCTGGAGGAGTGCGCGCGGCCCGCATTGCCTCCTCGCATGGCGCGCGGGTTGCCGTGGCGGAGGAGTTTCGCGTCGGCGGCACTTGCGTGATCCGGGGCTGCGTTCCCAAGAAGCTGCTGGTCTATGGCTCCAGCTTTGCCCACGAACTGGAAGACGCTGCCGCTTTCGGCTGGACGCTGGGCGAGATGAGCTTCGACTGGGCGAAATTGCGCGATTTTGTTGCGCGCGATGTTGACCGGCTGGAAAAAGCCTACACCGCGACGCTCGATAGCAACAAAGTCGGTCATTTTCACGAACGCGCAGTCGTCACCGGTGCGCACTCTGTGCAGCTGGCCTCCGGGCGCGCAGTCACCGCCGGGCATATCCTCGTGGCGACCGGCGCATGGCCGGTGATGCCGGAATTTCCCGGCAACGAGCTGTGCATCACCTCGAACGAAGTGTTCGATTTGCCAGCGCTGCCGCGCCGGGTGGTGATCCAGGGCGCGGGCTATATCGCGCTCGAATTCGCCGGGATCTTTAATGCGCTCGGCTGCCGGGTGACCGTGGTCAACCGGAGTGACCAGATCCTGCGTGGCTATGAAGAAGCCCTGCGTGACCGCTTGCTGCAAATCACCATGGCACGCGGCATAGATTTCCGCTTCAACAGCCCGATCGAGCGGGTGGAAAAGAACCCCGACGGCAGCCTCGCGGTGACGACCAAAGGACACGACCCGATGACTGCCGACGCGGTGCTGGTCGCCACCGGCCGCCGCCCGAATACCATGGGTCTGGGGCTGGAAAGCGCCGGCATCGCGCTGGGCAATGGTGGCGAGGTTCCGGTCGATGCATACAACGCCACCAGCTGCCCCAGTATTTATGCCGTGGGCGATGTAACCGACCGGGTGCAGCTGACTCCGGTGGCGATCCGCGAGGGCCACGCCTTTGCCGATACGGTGTTCGGCGGCAATCCGCGCACCATTGACTATGACAATATCCCCAGCGCCGTCTTCTCGCAGCCGCCGCTTGCCGGGGTGGGGCTGACCGAAGCACAGGCGAGGGCGCAGTTCCGCGAGATCAAGGTGTTCACTTCGGACTTCCGCCCGATGAAAAACATGTTCGCAGCCCATGCCGAGCGCGGGCTTTACAAGCTGGTGGTCGATGCCGCCTCGGACAAAGTCATCGGCGTGCACATGATCGGACCCGAAGCGCCCGAAGTGCTTCAGGCCGCGGCAATCGCGGTCAAAGCCGGGCTAACCAAGGCCGATTTCGACGCGACCGTGGCATTGCATCCCAGCATGGCGGAAGAGCTTGTGCTGATGCGGTGAGGAGATATGCAGGCTCAAACATAATTGGAGAGCCTGCATGCCTGTATCCACTGACGACTACGTTTCGGTCAGCGATTTCTTTGGCCGCTATTGTTGGCGGGTCGATGAAGGCGATGAAGAAGGCTGGGCCGCGCTGTGGGCTGAGGACGGCGTGTTTGCCGGGGTGATGCCCGAGCCGGTTGTCGGCCGCGAGGCGTTGAAGATGATCCCGCGCGGCGCCTTTGCCGGCTCGGGCGGCAAGCTGCGCCACCATGTCGGCAGCCTCAATTGCGATTATGAAGGCGCCGGAGATGGCGACAATCGCGATGTCGTCATCGCCCGGTATTACAACCTCGTGACCAACTGGATGCAGGGCGGAGCCTTCACCTGCTTCGCCACCAGCACCGCGCGACTGCTACGCAATGGCGACAGCTGGCTGATTGCGCGCAGCGATTCGGTGACGTTTACCTGATCCTCGACCTTGCCTTCCGAGGCGGAACTTATAAGACAACATAACTCATAAGTCGGGAGAGACGTCGTAATGGAAATGGCCGGAGAGCGGCGGATCGCCGCACCTGCGCAGCGCGTTTGGGAAGCGCTGAACGATCCCGAAGTGTTGCGTGCCTGCATTCCGGGCTGCCAGAGCCTGGAAAAGGAAGGCGATGACCGCTTCAATGCGGTTGCCGAGGTGAAAATCGGACCCATCGGCGCGCGGTTCAAGGGCGCGGTGGCGCTGTCCGATCTCGATCCGCCAAACGGCTACACCATTTCGGGCCAGGGCAGTGGCGGCGTTGCCGGCAATGCCAAGGGCATGGCCAAAGTGCGCCTTTCGCCCGATGGCGCGGGCACACTGCTGTCCTACACGGTCGAGGCGCAAGTCGGCGGGCGCATGGCGCAATTGGGCGGGCCGCTGATCGATGCGACGGCGCGGCAGATGGCCGATAAGTTCTTCACGAAATTCGGCGAAGTGGTGGGCGACGAGGCGGCTGCTGCCACCGCTGCTCCGGCGGTGGCTGTTGGTGCCACTGCGCAGGCCGTTCTGCCCGCAGCCGCTTCGGCGACGCTCAGCGCACCGACTGCGCGCGGCGGATTTCCGTGGACCTGGGCCGTGGCGCTGGGCTTGGCAATTCTAGCCGGCTTCCTGCTCGGTCGCAGCGAGGTTGCCGACTGGTGGGTCGTCGCGATGTTGCTGCTGGCACTGGCCACACTCGGGCTTGGCTACGATGCCGGGCGGCGCAGCGCCAGTAAAATTGGGGGAGGCCGGCCATGAAGCCCGCCCCGTTTGACTATGCCGCGCCTGCGACCATCGCCGAGGCTTGCGCACTGCTCGCCGAATCGGGCGGCGGGGCGACCATCCTCGCGGGCGGGCAAACGCTGATGCCGCTGCTCAACTTGCGGATGAGCCAGCCGTTCATCATCGTCGATATCAACAAGATCGCTGCGCTTAAGGGCATCGCGCGCACGGACGCTGGCATCCGCATCGGCCCGGCCACTCGCCAGGCCGATGCGCTGGGCGATGCGCTGCTCGCCGCCGAACTTCCGGTTTTTGTCGAGGCGCTCAGCAATGTCGGCCATCACCAGACGCGCAATCGCGGCACCATAGGCGGCTCTGTTGCACTGGGCGAACCGGCGGCGGAAATGCCCGCCACGGCGGTGGCGCTGGGGGCCACGATCGAAGTGCAGTCGGCACGCGGCACGCGGCAGATCCCGGCGCACGATTTCTATCTCGGGCCTTATATGACTGTGCTGGAGCCCGACGAACTGGTTACCGGCATCCATTATCCGGCTTGGCCCAGCGGCCACGTCATCCTGTTTCGCGAAGTTGCCCAGCGGCCCGGCGATTTCGCGCTGGTTGGGCTGGTCGGCGCGCTTGCGCTGGAAGGCGGGGTCATAACCCGCGCCGGGATCGCCTGGTTCGGCATGGGGCCGACGCCGATCAAGGCGCGCGCTGCAGAGGCGGCGCTGCTGGGCAAAAGCATCGACGCCATCGACTCGGCAGCAATCGCCGAACTGGCCATTTCCGAAACCGCTCCGTTCAGCGACCACCACGCCAGCGCCGAATACCGCCGCACGGTTGGTCGCCGCATTTTCACGCGCACGCTCAGCGAAGCGCTCAATATCCGGAGGGCCGCATGAGCGAGCCAAGTTCAGAATTCAGCCTCGAAATGACGATCAACGGCCGCCGCCAGACGGGGCGCTGCGAAGCGCGCAAGTCGCTGGGCGATTTCCTGCGTGACGATGCTGGCTACACCGGGGTGCACCTTGGCTGCGAACACGGCGTGTGCGGCGCCTGCACGGTGATCGTCGATGGCAAGGCCGTGCGGTCTTGCCTGATGCTGGCGGTGCAGGCCGATGGCGCGGAAATCACCACGGTCGAAGGCCTCGCCGATGCGGACGGCACATTCCATCCGGTGCAGGCGGCCATGCGCGATGAACACGCGCTGCAATGCGGCTTTTGCACGCCCGGGGTGGTCTGCACGCTGGCGGCGCTGACGGCGGGCGATGCGAAGCCCAGCGAGGAGCAGATGCTGGCTGCGATGTCGGGGCACATCTGCCGCTGCACCGGTTATCAGGGCATCCGGCGAGCAATCACGCGGCTGGCGGCGGGAGCGGCGGCATGAACGCGCCCATCGCTCCGGGAATCAGCGCGGCCCGCTATATCGGCCAGCGCGTGCTCCGCAAGGAAGACCCCCGCTTGCTGACGGGCCGCGGGCAATTCGTTGATGACATTTCGTTGCCCGGCATGCTCCACGCCGCCTTTCACCGCAGCCAGATCGCGCGCGGCAAGATCGTCTCGATCGATATGGCTGCGGCGCGCGAAGTGCCCGGCGTCCATGCCATCTATACGATGGACGATCTGCGTGCGGTTCCGTTCAAGATGGTCACCTTCTTCATGGTCCATCCGCCGGTTGAAACGCCGCCGCTCGCCGATGGCCATGTCGCCTATGTCGGCCAGCCGATCGTGCTGGTGATCGCCGACAGCCGTGCCATTGCCGAAGATGCCGCCGCGCTGATCGAGGTGGAATACGACGAGGAAGACCCGCTGGTCACCATCGCGCAGGCCCGCACTGGCCCGGCGGTCCACGCCGCGCAGGACGACAATATCGCCGGGCAAATGGGCGATGAGGAAATCGACGAAGAACTGGAAGCACAGTTGCAAGGCGCAGCGCATCGCATCTCGCATCGCGTCACGCATCAGCGCATCTCGCAATCGCCGATGGAAACCCGCGGCGTCGTCGTCACGCGTGACGGCAACGAGGAACTGCTGCTCTATATCACCTGCCAGAGCCCGCACACCATCGGGCGCTGGCTGAGCCAGGCGCTCGGCTATCCGCAGACCGCGATCCGGGTAATCGCCAAGGATGTTGGCGGCTCGTTCGGGCTGAAAAACCATCCGTGGATGGAAGAAAGCGCGGTCATTCTCGCG
>JANOBA010000472.1:0-59712 GCA_031411415.1 Novosphingobium sp.
CTGCGCAGCGTGTTCGAGCTGAATTACACCCAGACGACTTTGATCGAATCGGTGTGGTTCATCGCCTATGCCGTTGCCTCCATGCCGTCGGCCTTTCTGATCGAGCGGGTGGGGTACAAAAAGGCGATCATCATCGGCCTGATCATCATGGCGGTGGGGGCGGCGGCGATGGTGCCGGCGGCGCGGATTCCGTCGTATGAGATCACGCTGGTGGCGCTGTTCGTCATCGCTTGCGGCATTGCCCTGCTGCAAGTGGCGGCCAATCCCTATGTCGCGGTGATCGGCCCTTCGGAGACCGCCGAATCGCGGCTTACGCTGGTGCAGGCGTTCAATTCGATGGGCACCTTCTTTGCCCCCTATTTCGGCGGCTACCTGATCCTCAGCCGCACCGTTTCCGGCACGTCGATGGCAGGCACTGCGGTCAGCCTTGAACAGCGCATGGCCGATGCGCAGGCCACACAGCTGCCCTATATTCTTGTCGCCATTGCCCTGGTCATTCTGGCGTTTGTCATCGCCAGGGCCAGACTGCCAGAGCTGGGCGACGATACCCAGCGGGCCAATGCGCAGCAGCGCAAGCACCTCTCGTTGTGGAGCCACCGCAACCTGGTGTTCGGCGTGCCGGCGATCTTCATCTACCTGATCGCGGAAATCGGTGTCGCCAATCTGTTCATCAATTTCGTTTCGCAGCCCAGCATCGGCAATATGACGCAAGCGACATCGGCGAATTACCTGATCCTGATGTGGGGCGGGATGATGGTCGGGCGCTTTGCCGGCAGCTATCTGATGCGCTCTATCCCGGCGGACAAAGTGCTGGCGGGATTGCCATGGCGGCCTTCGTGGTGATGATCGGTGCGGCCACCCTGCACGGGCCCGTTGCCATGTGGGCGCTGATCCTTGTCGGCCTGTGCCATTCGATCATGTTCCCGACGATCTTTGCCCTTGGCATCAAGGGTCTTGGTCCTTTGACCGAGGAAGGATCGGGCCTGCTGATCACGGCCATCGCCGGCGGTGCGCTGGTCGTGGTGCAGGGCTGGCTGGCGGATCGCTATGGCTTGCAGAACAGCTTCTGGCTGACCGTGGCTTGCGAGCTCTATGTGCTGTTCTATGCGGTGTGGGGATGCAAGCCGAAGCAAGCCGCGTGATGCCCGAGCCGCGCCTCGTCTGGGACGTTGGTGCGCAACTTGGCGAGGGGCCTGCCTGGTTTGCCGATGAAGGCGCGCTGCGCTTTGTCGACATCAAGGGCGGCAAGTTGCACCGCTACGACCCTGCAACCGGTGCTCGCGAAACGCTGGATGTCGGCGGTCTGCCGAGCTTCGTGTTGCCGGCAACCGGCGGCAGTATGGTGATCGGTTCGCGAGGCCGGATTTTGCCGGTCAGCCGCGAGGGGCTCATCGGCACGCCGCTCGCCGAGCTTGCCATGCCTGCCCATAACCGCACAAATGATGCGACCGTCGATCATCGCGGCCGGCTATGGCTGGGCACTATGGATGATGACGAGCAGCAGTCAACCGGCAGGCTCTGGTGTCTGGACAATGGCAAACTGCACAATATGGGCGGTGATGCTGTCGTCACTAACGGCCCGGCGATCAGCGCCGATGGCCGCACGCTCTATCATGTCGATTCGCTTGCGCGCACGATCTGGCGGTTCACGATTCGCGAGGGACCGCGCATCGCAGCGCGCGAGATATTCCTGCAACTGACCCAAGCCGACGGGCACCCGGATGGCGTCGTGCTAGACAGCGAGGCATGCCTGTGGGTCGCTCTGTGGGACGGTTGGGGCATCCGCCGCTACAGTCCTGAAGGTGCGTTGCTCCTGTCGGTCAAACTCCCGTGCGCGCGGGTGACGAAACTCGCCTTTGGAGGTTCGGACCTGAAAACCGCCTATGTGACGACCGCCCGCACTGGGCTGGATAAAGCGCAACTGGCGCGTCAACCGCTGGCAGGTGGGCTGTTTGCGTTCGAAGTCCAAACGGCCGGCACGGTTCTGCCAGCCTTCGATATGGCGGCTCTGAAAACCTGACCCGGCAATCACCAGATCTCCGGCTTGGCCCGCCGCGACGGATCAATGTCGAAGGTATTTGCCGGGCGCAAGAGACCGAGGTTTTCACGCAGCGTGGCGCCTTCGTATTCGCAGCGGAACAGCCCGCGCGTCTGCAGCACAGGCACCACCTGATCAACAAAGTCCTCAAGGCCTCCAGGCAGGAACGGCGGCGAAATGACGAAGCCATCGGCGGCGCCGCCGGTGAACCAGGCCTCCAGCTCATCCGCGACATCTTCCGCCGTGCCGACAACCGTGCGGCTGGTCCGCCCGGCGGCAACCCGCTGGGCGACCTCGGCAATCGACAGCCCCTCGCGCGCGGCCAGTTCCACCACCCGGTCGCGGGTCGAATTCTGGCCCTGCATCATTTCATCCGGCAGCTTGGGAAACGGCGCATCGGGCGAAAACGCGGAAAGGTCGAACCCCGCCAGATAGCCCTGAAGCTTGCTGATCGCGATCCGCGAGGGGATCAGCGCATCGAGGTCACGCTGCAATTGCTCGGCTGCCTCGCGGGTCGCGCCGATGATCGGGGTGATGGCGGGGGTAATTTTGAGACTGCCGGGCGCACGGCCAAATTCGGCCAGCAGTGTGTGCATCTCGCTGCGGAAGATGGTGGCGGATTCGCGGCTGGGGTGGGAGGTGAAAATAACCTCGGCGCAGCTGGCGGCAAAGCGCTTGCCGGTGTCGGAAGCCCCCGCCTGCACCAGCACCGGATGGCCCTGCGGCGAGCGCGGCACGGTCAGCGGCCCGGCCACCTTGAAATGGTCGCCGCTGTGATCGAGGGCATGGATGCGCGCGGGATCGGTGTAGCGCCCGCTGGCCTTGTCGGCGAGCACTGCGCCGTCTTCCCAGCTATCCCACAGCCGCCGCGCGACATCGACGAATTCGCCGGCCCGTTCATAGCGTTCGCTGTGGCCAAGGTGCGCCTCGCGGCCATAATTGTGCGCCTCGTTTTCCATCGTCGAGGTGACGATATTCCATCCGGCGCGCCCCTGGCTGATATGATCGAGCGTCGCCATGCGGCGGGCGAGGTCATAGGGCTCGCTGTACGTGGTCGAGGCAGTGCCGATCAGGCCGACCCGTTCGGTCGACGCCGCCATTGCCGAGAGCAACAGAGCGGGATCAAGCTTTGGCGTTTCCAGCCCGGCAAAAATCTCCGCCCCCTTGACCGGGTGATAGCCGACATAATCGGCGAGAAACACGGCATCGAACTTGCCGCGCTCGGCGGTCTGCGCCAGCTTGCGGAAGTAGCCAAAGTCGGTGAGCGCGTTGTCTGCGGCGCGCGGGTGACGCCAGCCGGCAATGTGGCCGCCGGTCTGCATCAGGAAAGCCAGCAGTTTCATGGACGGTTCTCGCAATTTGCCGAAATACCGGGATAGCTAGTGCAGAGCGGCGCCGAATCCCCGCTTCCGCAGGCGAAATGCCCGGTAGCCGGATAGGCAGCGGTTGCCCGGTCTTTCTCTGCCAGACAATGGCATCGTGTGATGCGAGTGGAAAACAACATGATTGACCCTGCCAAGCACATGCCAGATGTTGCCGCCCCTGCCGATCCACCCCCTGTCGATCCACTACTGGGCGCCAGCCGTTCAGTGGCGTGGTTCGCGGTTGTGTTGCTGTGCCTGGCGCAGATTGTCTCGACGATTGACCGGGGCATGCTGGCGCTGGTGATCGATCCGGTCCGCGCAGACCTGGGCATCAGCGAGATCCAGATCGCCTTGCTGCAAGGGTTCGCATTCTCGGTATTCTATGTGACCGTGGGCCTGCCGCTGGGCGCGGTGGCGGACGTGGTGAACCGGCGGCGGTTGCTGGTCGGCGGCATCATCGTGTGGAGCGCCGCGACCATCGGTGGCGGCCTGGCGCAGGATTTCGGCCACATGTTTGCCTCGCGGCTGGTGATCGGCGTCGGCGAAGCGGTGCTGGGGCCATGCGCCGTCACCATGATCGCCGATCTGTTTCCGCCAACCGGGCGCGGCCGGCCAATGGCGGTTTATGTTTTCGGCAGCATGATCGCTTTCGGCGTCGGCTCGCTGGTTAGCGGCCATATCCTCCAGGTTGCGCCGCAGGGCGCGTTTGCCAGCATTCCGCTGCTTGCGGGTCTTGCGCCGTGGCGCATCGCCTTCGTGCTCGTTGGCGGCGCGGGCTTTGTTGTCGCCGCGTTGCTGTTGCTGCTGCGCGAGCCGGCGCGGCAGGGGCTGGGCGCCGGTGCCGCCCGCAAGACCGGACTGCGCGCGAACCTCGGCTATTTTGCTGACTTTCGCGGCGTGTTCCTGCCGCTCTACGGCGCGCTGGCGATGTTCGCGATGGGCATTTCGGCGGCGACCGGCTGGGGCGCGGTGCTGCTGACCCGGACATTCGGCTTTGCCATTGGCACGGCCGGCAAGGCGCTGGGTTCTGGCCAGATCCTCTGGGCGATTGCCGGCGCGGCGCTGGCCAGTGTGATCGTTGACCGCGTGGCCGGGCGCGCTGGCCCGGTTGGCAAGGTCTATCTCGCCGGCGTGCTGGCGCTGGCGGCTATCCCGGCATCGCTGGCGGTGCTGGCGCCGAATGGCACCATTGCCGTGGTGCTGCTGTCCGAGATCATGGGCGTGAGCGCGCTCTATGGCACCACCATGCTGTCGGTCATCGCCGAGATCACCCCGGTGCGGGTGCGCGGGCTGTCGGTGGCGCTCTATGCTTTCGTCATGACCTTGATCGGCGGTTCGCTGGGGCCGATTGCGGTGGCTTTCCTGACCGAGCGGGTGTTCGCCGCGCCAAGCCAAGTGGGCTGGTCAATCGTCATCGTCGGCATCGCCGCGCTATGTATTTCCGCCCTGCTCGCCTGTGTCGCCGCGCGGCAATTGCAGGCAGCGGGAGGCCGCGACCCGGCGATGGGCGCGCTGATCGCTATGCCCGGCCTGCCGCGCCCCGCCTGAAAAATCGCCAAGCCAGAGAGACCTTCGCCCATGACTTCCGTTACCCGCGCCTATGCCAAAAGCCGCTATGGCCAACTGCATTACCGGATCGCCCGGCCCGAAGGCGCCTCCGCCGCGCCGCCGCTGCTGTGCATGCACCAGACCCCCAGCCACGGCGGCGACTGGTTGCCGGTGATGCCTGCGCTGGCTGAAAAGCGCGTGGTGATAGCTGTCGACACCCCGGGCTATGGCATGAGCGACATGCCGCCCGCGCCAATCGACATCGCCGACTTCGCCGACATCATGGCGCAGTTCATGGATGATCTGGCCGCCTCTGGAATTGTGCCTTCGGGTCCATTCGACGTCATGGGCTTCCACACCGGATCGCTGATCGCCACTGACCTTGCGCGAACGCGGCCAGCCAGAGTCCGGCGCATGGTCGTGTTCGGCCTCGCTGCCTATCCGGCGGAATTGCGCGAGGCGAAGCTTGCCGGCCTGCTGCAGAACTTCCCGCCGCCGGGCGACAATCTGGACCATGTCGAGAAGCTGTGGGGGATCATCCAGCAGCTGAGCGACCCACGCATGGGCGCGGAGGAAAAGCACGTCAACATGGCCGAATGCCTGCGGCTGGGCACGCGCATGCCCTGGGGCTACATCGCGGTCTATCGCTATGATTTCCTCGGCGCGATGGCCGAAGTCGAGCAGCCGGTGCTGATCATGAACCCCGACGACGATCTGGGCGCGGTGACCAAAGCAACGTCGCACCTGTTTCGAGGTGGCACCCGCTTTGACCTGCCCGGGGTCAAGCATGGCGTATTGTCGATCGAGCATGACAGGGTCGTTTCCCGGATCGAGGAATTTCTCGCATGACCGTGCAATTCGACCCCAAAATGCTGCTCAACCGTGCGCGTGCCGACGCTATCATGGACCGCGAGGGGCTAAGCGCCATTGTCGCCTCGACGCCGGTCAACACGTTCTATCTCAGCAGCTGGGCGACCGATGCCAGCTGGGGTTTCGGCGATCTGGCGCTGGCGCTGTTGCCGCGCGACCATGCCAAGCAGCCCGCCGTGCTGACCGTGGAAGTCGACGCCGGCCAGCCGCAGCAGCGCGATGGCACCTGGATGACCACGGTGCGCGGCTATGCCCGCAAACCCGGGATTGGCGCGGGCGGGGTGCAGGCGGCGATGACCTCGGAAGGCCTGCCGCAGAATCACCACGAGGCGGTGGCCGACTATCTCAATGAAATCGGCCTTGCGGGCACGAAAGTGGCCTTTGAGGATCGCGGGCTGGGGCAGGATGTGGCTGCAGTTCTGGGCGGCAACCTTGAGGTCGCCCCGGGCCGCGACCTGCTGCGCGACATCCGTATGGTCAAGACGCCGCGCGAAATGGCCAGCATCCGCGGCGCCGCGCGCAAGACTGACCTGGCGCTGCAAATCGCGGTCGAGGCATTGGCGGCAGGCGCAAACTGCGCCGAGGCCGAGCGGGTGTTCTGGTCGGCTGCCGCGCTCGCTGGCGGGCGCCCGGTGTTCCTGCTGATCACCCCCTATCGCGCCGGGCAGGGCCGTCTGCACAAGACGGCAGAATTGCAGGCGGGCGACACGGTGACATTCGATGCCACGGCCGAGTTTGACCATTATACCAGTGATATCGGCCGCACCGCCGTTATCGGCGAGCCCAGCGCCGATCAACTGCGCTGCTATAACGCGACGCGGCTGGGCTGGCAGAATGCGCTGTCTGCCTTCCAGCCGGGGGCGCTGTCGATTGACGTGGAAAAGGCCGTCACTGCAGCGATCCAGCAAGCCGGGAACCCTGATTTCAAGGGCTGCGGCATCCATTCGGTGGGGCTGGAGCATACCGATCATCCGCATCCCGGCGGCGGCCTGCATCGCTTCACCCTGATCGACGGCATGGTGCTGAGCTGCGACCTGCCCTGGATCGGGCCGGAGGTGGGCAAGTTCCACTACGAAGACCTCATCCACTTGAACGGCGGCGAAGTCGAAGTGCTCAATGACGCCGATGGGCGCCTGTTCGCCTGCATCGACGGGCGCGCCCAGCGCGTCGACTGAACCCTCAGACTTTTCTGGAGATACCCATGGCCAACCCAGCACGGCGCATGATCCTCGCCACATTCATCCACAACAGCGGCGCGCATCCGGGCGGCTGGCGCTATCCGGGCGCCGAAGCGGTCGATCAGCACGATTTCCGCCACTATGCCCGCCTCGCGCAGACTGCCGAACGCGGCAAGCTGCACTGCTTTTTTTCGGGCGATTCGCAAGGGTTCCCGCATATTGCCGGCAAGGACGCCTTCGCCGCGACGGATTATGGCGGCAAGCTCGAGCCGACGACATTGCTGGCAGCGCTGGCGGTGGTGACCAGCCATATCGGCTTGATCGCCACAGCATCAACAACATTCAACGAACCTTATTCGATCGCCCGCCGGTTTGCTTCGCTTGACCATATTTCGGGAGGCCGGATCGGCTGGAACGTCGTCACTTCGACTGGCGCCAGCGAAGCGCGCAATTTCGGTCACGACGCGATGATGGACCACGAGGACCGCTATGAGCGCGCCGAGGAATTCGTCAATGTGGTCAAGAACCTGTGGGATTCGTTCGAGGACGGCGCGCAGATCCGCGACCGCGCAAACGCGCGCTATATCGATACGGCGAAAGTCCATCAGCTCGATCATCAGGGAAAATTCTTCAAGGTCGCCGGGCCGCTGAATGTCGCGCGCCCGCCACAAGGGCATCCGATCATCGTTCAGGCCGGCGGATCGGGGCCGGGCCGCGCGCTGTCGGCGCGCACGGCCGACATGATCTTCACCGCCGCCAATTCGTTGGGCGCGGCAAAGGACTTTTATGCCGACATGAAACAGCGCGCCGCCGGTTTTGGCCGCAATCCCGACCATATGCTGGTGATCCCCTCGGTGCAGCTGATGGTGCGCAGCACCGAGGCGGAAGCAAAGCGCGCCGATGAGGAGCTGCTCAGCCTGATCCCCTCGGCGCTGGCGCTGCGCACGCTGTCGCTGCAGATCGGCTACGACATCTCCGCCTTTGATCCCAAAGGACCGCTGCCGGACATTCCGCTGACCAATGGCGGCCAATGGGTGCAGCAGCAGATCATCAAGATGGCGCGCGACGAGAACCTCACCATCGAGAAGCTAGCCCAGCGGGTTTCAGTGTCGCGGGCCAGTTTCTCGCTCACCGGCACGCCCGAACAGGTCGCCGATATGTGCGAAACATGGTTCCGTGAAGGCGGCGCCGATGGCTTCTCGCTCTCGCCCAACTATCTGCCCGGCGCGCTCGATGATTTCGTCGATCAGGTGGTGCCGATCCTGCAAAAGCGCGGGCTTTTCCGCACTGACTACGAAGGCGCAACTTTGCGTGAAAACCTGGGGCTGGAGCGCCCGGTGAATGCATTTGTCGCCAATCCGGGGCTGGGCGTGGAACCGGCGATGTGGGCGGAAGGCTGACCGCATGGCGGACAGCAGCCGGTGGCCTCTGGCGCCGGGCGATGTCGATACTACGAAAGCGTGCAATGAACCGGCATCCGCTCAATCCGATCACGGCGCAGCATATCGCGGACTATCGCCGCGACGGGGTGGTTTGCCTGCGCCAGATGTTTGACGCCGAATGGATCGAGAAGCTGAAGGCCGGGGCGCAGGACGTGATCGCCGATCCGCTGGCTTTCGGTCAGACCGGCCCTTCGCATGGCGCGATGACATCGGTCTCGTTCCTCTGGCGTAAAGAGGGCCCGTTCCGCGATTTCGTGATGAATTCACCGGTCGGTGAAATTGTGGGCCGGGTGATCGAGGCGGATACCATCCAGATCTTCCACGATCATCTGTTCCACAAGCCCGCCGGCTCGCCCTCGATCATGCAGTGGCACGCCGATCACTTGTGGCCGTTCACTGGCACGATGATCCCCAACATCTGGGTCGCGCTGTCGCCGGTCAACGAACAGAATGGCCGGATCGAATTTGTCGCCGGTTATCACCGGTTCTGCATGGAAACCGGATCGCGCTTCGGCCCGGCAGGCGACGGCAATTTCCGCTTCCCCGATTTTCAGGCAGAGCGCGACAATCCCGATTTTCCGTTCAAATTCGTCACCTGGGATCTTGAGCCCGGCGACGCCGTGCTGTTCCATGTCGATATTCCGCACTATTCCAAGGGCAACGACAGCGACACCCTGCCGCGCACCGGCCTCGCCGTCCGCGTCATCGGCGATGACAGCTATTGGTGCCCGCGCCCCGGCCTCACGCCGATTGCCGGAGTGGATGTGCGGGGGCAGACCGCAGGCGAGCACCCCGCACCAAGCGATCAGCTGCCGGTGATCTGGAGCCGCCCGGCGGACGAACCACGCGCTTTCCAGGGGAAATAGCCATGACCGACGAACAGCCCAGCAAGAGAGAGTTCCTGACGCGGACCGCAACCTTGCTGGCTTCGCTCGGCCTTGCGGGCATTGCCGGCGGTTGCGGGGCGGCGAGCCCCGCCCGGGCTGGCGCGCCGCCCTCGTCGCCCTATCCGATGGACTATCCGGCAACCGGCCCGATGCCGTGGTTCAAACGAATTTTCCACCTCTACACCGGCCCCGACGGGCTGACCCGGGCCGAGCAGCTGCCGCTTGGCAAGCCCGATGGCGGCGCCACCGCACAGCTGCTGCGGCGGACAGCCGAGCGCGTCTCGATCGGCGGGATGGCGGGGGGCGGCGGCTACACCTTCCATGTCGCCAACCAGCCGACGCTGCTGATCCCGATCTTCGGCTCGATGATCATCGAACTGCACGATGGCACGACTTACGAGCTGCAACATGGCGACCTCGCCATCGCCGAGGATTGCACCGGCAAGGGGCATATATCGCGCGCAGGCCCTGCCGGCTCGTTCATGGTATCGGTGCAATTGCCAAAGCCGGGCTGCCCCGCGAGCGGGAGTTCGGATATGACCAGCTTCTGGACCGATCCGGCCCAGCCGCTGCCCCAAACGCCGCTTGCCCCGTCCCACTGACCCTGAGAGGCCACCTGTGACCCGCCAACCCCAGTCCCGCCAAGCTTTGCCCCGCACGCCCAACAAGCTTGATCCCATTCCGGGGCGCACAGCGTCCGAGGAACAGACGCTGGGCATGATCGTCGGGCTGCTCTCCGAAATCACCGTGCTGCGCGCGCGGCTCGATGCCTGTGAGCGGCTGCTGGTCGAGGCAAAGCTGCTGCCTGCCGGCGCGATCGACAGTTTCGCGCCCGATGCCGCTGCCCAGGCCGAGCGCGAGGCGATGCGCACCCGCAGCATCACCAAGGTATTGCGCCCGATGCAGGAACTGGCAGAGCAGGAGCTTGCCGCCCTTACCAAGGAAACACTTACCACGGAGAATGGCACATGAGCTGGAACGAAAGCGCCGCCGCACAAAGCCATCCGATGATCGCCGTGCCCAGCCATGACGAACTGGTCGAGCAGCTTTTCGTCCGCGATCTCAAGCTGCATGTGATGCAGGTGCTGGAGCCGGCGCAGCGCGCGATTGCGGGGCAGATCCTGTCGGATGCCGATGCGCGCATCAGCAACAATCCGCTGGCCAACCTGCGCGATGCGATGGCGCCGCTGGAAAGCTTCAAAAGCTGGCTCGGCATCAAGCGCGAGAGCCAGCGCCAGCTCTGGGCGGCAGTCGCAGGCAGTGTCGAGCGCCAAGCCGATGAGTTGGAGCAACTCGCCGCCATCGCCGATCCGCTGGGATCAGTGACGCTGGACCCGGACTTCACGGTGCCCGCCTATGTGGCCCAAGGCGACATTCACCTGATGCCGGGCGGCAATGGCTTCGACGACGGCTCGGTGCTGCAGGGCGCGGTGATGGACCGGGGCGGCGCGGTTTATATGCTGGGCCGCAACGGCGGCATGCTGAACGACCTGCGCGGGCAGACGGCCATCGCGCACCTTTTGACAATTGCGCCCGATATCAGGCCAACGCGCATTCTCGACATGGGATGCGGCATCGGCACCAGCACAGTGCCCGCCGCCATGGCCTTCCCCGATGCCGAAGTGCACGGCATCGATGTCGGCGCGTCGATGCTGCGTTATGCCCATGCCCGCGCCGAGCATCTGGGCGCGGGCGTTCATTTCAGCCAGGCAAATGCCGAAGCCACTAGTTTCCCGGACGGGCATTTCGACGTGGTCTACAGCTGCGTGGTGATGCACGAAACCTCGCCGGCGGCGATGGTGAACATCGTGGCGGAGAGCAAACGCCTGCTGCGCCCCGGCGGCATCGCGATCCATCTGGAAGTACCGCTGATCCACACCTTCGGCGATCATTGGCAGGAATTCTCGTCTGAGCTGGAAGCGCAGTTCAACAATGAGCCCAACTGGCGCGGCGCGCTGACCGCCGATCACGGCGCGTTGCTGCGGGATGCAGGCTTTGCGGAGGTGCAAGTCGGCTATCAATCAACCGCCACCGATGCGCGCAGTTCCGACCGGGTGTTCAAGGAAGCCTCTGACGGCGTGTTCCGCTCGTGGTTCGTGGCCTCTGGCCGGGCGCCGCAGCCGTGAATGTGATCGCGTTGGCCCATGGCCGCGCGCGGGTGAATACGGCGATTGCCGCCATGCTGGCCGCTGCGGTCATGCCCGCGCCGGCTATCGCGACGGACAAGCTGACCTATCATCACGACGCAAGCCGGAGCGGTTGGAATGATGCCGAAACCCGCCTGAACCCGCAAAATGTGGCCTCGGGCCGGTTCGGTCTGCTGTGGCAGTCCCCCCGGCTCGATGCGTATGAAGGTGTGCCGCCGCGCCTGTTCGCCACTCCGCTCTATGTCTCCGCGCTCGATTTCACAGCGGGCGCGCGCCGTTCGGTCGCCTTCGTCGTGACCACCTCGGGCTATGCCTATGCGATCAACACCGCGCGATCAGGCGGCACCTCGCCGGGGGCCATTCTGTGGCGCACCCGGCTGACCGCCGAACCGTGCGCCAAGGGCGAGACGGGCAATCTGAGCACCCCGGTGATCGACGTTGCGCGCAGCCGGCTTTATGTGACGATCTGCACCGATGATGGCTGGGCATGGCAGGTGCATGCGCTCGATCTGCGGACCGGGGCGGAAGCGCCCGGCTGGCCGCTGGCCATCAATGCGGCGGCGCTGAACCGGCCCGGAATCAATCGCAACGGCGGCAACCGCTATCTGGATGGCGAGGTCCATATCCAGCGCGGTGCGCTGAACCTGAGCAGCGACGGCGCGCGGCTTTATGTCGCCTTCGGACCGGACAAGCAGGGCTGGCTGGTCTCGGTCGATACTGCCACGCCGGGGGTCGCCAGCGCCTTTTCTTCCACGGCGGCGCAGGCGGAAGAGCAGGGCGGCATGTGGGGATCAAGCGGCGCGAGCCTTGATGCCCAGGGCCGGGTTTACATCGCAACGGGGGCGAATTTTGGCTATACGCTGGCAAAGCGCGGCATTGCGGGGGTCTTCCCCGAAAGTGCCGGCCACTGGGGCCAATCGATCCTCCAGTTCAGCGATCAGGCCGCTGCCGGGCTGCGGCTGACCGGAACCTACACGCCTTTCAACTATTGCCAGACGGCGGCATCCGATATCGACATCGGCGGCAGCGGTGCGGTGATAATCGACCTTGCGGCAGGTTCCAGCAGCACACCGCAATTGCTGGCGCTGGGCGGCGGCAAGCAGGGCAATGTCTATCTGCTCGACCGGGGCCAAATGCCCGGCGGCACGAACCAGCGCCACGCCTGCAGCAGCGATCCTGCCACCGACACCTCGCTGCTCGCGCCCGAAGTGCAGCAGGCATTGGGTTCGCGCGGGCCGGTCAACGTGTTCGGGCCCTATTCGGATTCGATCGGCATGACGAATTCGGCCAAGAGCCGCAGCACGCTCGCCCAGTTTCGCAGCGCGAGCGGACAGCACTGGCTCTACCTCACCGGCAGCAGCAAGACCGGCGCGGATTACAGCATCAACGTGCCGCCGGGGCTCGTGCGGGTGCGGCTGGTCACCAGCGCCGGGGCGCCGGCCTTCCTGCGCATCGACAAGGCGGAAATGACGCAGACCTTCCAGAATCCCGGCTCTCCGGTGGTCTCCAGCAACGCCGGGCGGAGCGGTATTGTCTGGCTGATTGACCCCAATGCGCCGCGATCGATGAACCTGTTCCAGCCCGATACGCCGCGCGCGGTGCTTTATGCGTTCGACGCGCTGACTTTGCGGCTGCTGTGGCGGAGCCGCGACGAATTGTTCCCCACGGGCAAATACAACGAGCCCACCGTGGTGGATGGTATGGTGCTGGTGGGAACTGACCGGCTGCAGGCGTTCGGGCTGCGTGCTGGATCGCAAACCAGGCCAGCGAATGTGCGCCCCGCTGCCTTTTCCTCGCCGCCCGCCCAGCATATATCGCCGGGCAAGGCGCTGTATGAGGCTTACTGCTCGGCCTGCCATTCCAGGGGTGCGGACGGGGTTCCTGCCGCCGCTGTGCTGGCCCGCTTGCCAAGGCCGCAGATTGTCGCGGCGCTGACTGCGGGGAAGATGGCGCCGATGGCCAGCGGCCTTACCAGCGCCCAGATCGAGGCAATTGCGCGCTATCTGACCGAAGGCTTGTGAAGCCTCTGGCACCTTTCGCTGCCTATCCGCAGAGCGGTAAGAAGCGCATTGCGTCTCGCCAAATTGCGCGGGCGGCGCAGTGTTGTGGTTTATAACAGGGGTCCGGACTGATGCTGACGCGCCGCAGTTTTGTTGTTTCAAGCGCCGCCGCGGGCGCCGCAGCGGCGCTGGCGCCGGGCATGGCGCTGGCTGCGAGCCGCACCGATGTGGTGATAATCGGCGCCGGGCTTTCAGGCATGAAATCGGCGATGATGCTGCGCGAGCAGGGCTACAAGGTCGTCGTGCTCGAAGGCGGCAGCCGGGTTGGCGGGCGGGTCAATACTGTCCAGACTGCCGATGGCCCGATCGATGTCGGCGCCAGCCAGGTCGGGCGCGGCTATGCTCGGGTGCTCGACATGTGCCAGAAACTCAACCTCAGGCTGATCCCCGAAGACCGCGACTTGCTGACTTTCGGCGGCCACCTGCAAGGGCAATGGGTCGATCCCAAGACCTGGGAGGCCAATCCGCTCAACCTCTGCGTCGGCGACGAGCGCAAGATCGCGCCGTTCATGCTGGGTTCGACCCTGGCGTCGCGCTACAATCCGCTCACCGAAGTCGACGAATGGCTTGATCCGAAATATGCCGAATACGACATTTCACTGCGCGAACTGATGCGCCGCAAGGGCCACAGCGAGGCGGCGATTGCGCTGGCGGCGCATTCGGTTCCCGGCCTTGGCATGGATGAAACCTCGGTGCTGCGGATGTGGCAGGAGGAGGTGCGTGGGCGCATCGATCGCAAGCTTGCTACGACTACGGAAGTAGCGCGGCGGCTGCACCCCTTCGGCGAGGTCAATGATCGCACGATGATCGATGGCCTCGCGATGATTTCGAACATCGCCGGCGGCACCAGCAAGTTGACCGAGGCGATGGCGGGCCAGCTGGGCGACTCGGTGCGGCTGGGCAAGCGCGTCGGCCGGATCGCGATGACAGCGCGCGGCGCCACCGTGACCTGCACCGACGGCACTGCCATCAATGCTCGCTTCGTCATTTCGGCCATCCCCTTCACCATGCTGCGCGATGTCGAGATCACCGGATCGGCCAATCCGGTGGCGCGGCGAGCGATCAACACGATGCCCTATGCCAACACCGCGCGGATGTATCTCGCGGTCGAAAAGCCATTCTGGAAAGAAGACGGCCTGCCGCCTTCGTTTTCAACCGACGGACCGCTCGGCATGTTCTGGGCCATCGACAACCACACCGGCGAAGGCCGCCACCGGGCGATGATCGTGCTGGTCGGCAAGGTCGCCGCGGCAATTGCCAGCAATGACCGCCCGGCTGCCGAGGCATTCCTGCTGGAGGAGCTCTATCGCCTGCGCCCTGCGGCACGTGGGTTGCTCCGGGTGAATACATACAAGGACTGGTTTCGCGATCCGCTGCAGAAAGGCTGCAGCTTCAGCCTCGCCCCCGGTGACGTCAATGCCTATGCCCGCACCATGCTGGAGCCCTGGCAAGTGCTGCATTTTGCCGGCGAGCACACCCGGCGCCTCGACATCGGCATGGAAGCGGCGATGGAAAGCGGCGAGCGCGCGGCGATCGAAATTCTGGGCCGGGGCTGACTTTGCCAGAGCTGGCCCGCCGCAGCTTTCTGGCCGGCAGCGCTGCGCTGGCGGCAATGCCAGCACATGCCGCTGGCTCGCCGCCGGACCTGCAAAAGCCGGACTTGCAAAAGGCAGTGCGCCGGCTGCGCTTCCGCACAGACGAAGGGCTGGTGTTCTGGTGGCTGCGGTGCTCCTACTATGGCGACGTTAACGCCGCGCTGACGCCGCTTTACGACATGGTGTTCGGCTCGATCCAGCAAGTGACCGGTCGCAGCGATGGGGGCTTCGACGTGCTCCAGCTGGAGCTGGGCTTCCGCATGGAACCGGGCGGCACAGTGCGAATGCACACATTTCGCAATCCCTATACCGCCGAGACTGTCCCGGTCCAGTTCACGCCCGTGGGCCCGACGCGGCTGCACTTTTCGGCAGACGTGGTGCCGTCTGTCCCAAGCGAATTCGGTGGATCACGGCTGGAGTTTCAGCACTTTCCCGAAGCGCCTTATGTGGCCGGCGACACGTTCTTCGCGCCGTTCCGCGCGGCCTCGCGGGTGATCACGCCGGGCAAGGCTGATCGCCATGTCAACGATGTCGCGCTGTTTTATGGCCCGGCAGCCAAAGCGCTGGATCCCAAGGTCAAGGCAGCCCCGGCCTGGCTCACCGCCAGCGATGTCGGCAGCTGGCCGCGCTGGATGAACATGGGCGACCGGCCCGGATCGACCGTGCTGCGCGGCATTGGCGGCAAAGCCATGCGGCTGCGCGACATGCCCGGCGATTGGGCCGCGATGGTGCGCAGCTATGATGCGAGCATACTCGAAGATCCGCTGGCCGCACTGGCGCGGCCATCAGCGACATATAAGGGATAGATCATGCGCAGACCGGCCGCCTTTCTGGCTTTGTGCGTCGCCGCGCCGCTCGGTGCGCAGCCTGCGCCCACACCTGCCGAGATACTGGCAATCGCGCCGCCTGCGCCGGACTATTCGGTTGCCGCCGCATGGTCAGCAGGGCCATTCGGTCCCGGTGCAGCGGCAACGGTGCCCGGCGGCGCAACGCCGGCTGCGCGGCTGGCCGGGGTCGACGTGTTCTATGTTCATCCGACCACCTCGAAATCGCGCGAAGTCTGGAATCAGGACATTGCCGACGCCGCCGAAAACCGCTGGGTCGATGAGAGCGTCGTCGCCCGGCAGGCCAGCGTGTTCAACGCCTGCTGCCGCGTGTTCAGCCCGCGCTACCGGGCGGCGACCGCCAAGGCATTCACCAGCCCGGCGGGCCGCGATGCGGCATTCGCGCTGGCCTTTTCCGATATCGAGCGCGCCTTCGACTGGTATCTGGCGCATGAAAACCATGGCCGCCCGTTCATCATCGCTGGCCACAGCCAGGGCGCCTTCCACATGGCGACACTGCTGGAGCGGCGGATCGATGGCACGCCGCTGCAACGCCAGATGGTCGCCGCCTATATCATCGGCATCAATCTGGCCGAGGGCGATTTCGGGCGGCGCTTCAGGAACGTGCGCCCATGCGTCCGCCCGGCGGACACCGGCTGCGTGCTGCAGTTCGAAGCCATTCTTGCCGGCAGCGATGTCGCCAAGGCGGCCGGCTATGCGCAATCGACGTTCGTGGCGAAATACGGCGATCTGCCGGGCAAGCAGTCGGTCTGCTTCAACCCGCTGACGTTCGATGCCCGCCGCCCTACCGCCCCGGCGCGGGCCTCACAGGGCGCCGTGCCGGGCGATCCCGGATTTGGCGCGGTTCGGCCATTGGTGCGCGGCAAAGTCGCGGCGCATTGCGAAAACGGCCTGCTGGTGGTCGAGCCCGATCCGGCTCTGGACATGAGGCCCTTGCCCGGCGGCTCGATGCATTACCATGATTTCGGCCTGTTCTATGCCGACATCCGCGCCGATGCCGTGCGGCGCGCGCGGGCGTTTCGGCAAGCTGGGCGCGCTCAGCGGTGATGCGGCTTTTCCGCACCCTGCTGGCGATTGCCGCTGTTGCCCTGCTGGGCTTTGCGGCATTTGTCGTCGCGGCGCGCAGCGGCTGGCTGCAACCCGGCGAAGCAGAACTGCGCGCCCGCTATGGTCTTCCGGGTTCGCATTACGTCATGCTGGGCGGTCAGCAGCTGCACTATGCCGATGAAGGTTCCGGCCCGGCGATCGTGCTGGTCCACGGCTCCTACGCCAGCTTGCGCCAGTGGCAGGCCTGGGCCGATGCGCTGAACGGCAGCTTCCGCGTGATCCGTTTCGACCGCCCCGGCATGGGCCTCAGCGGCCCCAGTCCCGAGGCGCGCTATGACGGCGATGCCGAAGCCGCGCTGATCCTGAAATTCGCCGACCGGCTGAAGCTGGATCGCTTCGTTCTGGCGGGCACTTCGAGCAGCGGCGAGGGCGTCGCCCATTTCGCCGCGCAGCATCCGCAGCGGGTGCAGGGCCTGATCCTCGCCAACATCGCCGCCGGGCCGATCAAGATGGACACTTCACACCTCACACCGCGCTTCAAGCGGGTTCTGGCCATCGAAAAGTGGCTGGGCGGCTGGCACATGCAGGCCTTCTGGGACGAGATCCTGCACATGAATTTCGCCGATCCCACCAAAGTGACGCCGGCGCTGGTCCGCGAATGGACCGAGCTCAACAACCGCGCGCAGGGCTGGCCGCATCGGCCGCGCGCCGGTGGCAAACTGGCCTTTGCGGGCACACCGGACGATCTGCGGGCGATCACCGCGCCGACACTGCTGCTGTGGACCGACGGCGACCACGAAACCTCTGCTGAAACCCACGGTCAACAGACGCTGGCCTTGCTGGCCTCGGCAGACAAGCAACTGAGCGTCATCGCCCATTGCGGCCATATGCTGCCGCAGGAATGCGGCGGCCAGAGCGCCGCAGTGGCGCGGCCTTTCCTCGACAAAGTCACCAGCCGATGAAACTTCGCGCAATGATCGGCTGGAGCGTCGGCTCATTCACTTCGGCGGCGCTCGTGGGGGCGGTCAGCCTGCTGCACATGCGCTTCATGACCGATTCGCTGGGCATTGCGATTGGCGTCGCCGGTCTGCTGGTGGTGCTGTCCAAGGTCTATGACGCGATCCTCGATCCCTTGATGGGCGTAGCAAGCGACCGCACGAAAACCCCGTGGGGGCGCTATCGGCCCTATCTGGTGGCGGGCGCGCTGTTGGCGGCAGTCTCGGTGGCGATGCTGTTCAACGTGCCGAGCGGCCTTGCGCATGGCGGCAGGATCGCGTGGTCATGCCTGTCGCTGCTGATCTATTCCACGGCCTACACGATGTTTCGCATCCCCTATCTGGCGCTGGGCCGGGCGATCACCCAGGATTTTGACGAACGCTCGAAGCTGATGACTTTCTCGGTTATCGGCTCATCGATTGGCACCATGGCGGCGACTTCCGTCATACCGTTCCTGCTGGCAGGTTTCGGCAGCGACCGTTCCGCCCATGCCCTGCTTGCCTGGCTGGTCGCGGCATTTGTCGCAACTGGCGGCATTGCCACATTCCTGCTGATCGACAGCGAGGGCGAGGCCGAATCGGTGCCAAATGACACTGGGGACCGCGCCCATTTTACCCTCGCGCAGGCCTGGCGCGCGGTTGCCGCCAATCGCTCCTTCCGCGCGCTGATCGGTTTCAAGGTCGTGCTGTTTTCAGGGCTGGCGCTGCATGGCGCGGCGATCCCCTATTTCACCCGGCATGTGCTGCATGCGACTGATTTCAGCCTCGGCTCGGTCTTCCTGATGCAGACGCTGGCGATGATGGCCTCGCAGCCGGTCTGGGTGCGCATCGCCGCGCGGGTGGGGCGCCGCAAGGGTCTGATCATGGCGGCATGCATGGAAATGGTTGCGATCTTCGCCTGGTTCCTCGTGCCCATTGGCCAGCCCTCGCCATGGCTGCAATTGATCGGCGGGTTTGAAGGCCTCGCTCTCGGCGGCATCATGTTCGGGCTCTACACGATGTTGAGCGACACGATGGATCAGGCGCGCGCGGCGCCGGACGCGCCGGGGCAGGACGGGATTCTGGCCGGGGTGTTCGTCATGGTTGAAAAAGCAACCGGTGCGCTCGGCACCTTCCTGTTCAGCGCAATCATGGCCTGGGCCGGGTTCATTTCCGCGAGCGATGCCGGCACCGTGCAGCCCACCAGCGTGGCCACCGGCATCATCGCCGCGATTGCGCTGATCCCAGCGGTTGCGGCGCTGCTCGCCTGCCTGTTCCTGCGCGAAGCGCCAGTGCGGCGCACGGGCGCCATTGCCGCAGTGCTGCTGGCCGCCGGGCTTGTCGCAACGCCGCATAGCCCGGCGCAGGCGAGGGAGCGCCTGCCAGCTGGCGTGATCATCAAGCGCATCATGGCCGCAGCCGACGGCAAGTCGTATCTCGACGAGATCACCTTGCCTCCCGCCGCAGGGAGCGACCCTGCCGCGCTCGTCAGCCGGCTTTATACTACCGACACCGAGATCGGCATTTCGCCGCCCGGAACGTTCATTGACTGGCACCGGGTCAGCACGCCCCGTCTGCTGATCGTGCTCAAGGGCGAGATGGAAATCGGCACTGGCGATGGCCGGCGCTATCGCCTGCGAGCCGGAGACGCGGCGCTGGCGATGGACCTGACCGGGCAGGGCCACACCAGCCGCATGGTTGGCCGCGTGCCGGTGATGGCGATGACTGTGCGGCTGGGCAAGGACGATCCGCTGCGCAGCCGGGCGAGTTCCTGCCCCGATGGCATGGCGGCGCAGGATTGCGTCGCCAACAACCTCTCCATCCAGCGTCCGGGACAGTAAGCAGTATGCCTATCGAAATCTGCGGCATGGTCAGCCATAATACCGGAACGCCTTTGAGCATGGCGCCGCAGGACGAGTTCAACATCGACGCGATGATCGCCTTCGCTGTTGCGCAGGAAGCAGCCGGCTATGACCGCGTATTGATCGCCAACAACGCGTTGATGCCCGATCCGCACACCATCGCCACCTATGTCGCCGCGCAGACCACGCGGCTCAAATTCCTCATTGCCCATCGCCCCGGCTTTATCGCGCCGACTGCCGCCGCGCGCCTGTTGGCGACAGTCGACCGGCTGAGCAAGGGCCGCGTCGGCGTGCACATCATTGCCGGGCCCAGCGACAAGGAGCTGGAGGCTGACGGCGATTTCCTGACCAAGGATGATCGCTACGCCCGCGCTCGCGAATATGTCGGCATCCTGCGCAAGGTGTGGAGCAGCGCCGAGCCGATTGACCACGCGGGGCAATTCTATCGCTTCAATCAGGCCTTCGCGCCGATCAAGCCGTTCCAGTCGCCAGCCCCGCCGGTGTTCTGGGCAGGCACGTCCGATGCCTCGGTCGATGCCTGCGGCGAAGTGGCCGACATATTCGCGATGAGCGGGGATTCGCTCGCCAATATCACGGCCGCAAAAGACCGCGCCGATGCCGCTGCAAGCCGGCACGGGCGGACACTAGATCACATGATGACCGTCATCGTCATCCTCGGCGAAAGCGAGGCGGAAGCCTGGGGCAGGGCGGACAAAGTGCTCGAGGAATTCATCGCCATGCGCGACCGGATGAACCCCGCCGCCGCCAAGGGCCCGTCGAACTTCGGCGCCAACACCCATGCCGGCGACCGGGTGCTGGCCACCGCCGCCAGCGGCAACCGGCATGATCGCTGCCTGTGGATGGGCGTGACTGAGGCCGCAGCCGGCAAGTTCGGCAATCAGACGACACTGGTCGGCACCGCCGAACAGGTGACCGAGGCGCTGATGGACTATTACCGCATGGGGGTGACCCGGTTCCTGATCCGGGGCTTCCGCCCGGCGCAGGACATCATCGAATATGGCCGCGACTTGTTCCCGCTGCTGCGGGCCGCGGCGGCGCTGGAGGATGCGAACTAGGCGGCTTGCGCAGTGGCCAATGACCGGCCCGCAAACCAGAAGCAGGCACTGGCGGCAATCAGCGCCGGGACACCGACGATCAGGAATGCCATGCCGATGCCGGTCATTTCGCCGACTTTCGCCACCAGCAGCGGCCCACCTGCACCAGCGGTGAGCGCCGACAGCAGGCCGAGCGTGGCATGGCTGAAGCCGCGCAGATCGTTGGGCACGATATCCTGGATCGTCGCATTCATCGCGACGTTTATGGCCGGCATCGACGTGCCGATAGCGGCGATGGCCAACAGCGCGAGGGCTGAGCTTGGCGCAAGCTGGGCGAAGGCGCTGGGCAGCGCCAGCAGCGGCAGCAGCGCAAGAATGCGCATCCGCCCCCCCTTGCGACGGGCGAACGGCATATCGACCACCATCCCGCTCAGCAGATAGCCGCCCATCCCCGAGACCAGCAGCATCAGGCCAAGGCTGGGCCCGAACTGCGGCAACGCCAGCCCATAGCGCCGCCCGATAAACACCGAGGTCCAGGCGGTGATGCCGATCAGTGCGACATAGAACAGGCAGAAGCCGCCGAACAGCGGGGCGACAAGGCGGCGCATCGACCACAGCCGGGCGAGCTTGGCGGGAATGCCGCTGAGGTCGACTGCGCCGCTCGCCAGCCCGCGCCGCCCGGGCTCGCGATTGAAGGCAAGCAGGACAGCGAGTGGGATGCCCAGCACACCGCAGACCACAAATGCGCTGCGCCAGCCGCTGACCGCCAGCAACCCCAGATCATGCGTCGCAAGCCAGCCCGGGATGACTGAAGACAGCCCCGAACCGATGCTCGCCCCGATCAGATAGGCGCTCAGCGCCCGGCCGCGCTGGCCGGGAGCAAACATGTCGGCGATCAGCGAGACGGCGGCGGGTGCCAATGCGGCTTCGCCGAGCCCGACCAGCATGCGGAACACGAAGAAATCGCCGAACCCACGCGCGAAGCCGCAGGCAATCGTGGCAAAACTCCACAGCAGTATGCACCCCGCCAGCAGCCGGAAGCGGTGCGAGCGATCGACCAGATGCCCAAGACCAAGGCCCAGCACGCCGCTCAGCAGGCTGTAGGCCAGCCCCAGCAGCAGGCCCATTTCGGTGTCGCCAATCGCAAAATCGTGGCGGATCGGTTCGGCCAGCACGCCGACGATGCCTTTGTCGATCGAATAGACAATCGCCGACAGAAACAGCAGCAGCATTGGCCAGGCGGATTGGCCAATGCCAGGGAAAGCGGCTTCGGTGCGTTCTGGCTCAGCCAGCATGGACAGGCCCCGCCCGGCGCCCGCGCACCAGCCGGCCGGGCGATGCACCGGTGGGCCGGTCATCCCGCGCGACAATTTCGCCCGAGACAATCGTCGCGCGGTATCCATGCGCCTCTTGCTCCAGCCTGCGTCCGCCGGCGGGCAAATCATAGACCGCACGCGGCGCGTGCAGGCGCAGTGCATCGTAGTCGATCACGTTGAGATCGGCTTTCATGCCGGGCGCGACAATGCCCCGGTCGCCAAAGCCGGAAACTCGCGCGGTGTGCCCGGTCATCATCGCCACTGCCTCAGGCACCGAAAACTTGCCGCCGCGCGCCCAGTGCGCCAGCAGGAAAGTCGGCATTGAACCATCGCAGATCGCGCCGACATGCGCGCCGCCATCGCCCAGCCCCAGCACCGTATCCTCGCGGCGCAGCATCGCCTCGACCGTGTCGAGGGTGAAATCGGTATAGTTGCGTGCAGGCAGATAGAGGATCGCCTCGCCGTCCTGTTCGAGCAGGGCGTCATAGGCGCATTCGGCAAGGCTCTTGCCCTCGCGCGCGGCAATTGCCGGGAAGCGTATCGCCTCGGGCGGGGCATAGTCGGGATTGCTGCCCATCGGGTAAAACAGGTGGATCTGGCGCATAAGTCCGGGAAGGCCTGGATCTAGCGGCAGTTCGAAATCGGCAAGGATCGCGCTGCGGCGCTCGGAGGTGCGCATTTCGCGCACGCGTTCGGCAAGCGGCAGATGGTCAATCGCATCGTATGACGGGCAGCCGCGAAACGGGTGGAGCGTCAGTTGCAGGCCCAGCAACACACCCACCGGCCGCGCCACGACCTGCCCCAGCATGTCTGCTCCGCCGCTGCGCGCCGCCGCGCAAGCCTCGGCGATCTCCAGCCAGCGGTCTGGCGCCTCGTTATATTGCAACAAGGGGAACGTGACCGTGTGGCCCGATTCGCGGGCGATGCGTTCCAGCAGGCGGAATTCGGCGGAATAGCCATTGGCGGTGTCGAATTCGGAGGCGGTCATGAACAGCGACTTGCCGTGCGGTTTCATCGCCAGAGCTATCGCCATCAGCTCGTCTTCGCTAGCGGTGGTGACGGGCAGTTGCTGGCCGCCGGCAGTGCGGTGGCTGATTACCCGGGTGGTCGAAAAGCCGAAAGCCCCCGCCGCCATGCCCTCGGCAACGAGCGTCGCCATGCCTGCCATGTCCTGCGAGGTTGCCGGCTCGCGGTTCACGCCGCGCTCGCCCATGACGAAAACCCGTACCGGGATATGTGGCACCGCGACGGCGAAATCGGCGTCCATGTGCCGCGCTTCGATGGCATCGAGAAAATCGGGAAAGCTGGTCCAGTTCCACGGCAGGCCCTCGGCCATGACAATGCCGGGGATTTCCTCGACGCCTTCCATCACATCAATCATCGTCTCGCGCTGTTCGGGCCGGCACGGCGCAAAGCCGACGCCGCAATTGCCGAGCAGCACCGATGTGACGCCGTGGTTGGTCGAGGGCAGAAAGCGGTTGTCCCAGGTGACTTGCGCATCATAATGCGTGTGCAGATCGACAAAGCCCGGTGTCACCAGCAGGCCGCGCGCGTCGATTTCCTCCGCGCCGCTGCCGGCGATCTGGCCGACTTGCGCGATCTTGCCGTCCGACACCGCGACATCGGCCTCGCGCAGTTCGCCGCCTGTGCCATCGGCCAAGGTGCCGCCGCGTACCACCAGATCGAAGTCAGACATTTGGGGTATCCTGCGTGGCCGCCGCCGCCGCCTCGGCAGCGGCAAGCTTGGCTTCATCCAGATCATAGTGCCACAGGAACAGGGCATTGATCACATAGATCGCTGCGGGCAGCACGGCAAAGCCCAGCTTGAGCGCCATCACCGCGCTTTCCGGCTGCTCGACCAGCTTGCCGCCGAAAGAAGGCACATAGCCGAACAGCTTGAGGAAAATGCCCAGCACCGCCACGCCAAAGGCAAAGCTGGTTTTCTCGATCACCGCGATGGTGCTCGACAGCAAGCCTTCGCGGCCCTCGCCGGTGACGAACCGGTCATAGGCCAGCGTATCGCCCAGCATTGAGACCGACATCAGGATGATGCCTCCCGATCCCCCGCCGCTGATGATGGCGCGCCAGACGATGCCCGCCGTGGTGATGTCCGTGTCCGCCGTCAGCCAGCTTAGCGCGCCAATGCAGAACAGCACCACGCCGACAAAATAGGTCTGCCGCTTGCCCAGCCGCCGCCCCAGCCGCACCCACAGCGGCATGGTCAGCGCGCTTACGATATTCTGCGTTACTGCCATCACGATCTGGCCCGAATAGCCGACCTCCAGCACGTTGAGCAGATAGAGCACGCCAGTTGAGGCGATGCTGGCGAAGGCGAGGAACTGGAAGATTTTTGCGCCGAGGAGCAGCATGAACGGGCGATTTTTGAAGATCGCGCGCAGCTGGCTGCCGGTCGGCATATGCCCGCCGGCGCGCGGCGGGGTGCCATGCTGCACCGGCACTGCCAGCGCCGTTGCGGTCATCGCGCCGCCGATGATCAGCGCCATTACCAAGCCCATCGTCGCATAGCCTTGCGCCCCGCCGCCGCCGCGCTCGATCAGCGCGGCCGTGCCCGCCATCGACAGCAATTGCCCTAGCGAGACAAACACTGTGCGCACCGACAGCAGCCGCGTGCGTTCGTGAAACCCGTTGGTCAGCTCGGCCGGCATTGCCATGTAGGGCACATTGAACAGCGAATAGGCGAGGCTGTAGATCAGCAGCGCCGCGATCATATAGGGCACCAGCGAAGCCTCGGTGCTGACCAGCGGCGCAAAAATCAGCAGGAACGATATGGCTGACAGCAGGGCTCCCGCCAGCAGCCAGGGCTTGCGCCGCCCCCAGCGCGAACGCGTGCGGTCGCTCATCGTGCCGACCGCGACATCGATCACCGCGTCAAACAGCTTCGAGCCCATCAGCAGGTAGCCGGCAATCTCGGGCGACTGGCCAAGCACAGTGGACATGAAAGCCGGGAAATAGGCAGTCACCGCGTTGAGCATGATCGAGACGCCCACCGTGCCGATGCTGAAGCCGAGGCACAGCTTCATGCTGAGGCGCTCTGAGATGCTGCTGCTCATTGGCCGTCTTCCTTCAGGAACGCCGCGATGGCCGCAGCCTTGGGAGCATCGCCTGCTGCCACGGTCTGCGCGCGCGATCGGCGGAGCAAGTCCAGCGCCGTTTCGACCGACTGGTTGAGCAGCGCCAACTCGTTCTCCGGCTTTAGCAGCAGCGTGGCTGCCCGAACATGCGGCATGCGCTCGAAGGCGCGATAGCGGAAGGCGGCGATATAGGGCTTGGGATAGGTATCGAGCGCTTTGAGCACATCGAGCGTGATCCGGTGCAGCACTGCGGGCGGCGGCATTGCTCCGCCCAGCCGGGTTTCCGGGCCCTTTTTGAAATGCGGGAAATAGAGCGCCTGATCGCGGCAGAAATTGAACGCCCAGATCAGGTGGCGGCCATATTCATCAGGTTCCACCGACGGGGCATAGTTGGCGATCACTTCCTCGCGGAAGGTGTCGGGGTATTCGGTGATCCCGTCGAGCACGAGCTTTCCAGTGCGATCGGGATAGGCCGCGGCAAATTCGCAGGCGATCCTCGCGCCGGTGTGGGTGCCATAGAGGTCCGCCTTGGCAATCCCCAGCGCATCGCACATGCGCCGCATGGCGTCGGCAAAGTAGGCGATGTCCGGCTCGGCCACAGCTGGCGGCGGGGAATCGCCGTTGCCCAGCGTATCGGGTGCGATAATCTCACCCTCATGCCCAGCGGCGCGCAATGCGAGCATCAGCCCAGCCATGAACCATGATGAGGCGGGCGAGGCGTGGAACAACAGCAGTGGCAATCCGGGGCCACTGGCCGGCAGTCGGCGCAGATGCACCTGGCCTTCATCAAGGCGCACGAAAGCGCGTTCGATCTCACCGGTTGTGTTCATACCCGCATGGCTAACCGCAGGCCCGGCAATCTCCGAAGCGAAGGCGACTGTCTCCAACAGGCGGATAGGCTGCGCAGCGCTGGTCCGCGCAGGGCCAAGCCGCGCTGATAGTGCCGCCATGGTGCTGCCGACTGTCCCTGCCGATGCTGATCTGCTCGCCGCGCTGGGGCGCGAAGGGCCGATGAACATGGCGCGCGCCGTTGCTGTGATGGAGCGCCACCAGCTTGACGGTCTGGTGCTTGGCCAGCCGGTCAATCTGTTCCATGCGCTGGGTTATACGCCGCAAATTGCCCGCACCCGTGCCGGCCAGCCGCCCGGCGCCTTCGCCTTGCTCTCCCGCCAGCGCCCCGGCGAATGGGGCCTCGTGATCAGCCGGTTCCTGCACCACTATACCTGGGCCGACGGGCGGACGCGCGGCGACGTGCAGTGCTGGACATTTGCCGACCTTGGCGATGACGGCGATTTCACGCCTGCGCCGCTGATGACGCTGTGCCCGGATCGCGGGCTGGCGCCGCTGAGCGGACTCGAGACGCACCGCCACGAAGCGACCGCGCATGCCGATGCTGCACGTGCTTCATCGCGCGATGCTGGAGCGGCGCTGGTCACCGCCATGCGTGATATGGGCTTGTGGCAAGGGCGTGTGGGCTTCGACGACCCGGTGATCGGCGCGGTCATGGCCCGCCACGATCATCCCGGCGCGGCCGTGCCGGCTGACAACATCCTGCGCGAGATTCGCCTGATCAAATCGCCGCTGGAGGTTTCGCTGATGTCGCGCGCGGCGGAAGTCAATGCAGCGGCTCTGCTGGCGGTGGGCCGCGCGGCGCGGGCGGGCGCGGCGCATCATGAATTGCAGCGGCAGTTCCGGCTTGAGGCGGCGCAGCGCGGCAATGCGGCGGTGTTCCTCAATGTCGACCGGGTCTCGTCTGACCTTTCCAGCTCGGTCCTACGCGATGGGCAAGCGCTGTTCCTCGACGGGGTGAGTGCATTCATGGGCTATCACGGCGATTTCGCGCGGACGGTGTTCATCGGCGAGCCGCTGGCCGGCGCTGCCCGCGCCGCGCAGGCCGCCGCGTTTGCCTGGGCAAGTGTGCGCGAACAGCTGCGCCCGGGGCTGCGCTATTCCGAAATCATCGCACTGGGACAAGCGGCGCTGCGCAATGGCGGCCATGATACGCTCATTGGCTTCGGGCCGCACAGCGTCGGCCTCGCCCACACTGACGAGCCCGGCGAAGTGCGCGGCGGCTTCTGGCGCAAGCCCGATATCGTGCTGGAGCCCGGCATGATCATCAGCGTCGATTGCCCGGTGCTTGATACCGGCATCGGCGGCTCGGCGCATTGCGAAGACCTGATGCTGATCACCGAAGGCGGTGCGACATGCATCCACTCCAGCTTTGAGGCGATATTGGTCGTATGATAGTTGCTGTAACCATTGCCGATCCCCGGCTGAATGATCCCGCATGGGCCTCGGCAAGGCTGACGCAGGCGGAAGCGGCAGGCGTCGATATTTTGATCCTTGGCGGGCCGGATAGCCTGCCTTTCGATCCGCTGGTGCTCGCCGCATGGGCCGCGCCGCGTTGCCGGCGAATGCACATTGTCGCGACAGTTCCGGCCAGCGCCGCGCATCCCTTCCATGTCGCCCGCGCGCTCTCGGCAATAGACTTCCTGTGCGAGGGCCGTTCCGGCTGGTGCCCGGTGCCAGCGAGTGCGCCCGCCGGTATGGCCGAGGATATGGTCGCGGCGGCGCGCAGCCTGTGGGACGGCTGGGAGCCCGATACGCTGATCATCGACAAGGCCAGCGGGCGCTATCTCGATTCGAGCAAGGTCAAGCCGAGCAATTATGCAGGGCCGTTCTTCATGGTAACGGGGCCGGTTAATGCCATGCGCCCGCCGCAAGGGCATCCGCTGCTGGTGATCGATGGCGCATGCCCGCTGGCGCTGGAAGATGCCGACGTGGCTTTGGCCGGACCCGGCGAGACGGCGCAGGCAAAGCAGGTGCTGGCAAAGGTCGCTGTGGGCGATCCCGTGCCGGACGGTGCCGATGGCGTGCATTACGCCTTGTGCGATCCCGAGCATGACCTCGCCGCCATCGCCATATTGAAGGGAGGTGCGGCATGAGCCGGCAAATCCACCTCTGGGCCTTCCTGCAAGGCATCGGCCATTATCCCAGCGGCTGGCGCCATGCCGGCGCAGACCCGGCGGGGGTCTTCACCATGGATTACTACCGCCGCATCGGCCAGCTGTGCGAGCGCGGGCGCTTCGATGCCATCGTCTATGGCGACCAGCTGCAATCGCGCGGAGCGGGTGGGCGCACGCCGGAACGGCTGGCAATGCCGACACTCGATCCAGTCCCCTTGCTCGCCGCCATCGGATCGGTGACCGAGCATATCGGCCTCGTCGCCACTGTCTCGACCACTTACAACGACGTGCCCGCGCTGGCCGAACGCTTCGCCACGCTCGACCGGATCACCGGCGGGCGGGCAGGCTGGAACATCGTCACCACCGCGCACCCAGCATCAGCGGCGAATTTTGGCGCGGCGAGCTTTCCCGAAAAGGCGGAGCGCTATGCCCGCGCCGCTGAATTCGTGGAGCAGGCCTGCGAACTCTGGGATTCCGCCGCACTTCCCCTGCCGCAGGGCCGCCCGGTGCTAGTGCAAGCTGGCCAGTCCGGCGACGGGCGCACATTCGCTGCGCGCACCGCCGAGGCAATTTTCTGCCCCGCCGCGACAATCGAGGCCGGTATCGCCTTCCGGGGCGACATGCGCGCGCGCATCGCTGCCGAGGGCCGTGATCCCGATGGCGTGCGGATCATGCCCGGCCTGTCGTTCATTCTCGCCGGCAGCGAGGCGGAGGCCGTGGCCAAGGACGAAGCGCTGCTGGCGCTGGCAGACGAGGCGCTGTGCATCGAATATCTCAGCGAATCGCTGGCCTGCGATCTCACAGTTTTCGATCCCGCTGCGCCGATCCCGGTGGAAGCGATCCTCGCGGCCACAATTCTGCCCAGGGAAGATGTCGCCCGGTCGCTCGAAAAGCCGGCGCAGGAAGGGCTGTCACTCGGAGAATTCGCCAGTCGCTATGTCCGCACCCCGCGCGGGCACAATGTGTTTCGCGGCACGCCGCGCCAGCTAGCCGATCAGATGATCGCATGGATCGATGCGGGGGCCTGCGATGGCTTCACCCTCCAGCCCGCTTACATGCCCGGCGAGTTGGAACTGTTCGTCGATGAAGTGGTGCCGCTGCTGCAGGCCGCCGGGCGCTTGCGCCGCGATTATCCGGGGCGGACTTTGCGTGCCTCCCTGGGGCTTGCGGAATGAAGCGGCTGAGCATCGCACTCCTGCTCGTGCTGGCTATTCTGGCAGGAGGCGTGCTGGCCCTGCGCGCGGGTTGGGGCGAGACCGACCGCGCCGAGGCCGTCGCCCGCTGGGCCGGGCCGCCTTCGCATTTTATCACGATCGACGGTGTACCAATCCATGTCCGCGAAGAAGGCGCGGGGCCGGTCGTCGTGCTGCTCCACGGTAGCATCGTCAGCCTTGGCGAATGGGACGAAGTCGCGGCGCGCCTGAAGGGCAGCTACCGCGTCGTGCGGTTTGACTGGCCGCCCTATGGCCTGTCCGGCCCCGACCCCAAGGGCGTCTATTCCACGCCGCGCGCCGCCGAGTTGATGGACGGGCTGATGCGCGCGCTGGGGCATGACCGGTTCGCCGTGGTTGCCACTTCCAATGGCAGCAATGTTGCGCTCGAATACAACCGGCGTTTTCCGGGCCATGCCACCGCCATGGCCTTCTCGATGCTCCCGCTTGAGCGGCCCAGCCAGACCCGCAAGGTCGATTGGCGGCTACGCTGGATGCTCGCCTTCCACAAGGCGCTGGTGCCAGACTGGCGGCCTGCGGCGTTCTGGAATCTGGTGCTCAAGGACACCACCCCGCCCAGCTTTGCGCCCGACCCGCGCATCGCCGAGCGTATGCGCGACATGAACAACCTGCCCGGCGCGCTGGATCGCCAGGCCGCCTACATTGCCGCCAACGCCCAGCTGTTCAAGACCAGCGATGTCGGCGCGGTCGCCGAATCCGTTCGTGTTCCCGTGCTGCTGCAATGGTGCGGCTATGACACTGTCATCTCGCAAGGGGCGCAGGCCAGCGTCAGGCGGTTCACCAATACCAAGGTCGAACTCATCGAATATCCCGGCCTCGGCCACTTCCCGATGTGGGAAAACCCGGAGCTATTTACCCGCGATCTCAAGGCTTTCCTTGACCGGGTCAGTGCGACCCCTGCAACCCCCTGATCAGCAAGTTCGGCAGATAGGCATTGTCCCATTCGGGGCTGGCGGGTGTCGGTGGGCCCATGCGCAGCAAGATCAGCCGGTGGCGCGGCGAGATGTGGACCGTCTGCGTGTTGTTGCCATCGAACAGGAACAGGCCCGGATCAAGATAGGCCTCGCTGTGCAGCACTTGCGGCCCCGCCGTGCCCGGCGCGCCAAAGCCGCGCCGCTGGCGGTAAGGCTCGCCAAGCCAGATACCGAGGCCGAAACTGGGGTTTTGGGCTGTGCCCTTGCGCATTTCGGCGACATAGCCCGGCGGCAGCAGGCGGCGGCCCTGCCATGTCCCGTCATCCAGCAGCAGGATCGCCATGCGCAGGAACGTCTCGGCGGGCAGATAGGTGCAGCAGCCAGAATGGGCGAGACCGCCCGGCCGGTCCACCCAGATCGTGCCGCCCAGCGCGCCAATCGGGCCCAGCACTTCATGGCTGACGAATTCGCCATAGCGCCGGCCGGTGGCGCGCTCGATCACCAGCGCGACCATATCGCTTGGCGCATTGGCATAGGCATAGCGCGTGCCCGGCTCGGCCAGCATCGGATAATCATCGACGATACATTTGCCGTGGTCGGTCGAAAGGTAACAGCGGTTGAGCGGATGTTGCGGATCGGTGCTGAAGCCCTGATCCAGCATGCCTGAGCGCATATCGAGCAGGTGCCGCACCAGAATGCGGCCCTTTTGCGTTCCGGCCAGCTCTGGGATCAATTCGGCAAGCGGCTGGTCCAGCGAGCGAATCTTGCCAAGGCTGATCGCCCGGCCCACAGCAATCGCGGTCAGCGGCTTGGACAGCGACTTTGAGACCAGCGGCGTGCGCGCCGTCATCCCGGCGGCATACATGGCAGTCTCGATCCGGCCATCGCGCCAGACGATGAACGCGCTCGAACGATTCGCCGCGGCATAGGCTCGCGCCGATTGCAGTGCGGCGGCGGCAATGGTCGGCACCCGCGCCTGGCGCAGCGGCGAATGATGCCGGGCGCCAGCCAGCCTTTCCATCGGCGCATAGGGATAATTGCCGGGATCGCGCAGATATGTCTCGAATCGTTGGCGATAGACGGCTTCGGGCGCCGGATCGAGAGGGCCGGCCGCCACCGTGCTGGCTGCCAGCAAGGCCATTGCCGCGCCTGCGGCCAGTAATCCGGTCAGCTTCTTGGTCATGGCGGTTTCTTCCTGAATTCGCGGCCAGTCTCGCGCCGTTTGCCGCCCGAACATGGCCCCAAGCATGGTAACCAAGGCCATTGCGGCCAGTTTATCACCGCAAGGCGGATATTTCTTGCGATTCCCCCCACTTCTTCCCCGCACGCGGTCCATATCGAGCTCCAATCCTGAGAGTGGAGTTCGCCTGGAATGAGTGCAATTGAACGGTGCCAGGTCGCGATTGCCGGAGCGGGTCCGGTGGGCACGGTTATGGCAACCTTGCTGGCCCAGGCCGGCTTCGATGTCATCGTGCTCGAAGCCGGGGAAGATTGCGCGCAAGACTTACGCGCCTCGACCTTTCATCCGCCGACGCTGGAAAAGCTCGACGCCATCGGCATCACGCCGCTGCTGCTTGAGCGCGGGCTGAAAGCTCCGGTCTATCACTGGCGCGATCGCAGCTCTGGCGAAACGATTGCTTTTGATATGGCTGAACTCAGCGATGTCACCCGCTATCCGTTCCGCATTCAGTGCGAGCAGTATCACCTCTCACGTGCGCTGGCCGATGGACTGGCAAAATACCCCAATGCGCAAGTGCGCTTCGGCAGCCGGCTGCTGACTTTCCAGCAGGACGACACGGGCGTCGACCTGTGGACCGAAACCATGACCGGCATCGACCAGCTGCGCTGCGATTACCTGATCGGCGCGGACGGGGCGAATTCCATCGTGCGCAAGTGGCTGAACATCGAATTCGACGGGTTCACATATCCCGAGCGCTTCCTGTGTTTGTCGACCGAACTGGAACTGGCCGACCACCTGCCAGGCCTCGCCAATGTCAACTATGTCTCCGATCCCGAGGAATGGCTGGTGTTGCTGCGCGTGCCGTCAGTGTGGCGGGTGTTGGTGCCAACCGATGCCTCGCAAGGCGATGACGAATTGCGCAGCGACCGGGTGAAAAATGGCATCTTCGACCGGCTGGTGGGCGATGGGGCCGCAGTGAAAACCCAGCACCGCACGCTCTATCGGGTGCATCAGCGCGTGGCGAAGTCGTTCGTCCAGGGCCGGGTGATTCTGGCCGGCGATTCGGCGCACCTCAACAATCCGCTCGGTGGCTTTGGGATGAATTCGGGCGTCCATGATGCCTTCAACCTGTTCGAGAAACTGGAGCCAGCGCTGAAGTCGGGCAAGACCAACGGCGCGCTCGAACTCTATGACCGCCAGCGCCGCAAGGTGACCCACGATTTCACCCAGGCCCAGACCATCGAGAACATGGCCTACATGAAGAGCGGCAACGTTACTGTTCACCAGCAGAAGCGCGAGGCAATGCAGGCGATCGCCTCTGACGATACCCGTCGGCGCGCCTATCTGATGCGGCAGGCGATGTTCGAGAGCCTGGCGCAGGCCGCAGCGATCCAGTGAGCGCGACCGCGCCAGTGACCGGACGGGACGTCCTTGGCTGGCGAGCGCTGCTCGGCGTCGTCGCACCGTCAACCAACACGGTGGTCCAGCCCGATATGGAGCGGATGCGCCCCGAAGGCGTGACCAACCATTTCTCGCGCATTTTCGTTGAAGACCCGGTCGCGCTGAATAACGAGGATTTCATCGCCGGCACCACCGCGATTGCTGAAAACACGATGGACGCGGTGCGTTCGGTGATGACCTGCCGCCCGGACTATCTGGTGCTCGGCATGTCGGCGATCACGTTTTATGGCGGCGTTCAGGGCAGCATCGATTTCAAGAAGAAGGTTGAGGCCGTGGCCGGCATTCGCGCCTCGATCGGGTCCGAATCGGTCGCTGCGGCGCTGAAGGCCTATGGCGGGGTGAAGCGCGTCAGCTTCGTTTCGCCTTACTACCCCGTCGCCAATGCGGAAGTGCGCCGGTTTCTGGAGGAGTCGGGCTTCGCGGTGGTCCGTGATGTGCCGCTCGAATGCAAGAGCTGGACGGACATCGCCAAAGTCACGCCCGACCGGCTGCGCGAGGTTATCGCGCATCTCGATGGACCTGATGTCGATGCCATTGTGCAGGTCGGCACCAATCTGTCGATGGTCAGCCTTGCCGCCGAATACGAAGCGAAACTCGGCAAGCCGGTGCTCGCAATCAACACCGCAACATACTGGCACGCCTTGCGCGCCTGCGGGATCGAGGACCGAATTCCCGGGCTCGGCCGGCTGCTGCAAGATTTCTGAAGGATTTCGCGATGGAAGAAGTTCTGATTCTGCGCTGGGTGCACATTTTGTGCATGGTCTATTGGCTGGGCGGCGAATGGGCCATCTTCCAGACCAGCTTCAACATCATCAACCGCAAGCTCTCGATGGAAGAGCGGCACCGGCACATGGAAACCGCCTATCGCATCGATATTCTGGCGCGCACCGGCATCATCCTGCTGCTGCCCCTGGGGCTGCACATGGGCAACATCTATGGGCTGCAACCCTATGGCGGCGGCTATCTGACGGCCATGTGGCTGTTCGTTGCGGGCTGGCTGGGCCTGTGCTGGGGCGCATTCATCAAGCGCGAGACCGATTTCGGCATTGCACTCACCAAATTGGACGAGAAAATCCGCTGGGTTCTGATCCCGGTGATCTTTGTCACCGGAATTTCCTCGCTGCTGGGCCATGGCCCCTTCGAAGCAAGCGAAGGCATGCGCTGGTATGCGCTGAAGTTCACGTTGTATGGCTTCACCCTGGTGATCGGCCTTGGCCTGCGCTGGATCATGCGCCAATGGACCAAGCGCTTCCGGGTGCTGGCGCTGGGACCGAACCCGGCCGAGGAAGCCGCGCTGGAGCGCGAATTCGTTTATGGCCGGGTCATGGCCTATGTTTACTGGATCACGATTGCCGGGATCTGTTTCCTCGGCACGGTGAAGCCGCTCTGAGCGCGGCACTTTCCTCCCCAGGCACTGCTTGGGGAGGAAGTGGATATCAATTCTTGTAAGTCGCCTCGGCGCGTTCCAGCACGGAGAGCGGGTTCGCCGCCATCGCCGGATCGGCCTTGGCGACCATCGCGATCCAGTCTTTCGGCATGTCCTCGAAACGACGGACTTTCTGGCCGACACTGCGCAGGGTCTGGCTGCCCATGCCCGGCGGCATCTTCCACCAGCGCGCATAGTCGGTGACATCGGTGCCATGCGCAGTGGCGCTGGCGAAAGTCATGCGAGGGTTCAGCGCCTCGCGCGCCGGGCTGCAGATCATGCTCATGTCGTTGAGCACCCGGTTGGGCGCGCCCGGCACGAACGAGACCGCGCGGGTGTGCGTCTGGAAACAGATCTGGTCACCTATCCGGTAAAACAGCTCAGGCACATGTTCTACGGTGAACCGCGACCCGCCCATCTGCGGCGGCAATTGCACGACATTGTCCGGCGAATAGTGCACCCGCGAAGGGCCGACCGGCGCAAAGGGCACATCGATCATTTCGCCGGTAATCGGGTTGCGCAGCTTTTCTGCGCGCACGCCGGAATCGGGCGCGGTGCGAAAGCCCAGTTCGTATTGCACCAGATCCATGCCGCCGTCAGCTCTGGGCATGACTCTGGCCATCGCACCGAAGATCAGCTCGCACATCGGCGTCAGATTTGCCCCCTGCTGGGCATAATTGCGCCCGCGAAACCACCAGAACACCATGCCAGTGTCCGTGCGATGGCGCATACGGCGCACGATGGCAGAGCGCAGTGCCGGGTCTGCCGGAATGCCGTCCTCGCGCAGCATGCCGCTGCTCGGAGTGCTGGTTGCGGCGCTGGCTGGCAATGCCGCCGCCGTGCCCAAAGCCAACCCGCTGGCCATCAGCGCGCGGCGGCCGATCAGATAGGTTTCGTCATTGGTGTCAGTCATGTTGTAGGCTCCACTGAAGATGCCGCGCCCACTGCGCCGCTGGATATAAGTTCGTCGATTCGTGCTGCCGGATAGCCCAGCGCGCTCAGCACGGCGTGGCTGTCCGCGCCCGGCAACGGCAGACTTGTCGCAGAGCCAGGGCGCTTGCCATCCATCTGCAACGGGATTGTCGGCAGGCGGGTTTGCGTCCCATTATCAAGTGTGACCGGCTCAAGCCCGCCCGCCGCCAGTTGCGGATCGTCGAACATGTCTTCGGGCTTGCCGATGGGCGCGAACGGCATTCCGCTGCCTTCCAGCTTGGCCACGACCTCGTCGCGGGTCATGCCGCCGACCAACGCACGGATCGGCGGCAGGATGCGGTCGCGCGCCAGCACGCGGGCATTGTTGGCGCGCAGGCCCTCGTCCGCCCAAAGGTCATCAAGCCCGAACAGACGGCAGAATTTCTCCCACAGCGCATCGGTGACCACGCCGATGAACACCGGCTCGTCGCGCGTTTCGAACACGTCATAAATTGCCCAGGCCGAAACCCGCGCGGGCATCGGCGCTGCCGGTTTTCCGGTGACAGCAAATTGCGCCATATGCTGCCCGACGAGATAGGCGGTGGTCTCAAACAGGCTGGCGATGACTTTCTGGCCGCGCCCGGTGCGATGGCGCTCTTCCAGCGCAGCGAGAATGCCGATTACGCCGAACATCCCGCCAGTCACATCAATCACGCTGGCCCCGGCGCGCAGCGGCCGGCCCGGCGGCCCGGTCATGTAAGCGAGCCCGCCCATCATCTGCGCCACTTCATCGAGCGCGGTGCGGTCTTCATAGGGACCGGGCAGAAAGCCCTTTTCAGAGGCATAGATCAGGCGCGGATTGGCTTCGGCTAGCGTGTCATAGCCCAGCCCCAGCCGGTCCAGGGCGCCGGGGCGGAAGTTCTCAACCAGCACATCGGCACCGGCGGCAAGATCCCTTGCTACGGCCAATCCCTCAGGTGACTTTAGATCGAGGCAGATCGATTGCTTGCCCCGGTTATACATCGGGAAATAGCCTGCGCCCGAGCCCAGCAGCCGCCGTGTATTATCGCCGCCGATCGGCTCAACGCGGATCACTTCGGCCCCCAGCCCGGCGAGGATGTGGCCTACTGCGGGGCCCATTACCATGTGGGTGAACTCGATGACGCGGATGCCGGCAAGCGGGGTGGGAGCGCTCATCGCGTTATCCTTTGGTCATAGTCCAGCATCGGCCCGGCATCGGGCGTAAAGCCATAGAGCGGCTCGCCGGGCAGGGCTTCGGACAGGATGCTGCGGACCTTGAGCAACCTTTCAAGGTCGATCCCGGTCACTAGCCCCATGGAATTCAACATCAGCACCAGATCTTCGGTCACCAGATTGCCCGAAGCGCCCGGCGCATAAGGGCAGCCGCCCAGCCCGCCGAGCGAGGCATCCAGCGTGGTGATGCCTTCTTCCAGCCCCGCCAGCGCATTGGCGAGGCCTAGCCCGCGCGTATTGTGGAGGTGCAGAGTGGTTAGATATTCCGCGCCCACCGCTGCCTTCACTGCGCGAACCAGCCGCTTCATTTGCGCGGGATCGGCATAGCCCGTGGTGTCCGACAGGCTCAGCTCCTGCGCACCCGCCGCCACGGAGGCCTCGGCCAGCCGTACAACAGTATCTTCGGGAACCGCGCCTTCGATAGTGCAGCCAAATGCCGTCGACAGGCTGACCGCGTAATGCACACCCGCTGCCTTTGCGATCCGTGCCACTTCGGCAATCTCGGCAAGCATCGCGGGATGATCCTTGCGGACATTGCGCAGCGAATGCGTCTCGCTCATCGAAAAGGGGATCGACATGCCGTGAACCCCGGCCTCCACGGCGCGGCCTGCGCCCTTGGCATTGGGCACCAGCGCGACGACATTGAGGCCCGGAATGGTGCGGGCGAATGCCACCAGTGCGGGCGTGTCGGCCATCTGCGGCAACAGCGACGCCGGCACAAAGCTGCCGACCTCGATCTCGCGCACTCCTGCGGCAGTCTCGGCGGCGATCCACGCCATTTTGGCTTCGAGCGGCATCGCCCGAGCAATCGATTGCAAGCCATCACGCAGGCCGACTTCGGAGACGAGGATCTGCGTCACGCGCTTTTCTCCAGATATACCCAGGGTCTTGCTGCTCGGTCGCTGGTGGTCCAGACATCGATTTCGGGCAGGTGTTTCAACGTCAGGTCAATCGCATCGAGGCCTTCGAGCAGCATCTGCTTCGGCTCGGATTCAATGCCGAAACGCCACGTCCGGCTCCCCGTCGTGACGCTCTGCGCGGCGAGGTCGATGGTCGCCATCTGCCCCGCCAGCGCTGCGATGGCATCGCGCGGCAGCACCACCGGCAAAAGCCCGTTGCGAATGCAATTGGCGGCAAATATCGGCGCGAAGCTCTCGGCAATAACACAGCGGATGCCATACTCGGCGAGCGCCCAGACGGCGTGTTCGCGGCTCGATCCGCAGCCGAAATTGAGGCCTGCCACCAGGATCGGCGCGGCGGCATATTCCGGCTGATTGAGCGCGAATTCCGGATCGGGCACGCGCCCTTCCGTGTAGCGCCATGGCGCGAACAGCCCGTCCGCAAGGCCGGTGCGCCCGGTGCTTTTCATTTCGCGGCTGGGGATGATCGTGTCGGTATCGACATTATCGGCAAGCAGCGGCGCGGCCATGCCGGTGATCGTGGTGAAGGCCCTCATCTCGCCAGCTTTCGCGGATCGGCAATCGCGCCGGCCAGCGCGCTGGCGGCAACGGTTTCGGGGCTGGCGATATGCGTGCGGATGCCCGGGCCTTGCCTGCCTTCGAAATTGCGGTTGGTGCTGCTGATCGTCCTTCTGCCGGGGGCAAAGCCCTCGCCGCCGGCATAGAAGCACAAGGAACAGCCGCTCTCGCGCCATTCGAACCCGGCGTCGCGGAACACGGCGTCCAGCCCTTCGGCCTCTGCGGCACGCTTGACGGCGCTGCTGCCCGGCACGACCAGCGCGGTCTTGATCCTTGGCGCGATGTGCTTGCCGCGCAGCAGCTCCGCGGCGCGGCGCAAGTCGGATAGGCGGCTGTTGGTGCAGCTGCCGATGAAGGCGACATCAATCGGCGTGCCTTCCAGCCGGGTGCCTGCGGCGAGGCCAATATAGTCATGCGCCCGCGCCGGGCCTTGCGGCACCATGCCGCCGACTGCGATGGACTGTTCGGGACTGGTGCCCCAGCTGACCATCGGTGCGATAGCCGCTGCATCGAGCGCGATTTCCGTGTCGAAGACTGCATCGTTGTCCGAATGCAGGCTGGCCCAATAGGGCGCAGTGAAACTGGCGGGGGCATAGCGGCGACCCGCTAGCCAGGCATAGGTCGCGGCATCCGGCGCTATGATTGCGGTCATCGCGGCGAATTCGGTCGCCATGTTGCACAGCGTCATCCGCGCTTCGATATCGAGCGCTGTCACCGCGCTTCCGGCGAACTCCACTGCATGGCCCGCGCCGCCGCCTGCGCCATGCGCGGCGATCAGGGCCAGCGCCATGTCCTTGGCCGTCACGCCCGGCGCAAGCGCGCCCGCGTAAGTCACCCGCATTACTTTGGGCCGCGCCATGCGCAGCACCCCGGTGGCCATCGCATGTTCCGCCTCGCTGGTGCCGATGCCCCATGCGAGCGCGCCCAATGCGCCTTGAGTGCAGGTGTGGCTGTCTGGCGCGACCAATGTCAGCCCCGGCAGGACAATGCCCAATTCCGGCGAAATGACATGGGTTATACCCTGATCCGGGTCGTTCACATCGAACAGCGTAATGCCCGCCGCCAGCGCCGCCTCTCGCGTTTCGCTGATGAAGCCCTGACCACCGGGCATCATCGTCTGATCGCCGCGTCCAATGCGGGTGTCGACGATGTGGTCCATCACCGCAAACACCCGCGCCGGATCGCGCACGCTTCGCCCCGCCGCCGCCATCGACTTGAGCGCCGCAGTGCCGGTGCGCTCGTGCAGGAACACCCGGTCTATGGCCAGCAGCGTCGCCCCCGACGGGGTGGCCGCGACGCAATGTGCGTCCCAAATTTTGCCAACGAGTGTACGGGGAATGCTCATGGGCCGGCGATTTCTGCCACGACCTTGCCCATCGACGCGCCCGACAGCAGATGCTCGATCGCGTCATAGATCCCTTCGAGGCCGGTGAAGCGCGCCTCATCGAGACAGACCTTGAGCTTGCCTTCCCGGTAGAGCGCAAACAGCCGCGTGCGGGCATCGGCCCAATGCGGCGTGAGCAAGCCGTTCATGAAACCACGCACCGAAGCGCCCTTGTAGTAGATCGAATGGGCGATGCGCGGGGCAGTGACCATTTCGGGCTTGCCATCAAGATCGGATGCCGCGCCGCCGACGACCAGCCGGCCATGATAGGCGATATTGGCAAGGAAGGCGTCGTAGATCGCGCCGCTGACGGTATCGACGGCGAGGTCGATGCCTTTCGGATATTCCGATGCCAGCACCGCCGCGACATCTTCCGACTTATAGTCGATCACCCGGTGCGCGCCGAGCGAGCGGACGAAATCGCATTTACGCTGCCCGCCCGCCACGCCGATCACCTGGCAGCCGCGCAGCACGGCCAATTGCACCAGCAAATGCCCCAGCCCGCCGGCCGCCGCCGAAATCGCAACCGTTTCGCCGTCCTTGATCTCGCCGATTTGTTCGAGGGCGACCAGCGCCGAAACCCCGGTCGAGGCCAGCGCCAGCCATTCGGGCTTTGCCTCGGGCACATGCGCAAAGGCATCTGCGGAGGCCACATTGGCCTCGCGATAGCCGCCGGTGAAGCGCACGGACACCGCCGCATCGCCCGGCGCAAACTGCGACACACCCTCTCCCACCGCCTCGACCACGCCCAGCGCCTCGACCCCGGTGAAAGTCGGCAGTCCGATCTTCACATAGTCGACGGCATTGCGTGCGATCTGCGTGTCGAAGATCGCATTGATCCCGCAATAACGGTTGCGCACCCGCACTTCTCCGGGGCCGGGCGGGGTCAGCGGCACTTCGACAATGTCCGCCGCCTCGCGGAAACTTTGCGCGAAACGCTCCAGACGTATGGCGCGGCAGGTTTCGCTCACCTGGCTCATTGGGGCGGAAAGCCCAGTCCGCCGGGATTGAACAGCCCCTTGGGATCAACCACCGCCTTGACCGCATCGAGCACGTCGCAAAACGCCGGGTCGCGGCTCTCGCGATAGGGATAGGTCCGACCGATCTGGAAATGCGCCGCGCCATATTTCTGGCAGATTGCCTTGATTTGGTTCCGCGCCTCGGTGACGACTGCCGTGGCCTCTGCGGCCGGGCCAAGCTGCTTTAGCCGCGCCAGATGCGCTGGCTCGACCATCGACGCATGCACCGGGCGATAGCCTTCGGGCCAGAAGAACACCGGCTCGATAGTCAGCGCATTGGTCGACAGCGAAGTGAACAGGAAGCCGGTGAATATGCCGTGCTCGTCGAAGCGCGCCGACATCGCCTTGAAGTAGGCCTCGATCTCGCCAAACATCTTGGGCGCATTGGACAGCGAGGCATGGCCGTGGACCGGCGCCCAGCTTTCGCCTTCGGGGCCAAGGATTGAATTGGGCGGCGGGAACGGGATCGCGCGGATCACTTTGGCAATCGTGTTCTCGATCTCTGTGCCGTCAAACCTTGCGGCAATTGCGTGGATCGCGACCATGTCTGCCGCGACGCCTTCCTTGCTGCGGCCTTCTGCGGTGACATGCAGAGGGTAGTCGTCAGCCCCGATGAAATCGCGCCCACCGAATGCCACTTTCGCCGCCGCGAGCAGCCCCTTGCCGAGCGACTTTTCCTTGGCGATCACCCGGCCCAGCGTCTTGACGTCATCCGCCATCGACATGCGCTTCATCCGCACGCGGGTCAGCCCCGGATCGAAGGCGCAGCTTTCCGCTGCCAGCCCGGCGCGGGCAATCTCGCCAAGCGCCGCTAGCATCGCCTCGCCGCTCTTGAACGAGAAGGAGGCGCAATCCTCATGCGCGGGCGTGCGGATCAGCCGCAAGGTCACTTCCGCCTTGAGCCCCAAAGTGCCGCTGTCGCCGCAGAACAGCCCGGCGAGATCAGGGCCATAGTGACGATAGAACGGCGTATCGCCATCGGCCCCGCGCGCGCCGGTGCGCAAGATGCGGCCATCGGCGAGCACCATGGTCAGTGCAATCATGCTCTCGCTCGACGTGCCATAATGGCCGGCGCCGAACATCGCGTTGAGCTGTGACAGCCCGCCGCCGATGGTTGAATAGATGCCCGACATCGGCCCCCAGAAAGGCGTGCGGAGGCCGTGCGGCTTGAGTGCCTCGTTGAGCGCGAGCCAGGTACAGCCGGCCTGCACGGTTACGGTCATGTCCTCGGGGCTGATGTTCAGCACTTTGTCCATGCGCGTGGTGTCGATCGAGAGCGTATCGGCGCGGACGGGGACGTAAGAGCCGGTGTAGCCCATCCCCGCCCCGCGCGGCGCGATGGCGATGCCGAGTTCGTTTGCCAGCGCGACCACATCGGCCAGTTGCTGCGTCGTTTCGGGCGCAGCGATCAGCATGGCGACGGCGCTGCCCGGTGCCCAGATGTCCTCGCTGAACAGGCGCAGGCTGGCCTCGTCATCGCGCAGATTGTCGCCTCCGACGATCTGGGCGAAGCGCTGCCGGATATCGGCAGGGCATGGGGTGATCTGGGCCATGGGTTCCCTATCCCGCAAACAAGTCTCGTGCCGCGACCCTAGCAGGGAAACCATGGCCATGCCTGCCCCCTTGGCGGCACACTATCCAACTGTCGGATTAAGCACCTGTTCCGCAGCCGTCTCTCCGGCCAGCCGTCCGAGCGTGACTGCCGTGCACAGCCCCATCGCCGGCAGGTATCCCCACGACGAGGGGCCCGAGACAGAGCGCGCCGCGCCGCCGCCAGCGAACAGGTTGGGCAGCGGCGTGCCATCGGGGCGCAGGACACGGGCATGACCGTCAATCTGCAAGCCGCCTTGCGTGTGATAGATTGCCCCGACGACCCTGAACGCGGCCAGCTTGCCCTGTGGCGGCGCTTCTTCGCCCCAGACGCGTCCGAACTGGTCTGCCCGGCCTTCGCCGCGCGCCGCCGCTGCCTCAGCCAGGCTGGCGGAAAGCACGGCCTCAGGCACGCCAATCGCCTCGGCAAGTCCCGCCACGCTGTCTGCCCGCTTGGCCGCGTTAAGCGCCTGCAAGGCCTGCATTTCGGGGATATAGCTGGTCGCGGCCTCGATGGCCTCATCAAACACCACCCATACCTGTCTACCATCCTGAGCCATCACCGGATGGACCATGCCGGCAATGTCTTCGGCTTCGTTGGTGAAGCGTGCGCCTGCGCGGTTCACCAGCACGCCGCCCTCGACAATAACCGGCGGGGGGACGCTGATGCCGTGGGGATCGGTGAGCATGGCATAGCCCTGATAGGAGCCCATATCGCCCAGCGCGCCGCCGAGCTGTTCGCCGATCCGCACCGCAGTGCCATGGCTGCCGTCATGGCCATTGTTACGCGCCTCGGCCATATCTGGGATGTGCGCGGCGATCATCGCGTGATTGGCAGCGAACCCGCCGCAGGCCAGCACCAGCGCGCCGCAACCGATCCGTTCCATCGCGCCGCCCGGCCGTTCAATCACCGCGCCGAGCACGCGGCCTTCGCCATCGGCAATCACATCGGCCAGCCGCGCGCGCAGCATCACATCCACGCCCGACTCGCCAAGTCGCTGGTGCAGCGCATCGACCATGTCCTGCCCACCGTGCCCCCGCCAGCCGTGGATGCGGTAAGTGCGGTTGCCAAAGGCCGGGCGAAAGCCGGTGTCGAGCTCCCACGGCAGGGCGTGCGCCTCAACCATCCAGTCGAGCGTCGGGCCTGACTCGAAGGCCAGCGCGTGCGCGATTCCTCGGTCGGCCAGCCCCCGGCTCTTGGCCATGATATCTTCGAAATAGGTCTCGGCGCTGTCTTCAATGTCGTGCGCGGCTTGCGCCTTGGTTCCAGCGGCGCAGATCAGCCCCTGCGACATGCCGGTCGAGCCCATCGGGCGGGCATCGGCCTCGATCAGCAGCACTTCGGCGCCGGCATCATGCGCCGCCAGCGCCGCCACGCAACCGCAGGCCCCGCCGCCGACAACAAGCACTGGCACCGAGAACTCGAATTCCGCCATCAGTCTCGCGCCAACTCGTCGCCGAGTTCGCCTGATGCCACTTCCGCCGGCAGCAGTGCGGCTTCGTTTTCCTGCTGAACGATGCGCAGGATACGGGCGATATATTCCTGATTCCACATCGCCCGCTCGGCGCTGGCGGCAGCGTCGGGCGTGAAGCCGTCGACTTCGCCTTCGCCAAGCACGCCTTTGGCTGCCAGCAATCGCTCCAGCGTATCGATCCGCTGACGGGCCACCGCCAGCTCCTGCGCCATGGCCATGGTGATCGCCAGCACACGCTCGACTTGCGGTTCAAGGAAATAGGGCCGCTTGCCGGCGGGCTTGGCCCCGGCTTCATTGAGGGCATCAGTAAAGCTCATGGCACTATCGCTCCGATCACATGCCAGGCCGCCTTGCGGCCGAAATCCTCGGTTTCATCTTCTTGCGCATCGGGAAAAATCTCGCGGTCGACCACGCCGAACACGCCGCCATGCACCAGCCACTCGCGCGCGAAGCCAGCATCGACCATCGCAGAATCAAGGTCCATCTCGTGCAGCCGGCTCCAGAACGGCTCGGCGTTATAGAAGGCGTCCCAATCGCGCATCGCTTGCTCAAACAGGGGCATGTCGGGCGTGTATTGTGGCTGCTCGACATGCAGCACGATCCCGCCCGGCTTCACCAGCCGTCGGGTTTCGGCAAAGATGTTGTGCATCGCGCTCGATGAAAGTTCATGCAGGAACATCGTTGTCTGGATCCAGTCGAAACTGGCGTCCGGGAAGCAGGACAAGTCCTCGCCGCTCGCCTGCACCCAGCGCACATTACCCACCCCCAGCGACTTCGCGCGCGCCAAGCCATAACGCAGCACCGGCGCGCCGAGATCGACCACGGTCATTTCGGCATCCGGGAATGCCGCGGCGATGGGCAGGCTGGAATGGCCGACTGTGCCGCCAATCTCCAGAATCGCCTGCGGCTTGAAGCGGGGCAGATTGCGCTTGACCCAGCCGACCACAGCATGACCGCCGCCGTCCGAATATTTGCCGAGCAGGCCGCTGGTGGTGACGAACCCGGCATGGTCGTAATTCGCGCCGTTGGTAACATCGCCCGGCACATATTCGGTGTGGTAGCTTCCCGGCATGCAGTGGTGGTCAATGGCCGAAACATAGCGCGGAATGGCCAGAGCCGGATCGAGCACCAGCCGGTCATCGCTCTCGGTCAGGAAGCGTGCCTTCTCGTTCAGTTCCTCGCGCTGGCGGATCACCGTCCAGCGGCCCGCCTGCTGGCGCTGTTCCATGGTCAGGCGGCGCAGCGCCGACCAGGTCTGGAAGGCCGGGTCTTCAAGCATCGCCTTGCGCGCTTCGTGGCGATTGGCGATGGCCCGGCCCTGCTTGGCCTCGAACGCCGGTTCAACCCGCGCCTCATAGGCACTGCGCACGCCGGGAACCACGCGTGCCGCCAGATGCCGGTTCATCTGGGCGAGGTAGTTGATCCGCTCGATCTCGTCATGGCTGGTTTGCGGGAACACGCCGTGGCGGCCGATGACGCGGTAATCTGGCGGGCCATCGTAACTGGGGGCCGGATGATTTTTCCGAACTGCGGTCACTTGGTTCTATCCTCGCTTGTGGCCCATGCCGGTCGGGCTAACATCGAATCCAGCCTTTGAGGGGAGACTATCATGCGCGTGTTTGCCTTGTTCAATCTGAAAGAGGGAATCTCGCCAGACGAATATCTCGCTTTTGCCAAAGGCCTTGACCTGCCGACGGTGAACGCCCTGCCTTCGATCGAAAGCTTCCGCGTTTTCCGCAGCACCGGCTTGCTGTTCAGCGACCAGCCCTCGCCATATTCGTACATCGAAGTGCTTGATATCAAAGACATGGATCAATTCGGCGCGGATGCCTCCAGCCCGCAGATGCAGGCGATTGCCGCGCAGTTTCAGGCCATGGCCGATGTGATCTTCATCGGCACCGAGGAAGTGACCACGTGAGGTTCGCCGGCAAAGTCGCGGTCATCACCGGATCTGGCCGCGAGGCTGGGCTGGGGGCGGCAATAGCGCGCCGGCTGGCGGATGAAGGCGCCGCCGTGGTGATTTCCGACATCAGCGCGGCCCGCGATGCGGCAACGCCCGAAGCGATGATCGGCGGCACTGCGGAAATGGAGCGGATCGCCGCATCGCTGCCGCATGGCGGATCGACTTTTGCCTGCGATGTGCGCGAGCCTGCGCAAGTGCGCGCGCTCGCCGCCCATGCGGTCAGCACGCACGGTTCGCTCGATATCTGGGTGAACAACGCCGGGATCGGCTATATCATGAAGCCGCTGCTGGAGGTGTCGGTGGACGATTGGCGCGCGGTGATCGATGTCAACCTGTCGGGCGCATGGTATGGCCTGCAGGCCGCTGCCGAAGTGATGATCGCGCAAGGGCATGGCGGGCGGATCGTCAACATCGCCAGTCAGGCGGCGAAGAGCGGCTTCCCCCATGCGCAGGCCTATACCGCCTCGAAACACGGCCTCGTCGGCCTCACGCGCTCGGCAGCGATTGAACTGGGGCCGTACGGCATCACGGTCAACAATGTCTGCCCCAACCATGTCACGACTGGTCTGGGCCAATGGCAGAACGAACATTTCGCCGAGGCGCAGGGTATCAGTGTCGATCAGTATCTCGCCAATATGGCTGCGCGCATCCCGATGAGACGGCCCGGTTTGCCCGGCGACACGGCGGGGGCGGTGGCCTTCCTATGCTCGGACGATGCCGCCTATATCACCGGCGAGAGCATGAATGTCTCGGGCGGGGAAGAGCCGCATTGAGTGACGCTGCCGAAACCTTGATTGATCACGCGCTGGCGCTGCGCTGGGACGATGTGTCCGGTCCGGCCCGCGCCGCCACGCTTGCATTCCTGTTCGATACGCTGGCGGTGGGCGCGGCAGGCTGCAACGCCGTCCATGCCGATGGCGTGCTCGCGATGGCGCGCGGCTGGGGCCTCGGCGGCGAGGCGGGCGTGCTGGGCCGGCCGGGACTCAAACTTCCCGCAGCCTCTGCCGCCTTCGTCAACGCCTTCCAGATTCACGGGCAGGAGTTCGATTGCGTCCACGAAGCCGCCGTGCTGCATCCGATGGCGACGGTGCTTGCCGCGTTGCTGGCCGAGATGGACCGGGGCGAGGCAGTTGATGGCCGCGCATTTCTCACCGCGCTGGTCGCCGGGGTGGATGTGGCAGTAACGCTGGGCCTTGCCGCCCCCGGTGCGCTCAAATTCTTCCGTCCGGCGACCGCAGGGATCTTCGGCTGCGTTGCCGCCATTGCCAGTCTGCGGCAGATGCCGCGCGGACAGGCACTGGATGCTTTCGGCCATGCACTCGCGTTCGCATCGGGCACGATGCAGGCGCATCTGGAAGGCAAGCCCGCGCTGCCGGTGCAAGTCGCCAATGCGGCGCGGAATGGCCTCGTCGCGATTGACCTCGCCTGCGCCGGAATGCCGGGTGTCAGTGCGCCGCTGGAAGGCCCGTTCGGCTATTTCGCGCTGATGGAAGTGGAGGCCGCGCTTGCCCCCGCGCTCGCCCGGCTGGGGCAGGGGCGCCGCATCGAGGAAGTCAGCGGGAAGCCCTTCCCGACGGGGCGTGCCGGGCATGGCGGCATAGTCGCGGTGCAGCGCTTGATGGCAGAGCAGGGCCTCAGAGCAGACAATCTGGCGTCGCTTGAATACCGCGCCCCGCCGCTGATCTGCCGGCTGGTTGGCCGGCCTGCCCATGCGGGGATGGAACCGGGCTATGCGCGGCTGTGCCTGCCTTATCTGTCGGCGGTGACCCTGCTGCGCGGCAAAGTTGGATTGGGCGATTTTGGCGAGGCATCGCTCAATAACCCGCAAGTGCTGGAACTGGCCGCGAAAGTTTCGGTCGCCGCCGACAGCAATCCCGATGCTGCTGCCTTCGTCCCCGCAAATGCGCTCGCCCGCACGGCGGACGGGCGCGAAATGCGCGAGGAAGTCACGGCGTTGCTCGGCTCGCCGCAATGGCCGCTGAGCGAGGCTGAACAGCGCGCCAAGGCGCTCGATTGCCTGACTTTTGCCGGCCTTGCCGATTGCCTTGATCCGCTTACCGCGATGGTGGCTGAAATCGAGCATGCGAGCGCTGCCGCCGCCGCGATTCGCACAAGTGGGGTGATCGGATGACCTTGCTGCGATGCGCCACCCTTGTGGTCGCAGATGTCACCGCCGCCTGCGCGCGCTATGTCCGCTGGCTGGACTACCGCGTGATCGAACACGGCGAAGTGCCCCGCGAACTGGCAGAGGCGTGGCACTGTCCGGCGAGCGTGGCACGCAGCTATGCGGTGCTTGGGTCGGCATCAGGCGCCGATGTGCTTTTGCGTTTCGTTGAGGGCGATCCGGTGGCCGATTACCTGCCGATCCGCACCTATGGCTGGGCCGCGACCGAGATCTGCGTCACCGATGTCGAGGTGGTCCATGCGCGGATGCTGGAGTCGCCGTTCGAGGTGATCGGCCCGCCCCGCACGCTCGACGGCTTTTCCACGATCAAGCCGATGCAAGTGCGCGGGGGCGATGCGGAAGTGGTCTATCTCACCGAATTTTCCGGGCATGACCCCGCACTGGCGCTGCCCCAGCCGATAACGCTGATCGACCGGCCGTTCATCATCGTCCACGCCTGCCGCGATCTCGATCAGGGCACCGGCTGGCTGCGCGACGTGCTGGGGCTTCAGGTCACTGATCCGGTGTCGATCCGCTACACCATGATCGAGCGCGCCTTTGGCCTGACGCCTGGGGACAAGACCGCGATTGCCACGGCAGGGTGGCCGGGCGGCGAGACGTTCCTCGAATTTGACCAGTATCCTGCTCAGGCCAGCGAACGCCCAAGGCATGCAGGCGCGTTGCCGCCGGGTGTTGCGATTGTCACCATGTTGCACCCGGACATGGCCCGGCTTGACGGCCATTGGTTTTCCCCGCCGCGCGCACGCGAAGGGGTGGTCTATGGCGGGCGGCTGTGCGGTGTGCTGCTGACCCCGGACGGCGCCTTACTGGAGGTGATCGATGCCGCATGAACCCGTAATCCGCAGAGGTTTTGCTGACCTTGCACACGGCCAGCTGCACTACCGCGAGGCGGGGAAGGGCGATGTCCTTCTCGCCTTCCACGCCTCGCCGGGCAGCTCGCGGCAAATGACTGGACTGATAGCGGAGTTCGCCAGCGCCATGCGGGCGATCGCGCCCGACACCCCCGGCAATGGCGACAGCGTGGCGCTGGAGGATGCAGACATTGCCGACCTTGCCGCTGCTATGCTGGCCTTGCTCGACAGCCTCGGGATCGCGCGCGCACATCTGTATGGCAGCCACACCGGCGCGGCGATTGCCGCCGAACTGGCGCTGCTGGCGCCCGAACGGGTGCGCAGCGTGACTTTAGACGGAGTGGGCCACTGGGAAGGCGCGGAGCTTGCCGAGGCGCTGGCGCTCTATGCGCAGCCGTTCGAAGCTGATCTTGACGGCGAATATCTTGGCCGCCTGTTCACTTTCTGCCGCAACCAATACCTGTTCTATCCCTGGTATCGCGAAACTGATGCTGCGCGCCGGACGGGCGATCTGCCGCCGCCGGAAAGTCTGCATGGGCTGGTCACCGAAGTGATGAAAGCTTCGGTCACCTATCAGCGCAACTATCATGCTGCCTTCCGCTGGGATGCGCCCCGCCGCCTGCCGTTGCTGGCGGTGCCGGCGTTGTTCATGGCGAGCGAGAGCGACCCTTTGTTTGCCGCCACCCGCGAACTGGCGCGCGCGCATAGTTTTGCCGCCTTGCCGGCGCTGGGCGACCTCGGCTTTGCCACAGCCCGCCATTCCGCCATGTCTGATTTTTTTGCCAAGAGTGCCTGACCCATGGACTATTCGCTTGCCTTGCTGACCCTGCTTCATCTGCTCGTGCCGATCTATTGGCTCGGCGGCGATCTCGGCACGTTCCTGTCGGGCCGCGTGTTGCGCAATCCGGCGCATACGCCCACTGAGCGCCTGCTGGCGCTGAAGATCCTGCTTAATTGCGACATGGGGCCACGCACCGCGATGATCATGGCCTTCCCGACCGGGTTTGCGCTCGCGGCGGCCAAAGGCTGGCTGGCGGTTCCGGTCTGGGCCGTGGCGCTGGCCTGGCTTGCTGGCCTCGTTTGGCTGGCGATTGCCTGGGCGATCCACCTCAAGCACGGCGCTGCCGCCAATCCTTATCGCAGCGTTGATAATGCGATCCGTCACACCGCGCTCGCCTTACTGACGATCAACGGCATTGCCGGGCTGACCGGAACGCTTGCAATGCCAAAATTCATCGCGATCAAGCTGTTGCTGCTAGCCATCGGGATCGGCCTCGGCTTGCTTATCCGTCGCCAGCTTGCGCCGCTGTTTCCCGCCGTGGGCGCGCTGCGGGCCAAGGGTGACAGCCCTGAGACCAACGCGGCCATCGCGGGAGTGCTGGGCCGCACCACGGTCAGCGTCATGTGCATCTGGGCGCTGGTGTTGATCGCCGCGTTCACTGGCATTGCCACGCCCGTCTAGGAGCAGACCCCATGCAGAAACACCGCACCATCACCGGCCGGATCCTCTACACCTCGCGCAAAGAGGGCCGCGAAGGCGAAGAGCGTGGCCGCGAGTTTTTCACCTGGACCCATCACAGCGACGGCAAGCGCACCTTGCGCGCGCGCTGCGAGATCGACGAGCCCGATCCGACCGTCCACCGCGACGTGATCTACAGCCTCGATGAGAACGACGTGCCGATGGACCTGTTCGTGCGGCTGACGATTGGCGACGAGTTCATGGGCTCAGGCTGGATCCGCAACGCCGGCGATCATATCGAGTGCGAGAGCTATGGGCCCTCGATCGGCCGCATTTCACAGCGCATGCCGGTAACCGGAAGCTTTGACGGGTTCGGCACGCATCCCATCGTTGCCGATGCCTATATCGCCAAGAAGATCGACCGGACGCTGGGCGTCCACGCGCGCCGGTTCCGCACTTTCCTGCCCTCGCCAGACCACCGCGGCGCCACTCCGCCGATCATCGCTGAATCGGTGATGCAGCTGGGCTATCTCGGCGACGAGACTGTGACAGTGGCCGCAGGCACGTTCGACTGCCACAAGTTCGAATTCACTGATCCGCACGGCGGCATGGTCAACCAGCACGGCTCGCACCCGCCCTATGTGATGTGGGTGACGGCGGACGACGACGCGATTTTCGTGGCTGGCGGCGTTGGTGGCTACATGCAGACCTGGTATGAATTGGTCGAACTGAGCCGGTAGCGCGTCTGGACGGCGAACGCGGTGAAATTGAAAATCCGGCAGGCGGACAATCCACCAGCCGAAGACGCGCCAAAATGGCCAATGCACCCGAAAATTTCGCCTATTTCCATCAGTTATGACACCCTGTGACGCATAAATGAGGCGGCGTGATTTATTTGCAACCGCCCCTTCCGGTTTTGCAATTGCCAACATCGACGATACTTGAAATGCTGCACCGCACAACAGAGGTAGAAACCACTGGGGGGTTACTGAACGGCAATTTGATCCACTGTCCAAGGAACCTATTGCCATGACTAAAGTATTTGTAAATATCGTCGCCGTCGCGCTTGTCCTCGTTCCGGCAATTGCCCACGCGGAAACCAGCGCGCCCGTCTCGTTCACGCATGCCGGTGTGCTTTATACTTACACGGTTGAACAGACTGGCGAACACAAGGTGCTGCGCGGCCATGCAGGCGCAAGCCGTGAACCGTTCGTGCTGAATGTCGGCAACAACTGGGTCGATGGCACCGTTGACGGCAGCACAGTTTCGTTCTCGCTCAAGTCGGTGAAGCACATGCGCGGCATCGTCCGGGTCGAGCAGATGGCTGCACGCTGAGCTTGATTGCCCACTCTATGGCGCCTTCCCGTCCGGGGGACGGGGAGGCGCTAGGATACCTTGATCACCACTTTGCCGACATGGCTCGCCGATGCCAGATAGGCATAGGCCTCGCCCGCCTGGTCGAATGCGAAAGTCCGGTCGATCACCGGCTGGATTTCATTGGCGGCAAGCGCACGCAGCAGCCTGGCCAGCATCGCACGGCTGCCCTCGGCGATCCCCTTGATCACCAGGTTCTTGCCAATGATCGCGCCGAAATTCGGCAAGGGTGCATCAGGCGCGGGACCAGCGGCAATGATCACGATCCGTCCATTGGTGGCCGCGGCATTGATCGAACCGGCAAGGCCTGCCTGACCGCCGGTTTCCACCACGATATCCGCCCCGGCCCCGCCGGTCGCTTTCAGCACTTCGGCCGCCCAGTCGGGTTGGGTGCGATAATTGATCGTGATGTCGGCGCCCAGCCCCTGCGCCAATTCCAGCTTCGCATCGCTCGACGAGGTGATGACAACCCGCGCACCGGCCGCCTTGGCAATCTGCAACGCCCAGATAGCGACGCCGCCAGTGCCCAGCGCCAGCACGGTATCGCCAGCCTTGACCTTGCCGACCTCGACCACAGCATTCCATGCGGTCAGCGCCGATGAGGCCAGTGTGCCAGCCAACTCGTCGCTCACGCTCTCTGGCACCTTGACCAGCGCGGTGGCGGGAACCTTGATATATTCGGCCAGCCAGCCGTCGTGACTGAGGCCGTAATCCGCGCCGAAATAGGCCCCGGCAAAGTCGCCGCCCAGCCAGTTTACGAAGTGCGCGAACACCGCGCGGTCGCCCACGGCAATGCCCGTCACCCCTTCGCCCAGCGCGATCACTTCGCCGACACCTTCTGATCCCGGAATGCGCTCGTCCGGCTTTTTCGCGCCGTAACGCCCTTCCAGCACTTGCACGTCGCGGTTGTTGAGCGCGACCAGCGCTACCCGGAGCACCGCCTCGCCGGGTCCGGGCACGGGATCGGGCCGGGTGGTGGCGGTCAGCGAGGCAAGGCCGGTCTGCGGGCCGATCTGGTAGGCTTTCATGGTGTGCTCCGATAGCAATCAAGAATGTCGCAGCCGCGCGCGAACCAGTTTGTCGGGCGCGCGGCCAAGTCTGCCAGCAGGCGCTCGAAAGCGTCCATGCGATAGGGCAGCCCGGTGATGTAGGGGGTGAGGTGCAGGGGTAGCATCCGCCCGCCGCCGCTCGCATCGGCTTCACCCGCCAGCCAGTCATGCGCATCGCCGATCTGCTCGGCATAGCTGTCGATGGTCTGTTGCTGGACATTCAGGATCTGGCGATCGGACAGCTCATGGTTCAGCGGAATGTTGACCAGGCCGCCCGAACCCTTGCCGCTGAAGCTCCACGGCAGTTCGTCATTCACCCAGTCGCAGCAGTATTCCACCCCGGCTTCAACCAACAGGTCGGCAGTGCGGAAACTCTGCGAGCGGGCGATAGACAGCCAGCCGCGTGGGCGCGTGCCTGTCGCCTGCGCCAGGGTGTCGAGGCTCTGCGCAATCAGGGCGCGCTCCTCCTCAATGGGCAGCGTCCTGGCGATGGTGCCATTCATGTCGGTGGAATGGGCGATTACCTCGTGCCCGGCGCCGATGATGTCGACCAGCAGCGCGGGATAGCGTTCGGCAATGACGCTGTTCACTGCAAAAGATGCCGCCGTGCCTGCCTTGGCGAAGGCATCAAGCAGGCGATACACCCCCACCCGGTTGCCATAATCGCGCGCCGTGTAATGCCGGAAATCGGGATAGGCGGTCTGCATGTGGCCGGGCGCGCGGAAGGGCTTGTCGGCAGGCGTGATCGGGAACCATTCAACGCTGACGCACAGCCACGTTGCCACGGCCTTGCCCTGCGGCCAGTGGATCGGCGAACGGCTGTGCAACGGGGCATAGGGATAGAGATCGTGGTCATAGCCCAGCCGTCGGCGCGGGTATTCGAGATAGGCGGGATCAAGGCTCATTGCGCCGCCCTCCACGCATCGGCAATCTCGCCCGAGGTCGCCGCCCAGGCGCGGCCATCGGCGGCAATATGCCGCAGCACTTCTTCGAACGCGCCGATGCGGTGCGGCTGGCCGATCAGGTAGCTATGCAGCGGAATGCACATCACTGTGCCAGATGCTTCGTCCGCCAGCCGCTCGAACTGGCGGATCAGCGTGCGGGCATATTCGCGCGGGCTCATGTTGTAGATGAAGAAGCCATAGTGATCGTTGACCTCAAGGCTGTAGGGCATCGAGATCAGGTCGCCGCTAGCCGTCTTTACCCGAAACGGTTGGTCGTCGTGGTAAAGGTCGCAGGAGTAATCCAGCCCATATTCGGCGATCAGATCAAGCGTGTGCGGCGTATGGGTCAGCGCCGGCGCCAGCCAGCCGCGGATCGTCTGCCCGGTCGCCTCGCGCACGGTGCGGATTGAATCCTCGATGATGGCGCGCTCTTGAGCCTCGTCCATGCCATAGCTGTAGCGCGTGTTGTAAATCCCGTGGCTGAAGAACTCCCAGCCGCGCGCATTGGCATCAGCGACCACTTCAGGATGATGCTGGCACAGCGCCACCGACAGCGAGACGGAGCCCGGGAAACCGTGGCGGGTCATCACATCCGCCATGCGCCAATGGCTGACGCGGTTGGCATGGTCGCGGTGGGAATAGCCGACCACGTCGGGATGCGGCATGGCCCAGGCCTTGCGGTGCGGGTTCAGTGGCGGATCGATTTCGTAATATTCAAGGTTTGGCGACACCCAGACCGCGACTTTCTTGCCGCCGGGCCAGGCGAACGGCTTGCGGTCGCGATACGGCACATAGTCGTAGAGTCCCGGATCGGCGTGCCCTTCTTGCACTATCGCGCCTCTAGCCAGTCGATCACCGCCTGAACCGGTTCGACATCGGCATATTTGAGCTGGAGATCAGTGAGGTTGGCGAAATGATAGGACTCGTGCTTGTCGGCGCAGGTCTCGATCGGCACGATCGTGCGATAGCCGCGCGAGAGGGCATCGACTGCCGTCGCCCGCACGCAGCCCGAAGTGCTGCCGCCGGTGACCACCACGGTATCGACCTTGTGCCACACCAACAGGCTTTGCAGCGGGGTTTCGAAGAAGGCGCTAGGCATGCGCTTGGTATAGATCATGTCCGTAGGCTCAATCTGGCAGCGCTCGTCGAAGGCGTGGCGGTCGCTGCCGTATGTGATGTTCTGCAGGCTGTCCGGCGTATTGGTTCGCGTGCCCCAAATGCCGGCGTCGCTGGCATCATCGGCATAGGCAACGTGGGTCCAGATCACCGGCATGGCCTTCGCCCGCGCCAGCGATGAGATGGTGTTCACATGCTCGATTTGGCGCGGGTCGGTCTCGTAGGCGGTCTTGTAGCGGTCGATCCGGGTATAGGCGTTCTGGAAGTCGACATTCACGACTGCCAGCTTCTCGCCAAAGCCGAACTTGGTGCGGGCCGGGCCCGCCATCACTTCCTCAAACAGCTGCCGCGCGGTCTTGCCGTCGCTGAGCATTTTCGTGCCGATGATTGTCATGCCGCTCTGCTTTCGAAATTGGGATAGCGTCCAAGCAGCAGGAACAGCGCCGAGGCCAGCGGTAACACCGTCGCTGCCAAAATCAGCGCCACCGAAAAATCGTGGTTCGCATCGCGGATCATGCCGAAGATCAGCGGTGCCACGCCCGATCCCACCGCAAAACACACGTAGATGATGGCATAGAGCCCCGAATAGGCGCGCATGCCAAAATAGCGCGAGGTGAGATAGGCGACGACATCGTATTCGATTCCCAGCGCAAAGCCGATCATGATGATGGCCAGCGCAGCTGTTGCCGGATCATAGTGCCCCTGCGCCAGCATCAGGCAGGCAAGCGCCGGCAGACCCAGCATGATGAACGAGACGGCGGGCGCCCAGAACCGGTCGAGCAGCAGCCCGCCCAGAATACGCCCGGCGATGGCGGAAAGCCCGATCAGCGGGGTGAGTTTCAGCACGGTAGCCGCCTCCAGCCCGCCGTCCCCCAGGATCGTTTCCAGATTGGGAACCGGACCGCCAAGGCAGAACGAGATCAACAGCATGGCCCCCGCAATCAGCCAGAACCGCCATGTCCGCAGCGCCTCGCCGCGCGTCAGCCCCGGCAGCACGACAGGGGCGGAGCTTGCCAGAACGGCGTCTTCCGGCGGATCGCGAAACAGCAGCCAGGTCACCGGCACGGCGAGCACCAGCGGGATTGCGCCGATCGCGGCATAGCCCGCCCGCCAGCCATAATCACCGATGATCCAGGCGAGATAGGGCTTGCACAGGATGCCGAAAATGCCGGTCCCGGTCATCGCCAAGCCCAGTGCGATGCCGCGGTTCTTGTCAAACCAGCGGTTGACCGTGCGGGTGAAAGTGATCGGCAGGGTGCCCGCGCCAACGAAAGCGATCACCCCCCAGGTCAGGTAGAACTGCACCAGCGAATCGCCCAACGTCGCCATCGACATGAAGGCTAGGCCAAACAGCACCAGCGAAACCAGCGCCACCTTGCGCGTGCCGATGCGCTCGGCGAGGATTCCGGCGGCGGGTCCGGCGACGATCACCGAAAGCGTGGTGATGGAAAGCCCGGCCATGATCTGGCCCATCGACCAGCCGAATTCCTTGGCCAGATGCGGAGCGAAGACGCCCATGGTATAAAACGGCAGCGGCGAAAGCCCGCAGCCGACGCCGATCAGCGAGGCGAACAACACCGTCCAGCCACGCCGGAATTCGCCGTCCTGTTCCGTGTCTGCCCGATCCATTGGTCCAGTTGCTCCCCAAGGCCAGTTGCCGCCTGATACCTGCTATCGCGGCTGCTGAGCCAGTGGAATGGCGATGGCCAAAAAACCGCCAGCCGATCATTCCCGCGCTGTTCATGGCCGCCGCGCACATGGCGCTAACCGACCTGCGGATAACCACCAGCCAGCCATTCGTTTGCCGCTGCTTCAGCCGCACTCTGTCGGGATGATCATTCCGCGCACACTGGCAATCGCATTGGCATTGGCCGGGCTCGTGCCCGCCGACAGCGCCCACGCCGCCAATCGCCCTCCCGGATCGCGCTTTGCGGACTGCCGCGAGCTTTGCCCGCAGATGGTCGTGGTGCCGCCCGGCCGCTTCCAGATGGGCGGCGCCGGGGGTGAAGAGGGCCGCCCGGAATGGCCGGTCCACGAAGTGCGCATCGCCTACATTTTCGCGGTTGGCCGCTATGAAGTGACCAACGCCGAATATGCCCGCTTCATCGCCGACAGCGGCCATCCGGTGTCTCGCGGCTGCCGGTCTTATGACAAACAGTCCGGAACCGTTTCCATAAAGCCCGATGCCACCTTCCGCACTCCGGGCGAGGGCGCGGGCGGCGGCGCCGCGAACCTGCCGGTCGTCTGCGTCTCGTGGAGCGACGCCAAGGCTTATACCGTCTGGCTCTCGCGCCGCACCGGGCACAGCTATCGCCTGCTGAGCGAGGCCGAATGGGAATATGCCGCCCGCGCCGGATCGGCGGCCGCCTACCCCTGGGGCGATGACGCCAAGGATGGCTGCCGGATCGCCAATGTGCTGGACCGGACAGCCGAAGCCGCCGGCACTATGCCCGCCTTCCAGACGCTCAAGCCGGGTGAGCCCTCTCCGCTTGCCGATTGCAACGATGGCTTCGCTGGTGCTGCGCCGGTCGGCAGCCTGCGCGCCAACGCTTTCGGCCTGTTCGACATGACCGGCAATGTATGGGAATGGACCGAAGATTGCTATATCGCGCCTTATGCCGCGAATGCCCCCAGCGATGGCCGCGCCTATCAGGTGGAAGGCCCGTGCCCGCGCCGCGCGGTGCGCGGCGGCAGCTGGATCACCGTGCCATTCCGCAACCGCTCGTCGTGGCGCGGCCGCGATCCGGAAGATCTGGTGACCTGGATATTCGGCTTCCGCGTGGCGCGCGATATGCCGCCAGCGCACCGGAGATAGCGTGATGCTCGCCAACCTCAGCCGCCGAAGCTTCGTCACCTCGCTGGGCCTTGCGGCGGGGGCATTTGTGCTTGGCGCGCCCGATGAGTTGATCGCGCAGTCTGGCAAGGCAGCAGCACGCTTCGGCGCGATGCTGGCCATCGCCGAGGACGGCGCAGTCACCGTCGTCTGCCCGTCGTCCGAAATGGGTCAGGGCACGCAGGAAGCGCTTGCCCGGCTGATCGCCGAAGAGCTCGATTGCGACTGGTCGCGGCTGAGCATTGTGCAGCCGTGGGCGGACCCCGCCTTCATCAATCCCGTCGCGCGCAAGCAGCTGACCGCCAACAGCATGACCGTAACCGGTTATTACACCGTGCTGCGGCGGCTGGGCGCTTCGGCGCGGGCGATGCTGGTCACGGCGGCGGCAGACCGGCTCGGGGTTCAAGCCAGTGAGCTGACCACAACGAACAGCTCCGTACGCCATGCCACCAGTGGCAGCAGCCTGAGTTATGGCGAACTGGCGTCTGCCGCCGCCGCGCTGCCGGGGCCCACCGACGTCCCGCTCAAGGCCGCCAAGGATTTCCGTCTGATCGGCGCGCGCAGCCCGCGCAAGGATCTGTTCGCCAAAGTCACCGGCCAGGCCGAATTCGGCATCGACGTGCATGAAGAGGGCATGCTGATCGCCGCGCTGGCGCTCGCGCCGCACCCGCAGGCGACCTTTACTGTCGCCGGCATCGATGCCGCCCGCGCGATGCCCGGTGTGGCCCATGTGGTGCAGTTCAAGGGCGGCGCCGCGGTGCTGGCAGACCGCTTCTGGCGCGCGCGCACCGCCGCGCAAAAGCTCGAAATCACCGTCACCGCCTCACCGATTGCCGGGGTGGACGACGCCGGCATTGCCGCAAAACTCGAAAGCGCATTCGCATCAGGCGAAGCCCAGCCGTTCCCCGATGTCGATCTCTCGGTTTCGCCGCCCAAGATCACTCCGGGCAACCCGCAAGCGGTCGCCGCCGCCATGGCCGGCGCGGCGCGCAAACTGACTACGCAATATGACGTGCCTTACGTTGCCCACGCGGCAATGGAGCCGCTGTGCTGCTCGGTGCGATATGACAAGGACAAGCTGCTGGTGCGCGGGCCGCTGCAGGCGCCAGAAGCCGCGCGCGAAGTTGCCGCTGCGAAATCCGGCCTGCCACTGGCGAGCGTGCGGGTTGAAGTGACTTACATCGGCGGCGGTTTCGGGCGCAAATGGGCGAACGATTTCGTCGAGACCGCGGTTGAGATTGCCATGGCCGCACCGGGGCGCATGGTGAAGACGATCTGGACCCGCGAGCAGGATTTCGCCGCCGACCAATTTCGCCCGGCCTATTCCGCCCGCTTCGAAGTCGGCCTGACCGCCGATGGCAGCATCGCCGCGATGCATGGCCGCATCGCCGGGCAATCGATCAACGCCTATCATGGCCGCAAGGGCCCGCCGGGCATGGGCGATCCCACGGCGGCGGCCTGGCTGATCTATGGCGCCTATGAATTCCCAAACAAGCTGATCCACTATCACCCGGTCGACCTGACCATTCCCGTGGGATTCTGGCGCAGTGTGACGATGTCGCAGAACGGCTTTTTCGCCGAATCGATCATCGATGAAGTTGCCCGCGAAACTGGCCGCGATCCGCTGGCTATGCGGATTGCGATGCTGAAGGGCCAGCCCCGGATGCAGGCTGTGCTCGCCCGCGCCGGCGCGATGATCGGCTGGGACAAGCACCGCAAGGCCGGTGTGGGACGCGGCATTGCGCTGGTCTATGCCGATAACAGCGCCTGCGCGCAGGCGGTCGAAGTAGAGCTCACGGGCAAGAAGCTGACGATCAAGCGCATCGTCTGCGCGCTGGATTGCGGCCTTGCAGTCGATCCGGCAGGAGTTGAGGCGCAGGCCTCGGGCGGCATCATCTGGGGCTTGCAGGCGGCGCTGTGGGGCGAGGTGCCGTTTGCCGATGGCGCGCCGCAGTCATCGAATTTCTCGGACTACCGCATGCCCATGCTGGCCGACATTCCGCCCATCGAGGTCGCGCTGCTGGCGGGCTCCGAGCGGCCCGGCAGTGTCGGCGAATCGTGCGTGCCGCCGATTGCGCCGGCGCTGGCCAATGCCATTGCCGATGCCGGCGGCCCGCGCATCCGCCGCCTGCCCATCGCCCGAACGCTTGAGGTCTGAGCTATGATCAAGCTGAGCATAAACGGCCAGGACCGCACCGCAGACATCGATCCCGACACCCCGCTGCTGTGGGTGCTGCGCGAGGATCTTGGGCGTTTATGCTCAGCTTGATCATAGCTCAGACCTCAAGCGTTCGGGCGATGGGCAGGCGGCGGATGCGCGGGCCGCC
>JANOBA010000473.1:0-2722 GCA_031411415.1 Novosphingobium sp.
GTCATGCTGATCCTCACCGGCAATGGCGATGTGCTGGAGCCTGAAGGCGGGATCGCCGCTATTGGCTCAGGCGGCAACTATGCACTCGCCGCCGCCCGCGCGCTGGTGGATTATGAGGACGATCCCGAGACGATTGCCCGGCGGGCCATGGCAGTCGCGGCGGAACTCTGCGTCTTCACCAATGACCGGGTGACGCTGGAAGTGATTGAATCCTGAAATGACCGATAATCTCACTCCCAAAGCCATTGTCGCCGCGCTCGACGAACACATCGTCGGCCAGCAGGACGCCAAACGCGCGGTCGCCGTGGCGCTGCGCAATCGCTGGCGCCGGCAGAAACTGCCGCCTGAACTGCGCGACGAGGTCACGCCCAAGAACATCCTGATGATCGGGCCGACGGGCTGCGGCAAGACCGAGATTTCGCGCCGTCTGGCCAGGCTGGCCGAAGCGCCGTTCGTCAAGGTCGAGGCGACCAAGTTCACCGAAGTCGGCTATGTCGGCCGCGATGTCGAACAGATCGCCCGCGACCTCGTCGAGGAAGCCATAAGGCTGGAAAAAGACCGCCGCCGCGAGGCCGTGCGCGAGGCCGCCAGCCAGGCGGCGATGGACCGGTTGCTCAAGGCGCTGGTCGGCGACGGCGCGAGCGAAGCCACCCGCGAAAGTTTCCGCCAGCGCATCGTGGAAAACGCGATGAACGATGTCGAGGTGGAAATAGAGGTCGAGGATGCGCCGACGATGCCGTTCGAAATGCCGGGAATGGGCGGAAATGTCGGCATGATCAACCTGTCCGACATGATGGGCAAGGCTTTCGGCAAGCAGAACCTCAAGCGGCGCAAGCTGAAAGTGCCCGACGCCTGGGACAAGCTGGTGGATGAAGAGGCCGAAAAGCGCATGGATCAGGACGATGTCGCTCGCGTGGCCCTCGCCAATGCCGAGACCAACGGCATCGTCTTTCTCGACGAGATCGACAAGATTGCCGTCAGCGATGTGCGCGGCGGCTCGGTCAGCCGCGAGGGCGTCCAGCGCGATCTGCTGCCGCTGATCGAAGGCACCACCGTCTCGACCAAATACGGCCCGATGAAAACCGACCATGTGCTGTTCATCGCCAGCGGCGCGTTCCACGTTGCTAAGCCATCAGACATGCTGCCCGAATTGCAGGGCCGCCTGCCGATCCGCGTGGAATTGCAGGCGCTGACCGAGGAAGACTTCGTGCGCATCCTCTCCGAAACCCGCGCCAATCTGGTTGAGCAGTATTGCGCGCTGATCGGCACCGAAAAAGTGACGCTGCATTTCACCCCGGCTGCGATCCGCAAGGTCGCCCAGATCGCGTGCCAGGTGAATGACAGCGTCGAGAACATCGGCGCGCGGCGTTTGCAGACGGTGATGGAGAAGCTGCTCGAAGACCTCAGCTTCGAAGCAGAAGACCGCGTCGGCGAGACGGTGACCATCGACGAGGACTATGTTGCCGTGCGGCTTGACGGGCTTGCGCGGGACAGCGACCTGTCGAAATATATTCTTTGATTGTTGCCGTCCTGAGAGCAGTCTCACCGGCGAGGGAGATTCGGCGATGGAACAGACAGGCGGGTGTCACTGCGGGGCAGTGCGCTACCGGGTGAGCGGCGCACCAAAACACGTCGCGCTGTGCCATTGCAGTGATTGCCGCAAGGCCTCTGGTGCGCCGATGGTCGCGTGGGTGGCGTTTGGCGAAGCAGACTTTGCCGTGACCAAGGGCGAGGCGAAGACGCGCAACAGCTCGGGCATGTCGATGCGCAGCTTCTGCCCGGACTGCGGCACGCCGCTTTGGTTCCGCAACGCCGAGGTGTTGCCGGGCATCGTCGATGTACAACTGGCAACGCTGGACGATCCCGATGCCTTCGTGCCCCAGGCGCACATCCAGGTGGCTGAGCGCATCGGCTGGATGGCGGAGGCGCATCGCCTGCCGGAATTCGCGCGCTTTCCAGGCATGTGAGCGAAGTCATGCACCAGACCCCCGAAGACCGTCCGATCTACCGCCTGCTCACCGGCAAAGACGACCGCGCCTTTTGCGAGCGCGTGTCGGAAGCGCTGGCGCAAGGCTGGCGGCTCTATGGCTCGCCGAGCATCCATTGGGATGTCGAGAGCAACTGCATGAAAGCGGCGCAGGCGGTGGTGTGGGGCGAGGCGGACGAGGTCAAATAGGCCTGGCCGCTATTCCGCCGCCTCTTTCTCTTCTTCGCTCTCGCTCGCCTGCCGGTTCCACATTTCGGCATAGAGCCCGTCGCGGCGCAGCAATGCGCTGTGCGTGCCGCTTTCCGCCAGATTCCCCTGATCCAGAACCAAAATCATGTCGGCGTCGGCAATGGTCGAGAGCCGGTGGGCGATGCTCAGCGAGGTGCGCCCCTCAGCCACGGCATGCAAAGTCGCCAGAATATCCTGCTCGGTGCGGGTATCGAGCGCCGAGGTGGCTTCGTCCAGCAGCAGGATCGGCGGGTTTTTGACCAGCGTGCGGGCAATCGCGACGCGCTGTTTCTCGCCGCCGGAAAGCTTCAGCCCGCGCTCGCCGACTTCGGTATCGAAGCCCTTGGGCAGCCGGCCGATCAGGTCCATCAGCGCCGCCGCCTTCGCTGCCGCCTCAACATCGACCAGCCCCGCGCCATCGCGGCCATAGGCAATGTTGTAGCCGATGGTGTCGTTGAACAGCACCGAATCCTGCGGCACGATGCCGATCACCGCGCGCAAGGACGC
>JANOBA010000474.1:0-23253 GCA_031411415.1 Novosphingobium sp.
GTGTTGGTCATCCGCGGCATTGGCGCATGGGCATAGCTCTCGCGCCGGCCATTGCCGGTGGCGGCGACGCCCATCAGCCGGGCGTTGAGCCGGTCGTGCATATAGCCCTTCAGGATACCATCCTCGATCAGCACGTTTTCCTGTGTCGGTGTGCCTTCGTCATCGATGCTGAGCGAACCGCGCCGCCCGGCAATGCTGCCATCGTCGACCACGGTCACGCCGGGCGCTCCGACCCGCTCGCCGACGCGGCCCGAAAAGGCGCTGGTGCCCTTGCGGTTGAAATCGCCTTCAAGGCCGTGGCCCACCGCTTCGTGGAGCAGCACGCCGGGCCAGCCCGGGCCGAGCAATACGGTCATTTCGCCGGCGGGCGCATCGACGCTGTCAAGATTGGTCAGCGCCTGCGCCAGCGCCTCGTCTATTGCCCGGTTCCAGTTTTCGGGCTGGAACAGCTCATCATAGAGCCAGCGCCCGCCCATGCCGAAATTGCCGGTTTCGCGCCGGCCATTCGCTTCGGCCACGATCCCGACATTGAGCCGCACCAGGGGCCGGATGTCGGTGGCGACGAAGCCATCGGCGCGGACGATCTCGATCACCGACCATGAGCCGGTGATGCTGGCGGAAACCTGACTAACACGCGGATCGCGGGCGCGCGCCGCTTTGTCGATGGCCTCCAGCAGCGCGACCTTTTGCTCGAACGGCACCGCGTCGAGCGGCGAGGCATCGGTATAAAGATGGCGGTTGTTCAGCCGGGGCGCGGGCGCGGGCTGGCCGCTGGCGGGATCAAGCAGCCGCAGCGTCTGGCCGGCGCGGCGGATCGCGGCGGCGGAAATCTCGTTTGCGTGGGCAAAGCCGGTCATCTCGCCAGATACCCCGCGCAGGCCGAAGCCGGCATCGCGCGAATAGTCAGCGGTTTTCAGCCGGCCATCGTCGAACCCGAAGGCCTCCGAGGCGGTGAACTGCATGTAGAGCTCGCCGTCGTCGCATTGGCCCAGCGTTTCGCGGGCGAGCGCCAGGGCATCGGCAGGTTCAAGCTGGCGATAGAGCAGCGAACGGGGATCGGCGCCGCTCATGCCGCGCGGGCGTCCGCTGGCCCACCCTCCAGCACGAAGCGCCGGTCGCAATAGCCGCATTCGGCAAAGCCGCGGTCATCGATCTCCAGCCAGACGCGCGGATGGCCCAATGCAGGTGCAATATCGGTCGCGCCATCACAGCTGACGCGGGCGGAGGGGGTGAGGACGGTTTCGGGCGGATTGTTCATGCCGATAGAGATAGCAAGCCCGCCACCACTTTTCCAGCGGGCTTCACACTTCCTCTACCAAATCGCGGCTATGACCCTCGGCATTATGCGTAGATTGCCAATCCTGATCACCGCGCTGCTGGCTGCCGCTCCCGCCTGGGGGCAGGCCGCCAGCCCGCGCGAAACCTGCCACGGCGCTGCCGCCGCGCCCGATGCGGCGATTGCCGCCTGCACTGCGCTGCTCAGCGAAGACCGCGACAGCCCGGTTGATCTTGCCAAGGATCTCGCCAACCGCGCCTTTGCCTATCGCGCGCGCGGGCAGACCGATCTGGCCATAGCCGACGCCACTCGCGCCATCCGCACCAAGGCAGACTATGCTTTTGCCTATAACATTCGCGGCGTGGCCGAGGCCGACAAAGGGCTGAACGAGCGCGCGGTGGCCGATTTCAGCCAAGCGATCTACCTCAAGCCTGACTATGCCGATGCGCTGTTCAATCGGGGCAACCGTTATCTTGGTGATGCTGCTTTCGATAAGGCCATTGCCGACTATTCCGCCGCCATCGCCATCGATCCGCGCCACGGCGATGCCCATGTCAATCGCGGCAATGCCTGGCGCGACAAGGGTGATGAGGCGCGCGCGCTGGCTGACTATGCCCGCGCCATCGCGCTCAATCCTGATGACAGCAAGCCGTGGTATAACCGGGCCAAGCTGCGCAATGCCCGGCGCCAGTGGGATGGCGCGCTGCTCGACCTTACCCGCGCGATCACGCTGAAAGCCGATTCGGCTGGCTATTTCTATGAGCGCGGCTTTGCCGAGGGCGAGCTGGGGCGCAGTGATCCGGCGATTATCGATTTCACCCGCGCGGTGCTGCTCGATCCAAATTACACCGCCGCCTATTACAGCCGGGGGCTGCACTACCGGAAACTCGGCCAGTTCGACCGCGCAGCCGCCGACCTCACCCGGGTCATCGCGCTGCTGCCCGATGATGCCGCCGCCTATCAGATCCGGGGCCTCGTCTATCGCCAGGAAGGCCGGCTCGACCTTGCCATGACCGATCTCACCCGCGCGATTTCGCTGAAGCCCGACATGACGGCGGCCTATGTGCTGCGCGGCGCGATCTTAAGCCAGCGCAAGCAATGCCCTGCGGCCATCGCCGACTATACCACCGCGATTGAATTGCAGTGGGACAATGCCGAAGCCTGGGCCAACCGCGCGCGCTGCCAGGCGGCGCTCGGCCAGAAGGACCTTGCCTATGCCGACTATGCCCGCGCGGTCCAGCTCAACCCCAACGATCGCTGGTCGCGCAGCCAGCTGGCCAAGCTGGAGGCCGAGCAGGGGCCGGTCTGGTAAGCTGATCGGGCCTTTACCTCAGGCGTTTCCTGCCCCAAATGCGGGCGATGACCCTGCCTCCCGCGATCTCGATCAAGAACCTCGTTAAGCGCTATGATCCCTCGGGCAAGAACGCTGGAAAACTGGCGCTGGACGGGGTGAGCTTCGATGTGCCGCAGGGCGGCATCTTCGGTCTGCTTGGCCCCAATGGCGCGGGCAAATCGACCCTGATCAACATCCTCGCCGGCATGGTGCGCAAGACTTCGGGCAGCGCCAGCATTTGGGGCTTCGATATCGATACGGACATGCGCAACGCCAAGCGCGCGATTGGCATCGTGCCGCAGGAAGTGGTGTTCGATCCGTTCTTCACGCCGTTCGAAGTGCTGGAAAACACCGCCGGCCTGTGGGGCGTGGCCAAGCCCTTGCGCCGCTCGATGGAACTGCTGCGCGCGGTGCATCTGGAAGACAAGGCGAGCGCCTATTCGCGCACGCTTTCGGGCGGGATGCGGCGGCGGTTGCTGATCGCCAAGGCGCTGGTGCATCAGCCGCCGGTGCTGGTGCTCGACGAGCCGACCGCAGGCGTCGATGTCGAACTGCGCCGCCAGCTGTGGGAACTGGTCGAGGAAATGAACGCCGGGGGCGTCACTGTGGTCTTGACCACGCATTACCTCGAGGAAGCCGAACAATTGTGCGAGCGCATCGCCATCATCAACGGCGGTAAGGTCATCGCCAACAAGACCACGCGCGAGCTGGTCGAAATGGCGCGCGAGAAGATCGTTGTCCTGACGCTCGACCGCGATATCGGCGCGCCGCCGATGGATCAGGTCTTTCTGAAGAGCGCCAAGACCGGCGAGCGGGTGCTGGAAGTGACCTATGACAAGGACCGCACCAATGCCGGCGAAGTGATGGCGCTGGTGCAGGGGCAGGGCTATGCTATTGTCGATGTCACGACGCGCGAGGCTGACCTTGAGGATGTGTTCGTTAGCCTGACGAGCCAGGCGGCTTGAGGCCTAACCCCGCAGGCTCTGCATCCGCTGGAGATAGCGCGCCAGCACATCGATCTCGAGATTGACCTTGCTGCCTTGCGCCAGCGCGCCCAGCGTCGTCACTTCTGAAGTGTGCGGGATGATGTTGACCGCGAAATGGCAGGTGCCGTCGCTCTGGTCGGTGACGTCGTTGACCGTCAGCGACACTCCGTCGATGGTGATCGAGCCTTTGGCTGCCAGATAGGGCGCCAGCGCGGCCGAAATGGCAAAGCCGATGCGCCGCGAATCGCCTTCCGGGCAGACGCCCACCACTTCGCCGACGCCATCGACGTGGCCGGTGACGATATGCCCGCCGAGTTCATCGCCCAGCCGCAGGGCGGGTTCAAGATTGAGCTTTTGCCCGACTTCCCAGCGGCCCGGCACGCTGCACGACACAGTTTCGCCCGACAGATCGACCGCGAACCATGCGTCGCCTCCCCCCCCGATATGGCTAACCCCGCCCCGGTCCACCACGGTCAGGCACACACCCGAACAGGCGATGGACGCGCCAATGGCGATCCCGGCGGGATCGAACGGCGCGGCGATGACGAGGCGCAAGTCGCCGAGTTGGCGGGCCTCGCGGATGGTGCCGATTGCGGTGACTATTCCTGTAAACATGGGGACCGTTCGTAGACTTCCAGAGTGTCGCTGCCAAGCGTGCGGGTGTCGCATCGTCGCCATGCGGTTTGACCGGCCTCAAGCGAGGCGAGCGACAGGGCTGGCACCGACGGCGCGCCTCCGCCGACGGTGACCGGTGCGCGGTAGATCAACAGGCAATCGACGAGACCTGCGTCAAGGAAGGCCATCGCGGTTTCGCCACCGCCTTCGACAAACAGATATTGCACACCGGCCATAGCTCCGACCGCCCCGGGCGCAGAAAGGGTGTTCCAGCCTGCGGGGGCCTGCCCCCGGGTCAACAGCCAGCGCTCAGGGCTGCGCGCTTCCAGTCCGGCGAGGCGCACATCGAGCCGGGGATTGTCCGCCCGCAAGGTGCCGCCGCCGACCAGAATCGCGTCAGACTTCGCCCGCATGGCATGGCAATGGGCGCGCGCCGCTTCGCCGGTCAGCCAGCGGCGCGCGGGATCGGCATGGGCAAGGAAGCCATCCTGCGACAGCGCAAGTTTCAGCGTGATGTATGGGCGGCCGAGGCGGCAACGGGTCAGATAGCCCGCAAGACTCGCCCGGCTCGCGGCGCTTGGTATGAGTTCGGCGGCGATCCCGGCGGCGCGGATCCGCGCGAGGCCTTGTCCTGCCGTGCGCGGATCGGGATCTTCGCAGCCGACCACGACGCGTGCCAATCCCGATGCGGCGACCAGATCGGCGCAGGCCGGGCCTCGCGCACTTTGGTGCGCGCAGGGTTCCAGCGTCACGTAAAGCGTGGCCCCGCGCGCCGCATCGCCTGCTGCTGCCAGCGCGACTGCTTCGGCGTGTGGACGCCCGCCAGCGCCAGTCCAGCCCCGGCCAACGACCCTGCCTTGCTTCACCACAAGCGCGCCGACTGCCGGGTTGGGCCGGCTTAGCGGCCTGCCACGCGCGGCAAGGCTGGCGGCGGCGGCCAGCCAGCGGGCATCCGCCTCAGCGGGGGGCAACCGGGGCCTGCTGGCGACGCATATGCGCGTCCTCGCCGACCTTGCGCGCGTCTTCGGCGGCGCGTTCGGCCTGGCCCTGCTTGTCGATGGCATCAACATCCATGCCTGAATAGCGGCCTATGGTCTTATAGACCTCGCGTACTTCGGCCTCGCGCCGGGCCAGTTCGGCGCGCTGCCAGTCCTGGTATTTCTGGTTGGCGATATTGCTCTTGACGATTTCCGCCTCGCTGCGGTCAGCGCGCCAGCTGGTGATATAGGTGATTTTGGGTGGCGGCGGCAGGCCACGCTCCTCCTCGTTGGCGAAAACCGTGAAAATGCCCAGCGGCGGCAGCGCGGCGAGGAATGCATAGCGCCAGCGATTGCGCCCCGCAGCGCGGAACACCGCCACAAAGTCGCCCAAGGCCCCGCCCGGGCTGACATCGCGCCACATGCCGCTGCGTCTGAAAAGTGCCATGTCGGCCAGATAGTGCTTCAAGCTGGCCAATGCCAGCGGCTTCTAGCCAAAGGCCGCGTAAAGCCCCCGGCCCTCGCGCTTCAGCCAGCGATTGGCGGCGCGCAAGTCGCCTTCGAACAGCTCGCCCAGCAAGCCATGGAACGCCGGGCTGTGGTCAAAATGCACCAGATGCGCGACCTCGTGCGCCACCACCGAACGGCGCACTTCGTCGGGCGCCATGATCAGCCGCCAGTTGATCCGGATCATGCCTTTTGCCGAACAGCTGCCCCAGCGCCGCGTCGCGCCGGAAAGCGCCAGCTTGGGCGCGGGCTTGCCAGCGCGGATGCAATAGTGCGCCAGGTCTTCGGCGAGCAGCCGCCGCGCTTCGCCTTCCAGCCAACGGCGCAGACGCGCGGGCAGGTTTTCCGCCGGGCCGCCGCACCACAGCGCGCCATCGTCCAGTCGCACCCGGCGCGTGCTGGCCGCATCATGCTCCAGCCGCAGCATTTCGCCGCGATAGGCAATTCCGGTGCCGGGCCCAGTGCCGGACAAGGGCGCTGCCGGTGCGGGAACGGCGGCAAGCTGTGCCTTCAGCCAACCTTGCCGCGACGCCACGAACGCGAGCGCCTCGGCAGTGCGCCCCCATTGCGGCATCGAGAGGCGCACTTCGCTGCCATCGGGGGCGAGCCGCAAGGTCAGCCGGCGGGCATGGCCAAGCCGGCGGATGACGATGGGCAGGGTAATGTCACCGAGCATGATGCTGGGCTCTTCGTCTGGCTTGCGGCGCAGCCAGTCAAGCATCGTCCGGTTCTCTTCTGGCATCTCGGGCAGGGGCGGCCATCCAGTTCGCCTCGCCAGTCAGCACGTGGTTCTCGATCGGCCCGGCAAGGTCTTCGGACACCACCCGCCCGCGCACCGATGCGCCAGCGCGGTGCACCGCGTCGCGGTCGCCCGAAATCAGATAGTGCCATTCCGGCAAAGGCTCACCCGCCGCGCGCAGGCGATAGGCGCACGTTGCCGGCAGCCAGGTGTAGCCGGCAAGCTTGGCCGGGGTCAGCCGCAGGCAATCGGGCACATGCGCCAGCCGGCCGCGATAGTCCTTGCATTGCGCCGTGGCGGTATCGAGTAGGCGGCAGGCGACATTGGTGAAATGGACCTCGCCAGTGTCCTCGTCTTCCAGCTTGTGCAGGCAGCACTGGCCGCAGCCGTCGCACAGCGCTTCCCATTCGGCGCGGCTCAGCTTGTCGAGCGGGGCCTCCCAGAAGGGCTTCACTTCACCCACGTTTCGAGCTCCGCCGCGACCGCCTTGCCGCCTTTGTCTGCCGACAGCATGGCGATTGGCTCACCCTGCGGGCCCATCAGGAAGACGATGCGGCTGTGGTCCATCAGATAGCCGCCGGAAGTCTCCGTGCCGCGCGCGTAATAGACCGCGAAAGCCTTGGCGGCGGCGGCGACCTGTTCGTTCGTGCCGGTCAGGCCGAGCAGCTTGGGCGAAAAGGCATTGGTGAACTCGCCGATCACTGCGGCATTGTCGCGCGCGGGGTCGATAGTGACGAAAATCGGCTGGAGGCGCGCGGCGCGCTCCGGCTGGGCTTTTTCAAACGCGGCATAGCCCTGCATCATCGCTGAGACATCGAGCGGACAGACATCGGGGCAGAAAGTGTAGCCGAAATAGATCATCCGGTATTTGCCGGCAAAATCGGCCCAGTGGACTGCCTTGCCGGCTTTGTCGGAAAGGGTGAACGGCCCGCCGATGGCGGCGCCCGCCAAGGGCGGCGGCACATCGGCTTTGCCGCAGCCCACCAGGGCGAGCGGCAGCAGGGCGGCGAGCAGGGCGAGTTTCAACGAAGCAATGGAGCGCATGGCGGAGCGGTTCATGCTCTGCTAAAGTCAGCTGCGCAAGGAAGGATTCGAAGGCATCGGCGCCTCGGGGTCCTCGGCAGCAGGAGTTTGACACAGGTGGCAAGGAATCGCGGCTTCAAGCGGCTGGTAATCAGGGCGCTGGCCTGCCTGCTGGCGGCAGCCGTGCTGGCGCCCATGCCGGCGGCAGCGCAGTTTTCGCGCAGCTACAAGTTCCTCGAAGCGGTGCGCAAGAAGAAGGGCGACGAAGTGCAGGACGCGCTCAATGAGCCCGGCTCGCAGATCGTCAACACCCGCGACATCACCAGCGGCGAGACCGCGCTGCTGATCGTCACCGGGCGCCGCGATCTTACCTGGATGACGTTCCTCATCGCCCAGGGTGCCAACGTCAATCTGGCCGACGCGCGCGGCACGACGCCGCTGCAACTCGCCGTCTCGCTCGGCTTTCCCGAAGGCGTGGAACTGCTGGTGGGCAAGGGTGCACGGATCGACGAGCCCAATGCCTCGGGCGAGACTCCGCTGATTTCCGCTGTCCATCGCCGCGATATCGGCATGATGCGGTTGTTGCTGAAAGCCGGGGCAGATGCTGACCGGGCAGACAATTCGGGCCGTTCGGCGCGCGACTATGCCCTGCTTGCCGGGCGCACCAGCGCGTTGGTCAGCGAGATCGAGAACAATGCCAAGCCGCGCGGGGCACACCCCGCCGGGCATCGCTCTTATGGGCCGACGCTTTGAATGCAGTGACGCCTGTTGCCGACATGACGCTTGGCGAACTGCGCATGGCGCTGGCGCCTGCGGTGGCCAGCGCGGCGGCGTTTGACGGCTGGGGCGCGGCGGCAGTGGCGCAAGCGGCGGGCCTGCACGGGCTTGATCCGAAAGTCGCCGAGCTGGCCTTTTCCGGCGGCGCGATGACGATGATCGCCGCATGGATTGGCGCGGTCGATGCGGCGATGCAGGCCAGATTCGGCGACGGATCGCTGCTCAAACTGCCAATCCGCGAGCGCATCGCCCGGCTGGTCCGCTTCCGGCTGGAGTCAATAGCCGGGCTTGAGGAATCGCTGCGCCGCGCGATGGCGATCATGGCGATGCCGCAGAATGCCGCGCAGACCTTGCGGCTGGGCTGGAACAGCGCCGATGCCATGTGGCGGCTCGCCGGCGATACGGCGGCGGACTATAATCACTATACCAAGCGCACGATCCTCGCCGGAATCTATGCCGCGACGCTGGCGGTGTTCGTCGACGACGAGAGCGAGGGCAAGGCCGAGACTCTGGCTTTTCTGGGTCGACGGATCGAGGGCGTGATGCGCTTTGAAAAAACCAAGGCGCGCCTGCTGCGGCCTGACGCTGAGCATTTTAGCATGGCGCGGCTGCTGGGGCGTTTGCGCTATCCGGCGCGTTAGATTTGGCCGGATAAATTCTAACCAACTTCCCCCTCTCCCCGTGGGGGAGAGGTAGCGAAGGTTGCTGCTTCAGCAGCTAGCGCAGCTGGGCGAGGGGGGCCTGATCTCTCGAGGGCAGAACCCCCTCTCCAACTCCGGCTAGTCAGCAAGCTGCCAAGCCTGCGTATCCTCTCCCCTCCGGGAGAGGGAAAGTTGGTTCAGACTAACTCCACCATGTTAAACCGCCCTAACAATTCTCCAGCATCGCCGATGCGCCGTGTTCGGCGTCGGGGGCGTGGGCGCGCAGGATGCCGAACAGTTCGCGGCCGGTGCCGGCGCAAGGCGGCGGCGGCGGTGCGGGGGAGCGGCCTGCCAGATCGGCGCTGGTTTCCAGCAACCCGTCGTGCGCACACAGCCGCACCACATCGCCGTCTTGCAGCAGGCCCAGCGCGCCGCCGTTCAGCGCCTCGGGGCAGACGTGGATCGCGGCGGGGATCTTGCCGCTGGCGCCCGACATGCGGCCATCAGTGACCAACGCAACTTTGTGGCCCCGGTCCTGCAACACGCCGAGCGGCGGGGTCAGCTTGTGCAGTTCGGGCATGCCATTGGCGCGCGGGCCCTGGAAGCGCACGACGACGACGACATCGCGGTCAAGCTCGCCGGCCTTGAAGGCCTCCTGCACCGCTTCCTGCGTCTCGAACAGGCGCGCGGGGGCCTCGATGGTCCAGCGGCTGGCATCGACCGCGCTGGACTTGAAGGTGGCCCGGCCGAGATTGCCTTTGACCAGCCGCATCCCGCCATCGGGCAGGAATGGCGCAGCGACCGGGCGCAGCATGGCCGGATCGCCCGCTTTCGCCGGTGCGTCGCGCCATGCCAGAGCTGCATCATCGAGCCAGGGCTCCTGCGCATAGGCCGCCATGCCGCCCTCCGCCACGGTCAGCACGTCGCCGTGTATCAGCCCGGCATCCAGCAATTCGCGCACGACATAGCCGATGCCGCCCGCCGCGTGGAAATCGTTCACATCGCCGTCGCCGTTGGGATAGACCCGCGCGATCAGCGGCACCGCGGCGGAGAGCTCGTCGAGGTCGGCCCAGTCGAGCGCAATGCCCGCCGCGCGGGCCATGGCCGGCAGGTGGATCGCATGGTTGGTCGATCCGCCGGTCGCCAGCAGGCCGACGCAGGCGTTGACCAGCGCTTTTTCATCAACCACGCGGGCCATGGGCCGGGGGTCATTGCTGCCTTTGCCGATAGCCGCCAGCCGGTGCACCGCCGCGCGGGTCAGCGCGCTGCGCAGCGGGGTGTTCGGGGGCACGAAAGCGGCGCCGGGCATGTGCAGCCCCATCAGTTCCATCATCATCTGGTTGGAATTGGCGGTGCCATAGAAGGTGCAGGTACCGGCGCTGTGATAGCTCGCGCTCTCGCTCGCCAGCAATTCGTCGCGGCTGGCCTTGCCTTCGGCATAGCGCTGGCGGACTTTCTGTTTTTCCCGGTTGGCGAGGCCCGACGGCATGGGGCCGCTGGGAATGAAAATCGCCGGCAAGTGGCCAAAGCGCAGCGCGCCGATGACCAGCCCCGGTACGATCTTGTCGCAAATGCCGAGCAGGGCCATACCATCGAACATCGCATGGCTCATCGCGACGGCAGTGGACATGGCGATGATGTCGCGGCTGAGCAGCGACAGTTCCATGCCGTCCTGCCCTTGCGTCACCCCGTCGCACATCGCCGGCACGCCGCCCGCGACCTGGCAGGTCGCGCCGATCTCGCGGGCATAAAGCTTCATCGCCTCTGGATAGCGGCCATAGGGCTGATGCGCGGAGAGCATGTCGTTATACGCCGTGACGATTGCCAGATTAGCCCCGCCCGACAAGATCGCTGGTTTGTCGGCTTCTGCTGCGGCGAAGCCATGCGCGAGGTTAGAGCAGGAGAGGAAGCTGCGCTTGCCATGCCGCTCGCCCTCGCGGTCCATCAGATCGAGATAGCGGCGGCGCGAATCGCGTGACCGCTCGATGATGCGCTGGGTTACGCGGGCGATGGCAGGGTTCAAATTATTCATGCCATGTCACTCCGTCGCGCTCCGCCAGCGCAATGGCGGCGGTTGGCCCCCAGCTGCCGGCGGTGTAGCTTTTCGGCAGGGTGCCGTGATCGGCCCAGCTGGCGAGGATCGCGTCGATCCATTCCCACTGCGCCTCAACCTCGTCGCGCCGCACGAACAGCGTCTGGTTGCCTTCTATCAGATCGAGCAGCAGCCGCTCATAGGCGATGCGCTTGGTTGGCCCGGCGAAGGCATCGTCCATGGCGATGTCGAGCGGCACCGCGCGCAGCCGCAGCCCATCGCGGTCCAGCCCGGGGACTTTGGCCATCAACGTCAGCGAGATGTTTTCTTCGGGCTGGATGCCGATCACCAGCCGGTTCGGCTCGCTGCGCGCGCCTTGGCCCGCAAAAATCGAGTGCGGCACGCGGCGAAACTGGATGACGATTTCAGTCTTGCGCGTTGGCAGGCGCTTGCCGGTGCGCAAATAGAACGGCACGCCCTTCCAGCGCCAGTTGTCGATATGCGCCTTGATAGCGACGAACGTCTCGGTGGCCGATGGCTTGCCCAGTTCGTCAATGTATCCCGGCACGGCGGCACCGGCGATGGCGCCGGCCTGATACTGGCCGGTGACGGTTTCTTCCGGGCCGACCAGCCGCAGCGAGCGCAGCACTTTGACTTTCTCGTCGCGCACCGCAGTCGGCTCATAGCTCGACGGCGGCTCCATCGCGACCAGCGCGAGCAGTTGCAGCATGTGGTTGGCCACCATATCGCGCAGCGCGCCCGCGCCGTCATAAAACCCGACCCGGCCCTCTAGGCCAACGGTTTCGGACACGGTGATCTGGACATGGTCGATATGCGCCGCGTTCCACAATGGCTCGAACATCAGGTTGGCGAAGCGCAGCGCCAGCAGGTTCTGCACGGTCTCCTTGCCGAGATAGTGGTCGATGCGGAAGATGCGGTCTTCCGGGAAAGCGCGGGCGACCGCGTCATTGATGTGGCGGCTCGATTCAAGGTCGGTGCCCAGCGGCTTTTCCAGCCCGATGCGCACGTGCTCGCCGGCGAGGCCGCTCGCGGCGAGCCCGGCTATGGTCGGCTCAAACAGCGCCGGCGCGGTCGACAGGAAGATCGCCAGGCCTTGTTCGGGCGTGCCGACTTTGTCCGCCAGCGCGGCAAAGCCATCTGGCTGGCTGGCATCAAGCGGGTGATAGTGCAGCCGGTTGAGGAACGTCGCATAGCTGCCGCGCCGCCCTGCGGGCAGGAACTTGTCGAGCGCCTCACGCGCGAAATTGCGGAAGGCGGCGGTGTCGAGCGGAGACCGCGCGGTGCCGACGATGGTCAGTTTTTCGGCGAGGCGCTTTTCCGCATCGAGCGCGAACAGCGAGGGCAGCAACATGCGCTGCGACAAGTCCCCGGTCGCGCCGAAAAGCAGCAGTCTGTCGGCCGTGAATTTCATGCCAATTCCTTGTCGTGCGGTTCAGGGCTACGCCGACAATTGTGCAACGCAATAGCGATTTGTGCAACGCAATAGCGATATCAATTGCCCGCAATCGTGCCGACAAGCAGGCAGGCAATTGCACAACGCTCGCAACAATGGCAGGGCATGGCAAAATTGGAGAGTCCGATGTCCGAAATCGCCGCCGCCACAACCTTTCCGCGTTCGCTTGATGATATCCGCGTCGATGGTGCCGATGTTCCCGCCCATGTACCCAGCGATCGGGTGGTCGACATCAGCTTCGCCATGGGCGGCGTGCCCAACGATCTGGTCGACCCTTACGAGCCGTTCCAGTGGCTCAACGGCCCGGATGTTCCCCGCCTGCTTTATAACAAGCCCACCATGAGCGCGATGGCCTCTGCGGCCGGCGGCATGGGCAATGGCACCTGGGTGGCGTCGCATTACGAAGATATTGACCGGATCTATTGCGACAACGAGCATTTCTCGAACAAGGGCACGGCCGAATTCCAGCGGCTGATCGGCGAGACTTTCCCTTCGATCCCGCTGGGGCTCGATCCGCCGGAGCACACCCAGTACCGCATGTTCCTGACGCAATTCCTCGGCCCTGCGACGATCACCCGGGTGATGGAGCCGATGATCCGCGAAGTGCTGGAAGAAATGATCGGCGAGATCAAGGACAAGGGCGAGGTCGATATGGCCTGGGATTTCGCCCGCGTCTTCCCGGTGCGCATCTTCATGGGCATGATGGGCTTCCCACGCGCGATGTTCGACGATTTCCTCGAATGGGAATGGAATATCCTCCATTCGAACAGCCTCGAAAAGATGCAGTGGGCGCTGACCAATGTGCTGAAATTCCTGCGCAGCTTCATCGCCGAGAAGGAAAAGAACCCAGACCAGTTCCTCACCAGCCTGATCGTCAACGGCAATATCAAGGGCCGCGTGCTTACCGAGGACGAGAAGATCGGCATGGTCTGGTTCCTCTGGCTTGGCGGGCTTGATACAGTCGCCGCGACGATCGCGCAGATGTTCCGCCGCATGGCGTTGCAGCCGGAAATCCAGACCATGCTCAAGAACGATCCCTCGCTGATCAACGGCGCGGTGGAAGAGTTCTTCCGCACCCAGCCGATTCTCAACACCGGCCGCCGCGCCATAAAGGATTTCGAATGGCACGGCGTTCAGATCAAGGCGGGCGACAGCTTCTCCGCGATGAACGTGGCCGGCAATTTCGATCCCACCCGTTTTGAAAACCCCCGCGAGTTCGATCCCACCCGCAAGGGCAACCGGCATTTCACTTTGGTGGGCGGGGTCCATTCGTGCCTTGGTGGCCACCTTGCCCGGCGGGAGCTGCGCATGCTGCTCGATATGTGGTTCAAGGCAATTCCGGGCGAATTCCGGGTCAAGCCGGGCACCGATTCGACCGTGTTTCCCGGCCTGATGTCGATCCGCAACCTGCACCTGGTGTGGGATACCTGAGCGCTGCCAGCCCGCCACTTGCCGACCTTCTGCTGAAAAGCTGCGGGGTGGGTATTTGTCCGGTTTGCGCGGGTCAAATTGCGCGCTAGACAGATCGCGCCGCTATCATGCGCGGAAGCTCCCGGCGCATGGCTCGCGGCAGCCGTGTGCAACCGGATCGTGCTGGAGGGGGCCTGTCTTGCGTCTGTTTCGCTGGCTGCCCGCCGGGACCATTCCGCCGTCGTTCGATCTTACGCAATTGGGCTGGGAAATCGCGCATGGTGCTGCCGCTAACGACGAGGCCAGCCCCTGTCCGGTGCTGGCGATGGGCCCGGTGCTGGCCATGGGCGATGTCCCCGGTGAAGCACGTTGGAACGGGCTGGGCGAATGGCGCTTTGCCCCGCTGCGCAGTCTGGTGCTGCTGATCGGCGTCGACGACCTGGACGACCGCGCGCGCTTGCTCCGGCTGGGCTTTGGCGATGTGATTGGCAGCGCGGTCAGCCTGCGCGAAATCGAGGCGCGCACACTCAGGATTGCCGCCCAGTCCGCCAGCCTGCCGCGCAGCCGCCAGTTCGGCCGGCTTAGGCTCGATCTGTTCGCGCGTGATGGCTTTTGCCTGAACGGGCGCTGGGGCTCCACCCGCGCGAATTCGCGTTGATGTGGCGGCTTTCAGACACGCCGGGGCAGGCGGTTGCCAAGAAAGTCCTGATCCGCGATGTCTGGCGCATGGCGCATGTGCCCGAGACCAACAGTCTGGCGGTGCATGTTTACCGGCTGCGCGCCAAGCTGGCGCTCGCCGGGCTAGCATGGATGGTGCAGACCACGCTGGATGGTGGCTATCGGTTCGATTCGGGCGCAGAACGGCGCCCGGCAGCGCCGTTTATGTTCGCCGCCAACGAGAGCGAGGACGATGCTGCCGGCCTGGTGCTGTCAGTGATCCAGGGCGTGCCAAGGGAGCCGCAGACATGAGCCAAGCAACCGCCGGGGTGCCGCGCGTCATCACTGAGATCGCCGCCAATGGCGTTGCCCATGTTCGCCTCGCGCGCGCCGACAAGCTCAATGCGCTCGATATGGCGATGTTCGAAGGCCTGATCGCGGCGGCGGCTGAACTGGCGGAAGCGCCGGACTTGCGCTGTGTGGTCCTCTCGGGCGAGGGGCGTGGTTTCTGCGCCGGGCTGGACCTGTCGATGTTCGCCGCGTTGACTGGTGACATGGCGCCGCTGGCGGTGCGCAGCCACGGCCGGGCCAATTTCTTCCAGCAAGTGGCGACCGGCTGGCGCGATCTGGCGGTGCCGGTGATCGCGGCGGTGCACGGGGTCTGCTATGGCGGCGGCCTGCAGATCGCCGCCGGCGCCGATATCCGCATTGCCGCGCCGGACGCACGGTTGGCGGTGATGGAAATGAAATGGGGCATCGTGCCTGATATGGGGCATTTTGCCCTGTGGCGCGGGATTGTGCGCGAAGACGTGCTGCGCGAGCTGACTTACACCGCGCGCGAATTTTCCGGCGAGCAGGCGCTGCGGCTGGGTTTTGCCACCCATCTGGATGCCGATCCGCTGGCCCGCGCGCTGGCGCTGGCGGACGAGATCGCCGGCAAGGACCCGGGCGCGATCCGCGCCGCCAAGCGGCTGTTCAATCAGGCCGCCGACATCAGCGGCGATGCGATCCTGATTGCCGAAAGCGAAGAGCAGGAAGTGCTGCTTGGCCTGAAGCGCTCAGAGTTGCAGCGCGGGCAGGGTTAGGGCCTGCGCCAGCACCTCGCCGAGCGCCCGGATATCCGCCTCGCCCGCATTGAGCGTGATGGCGATGCGCAGCCGCGCGGTGCCTTGCGGCACGGTCGGCGGGCGGATGCCGCGCACATCAAAGCCGGCGGACTGGACGGCAGCAGCCAGCGCCATGGCCTCGGCATCACCGCCGACGATCAGCGGGATGATCTGCGAGCCTGAGACTGTGGCGCCCAGCGGACCCAGCACTTCCTGCGCGATGCGAACCCGGCTCCACAGCGCCGCGCGCCGCTCTGGCTGGCTGTGCATCAGGCCCAGCGCAGCGCGGGTGCAGGCGGCGATCAGCGGCGAGGGCGCGGTGGAGAAAATCATTCCCCGCCCGCGATTGACCAGGAAATCGGCAACCACTGCCGCCGCGCAGACCAGTGCGCCTTCGGTGCCCAGCGCCTTACCGCACGTGCGCAGGGCGATGACGTTTTCGCGGCCATCAAGGTGGGCGGCAAGACCGCGCCCGTCGGGGCCGAACAGCCCGGTGGCGTGCGCCTCGTCGATCAGCAGCACGGCCTCGTGGCGATCGGCGATTTCGGCGAGCGCATCAAGCGGCGCGCGGTCGCCGTCCATCGAATAGAGGCTTTCCACCGCCAGCCAGATGCGCCCGGTTCCGCCACCTCGGCGCCAGCCTGCGGCGGCAAGATCGAAAGCATTGGCATCGTTGTGGCGCACCGCGACATGTTCGGCGCGGCCCAGCCGCATGCCTTCATGGGCTGATGCGTGGATCAGTTCGTCATGGATGATCAGATCACCGCGCTGGGGCAGGGTGGAAAACAGCGCCGAATTGGCGGCGAACCCGCTCGAAAACCACAATGTCCGTTCGCAGCCGAAAAAGGCCGCGGCTTCGGCTTCCAGCGCTTCGTGTTCGGGATGGTTGCCGCGCAGCAGCCGCGATCCGCCCGAGCCGACCGGCACTCCGCGCGCCAGTGCCTCTGCCGCCGCACCCGCGAGTTCGGGCGATGCGGCAAGGGCGAGATAATCGTTCGAGGAAAAGTCGATGCCCGCCTGGCCGATCAGCGCGCGGCGGCGGGCGCCCGCCGTAAGCCGCGCCAGATCGGCCTGCTGGGCGGCGAAAGGCATCACTCGGCCGCTTCGGCCATCCCGCAGGCCTGCGCCGTGCGGGCCATCGGCTCCGCTCCGGTCATCGCGCGGAGGCCCAGCCGGTTCATCAGCGCGGCATCGGCATCGTCGCCGGCATTGGGCGCAGTGAGCAGCCGGTCGCCGGTGAAGATCGAATTGGCCCCGGCCATGAAGCACATCGCCTGCGTGGCATCGGACATCGATTCGCGCCCGGCCGAAAGTCGCACCATGCTCAGCGGCATGGTGATCCGCGCAACGGCGACGGTGCGGACAAACTCGATGTCGTCGATTTTAGCGAGCGGCGTGTCGGCCAGCATGTCGCCCAGTACGGTGCCCTTCACCGGCACCAGCGCATTGACCGGCACGCTTTCGGGATGGCGCGGCAGGGTGGCGAGTGTGTGGATGAAGCCCACTCTATCGGCACGCGCTTCGCCCATGCCGACGATCCCGCCCGAGCAGACATTGATCCCGGCCCCGCGCACATGGTCCAGCGTCTGCAGCCGGTCGGCCATCGAGCGGGTGGTGATCGCCTCGCCATAAAATTCGGGCGAAGTGTCGATGTTGTGGTTGTAATAGTCGAGGCCGGCTTCGGCGAGCTGCGCGGCCTGGCTGTCCGTCAGCATGCCCAGCGTCATGCAGGTTTCCATGCCCATCGCCGCCACTCCGCGGACGATCTCGGTGATCGCCGGCATGTCGCGCTCTTTGGGGTTGCGCCATGCCGCGCCCATGCAGAAGCGCTGGCTGCCGGCATCTTTCGCCTGCGCCGCTGATTGCAGCACTTCGCGCACGTCCATCAGCTTGGTGGCTTTCACCCCGGCATCGGCATGGACCGACTGCGCGCAATAGCCGCAGTCTTCCTGACAGCCGCCGGTCTTGATCGAGAGCAGCGTGCACAGCTGGATCTCGTCCGGCGCGTGGGTGGCCCGGTGCACTTCGGCGGCGCGAAACAGCAGCTCGGTGAACGGCAGGTCGAACAGCGCGGCGATTTCCTCGCGCGTCCAGTCGTTACGCGGTTCGATTCTGGGCTCAGGCTGCATGGGCGGTCTTCCAATCGCGCTTGATCTTCTTGGCGAGGCTCCATTTGTGGACCTCGGTCGGGCCGTCGTAAATGCGGAAGGCGCGGATTTCGCGGAACACCTGTTCGACGATGGTTTCGCCCGTCACCCCGGTCCCGCCCATCACCTGCACGCAGTTGTCGGCGATCTTCATCAGGCTTTCCGAAACCGCGACTTTGGCCATCGAGCTTTCGATGGTGCCGAGATCGCCGGTGTCGAGCACGCCGGCGCACCAGTCGATCATCAGCTCGCACTGTTTGATTGCGATGCGGTTTTCCGCGAGCATGAAGCCGACGCCTTCATGTTCGATCAGCACTTTGCCGAAGGCCTCGCGGCGGCAGGCGTAGTCGGTGGCGATCTCCTGCGCGCGGATGCAGGCGCCCAGCCAGCGCATACAGTGTGAGAGGCGGGCGGGCGACAGGCGGACTTGCGCATATTTGAACCCTTCGCCCGGCTCGCCCAGCATCTGGTCGGCGGGAATGCGCAAATTGTCGATGGTCAAGGTCGCGTGGCCGCCGGGCATCGAGCTGTCGATGGTATTGGGGATATGGTCGATGTGGATTGCGGGATCGGGCAGATCGACGAGGAACATGCAGGCGCCTTCCGCTGCCCGCGCCATGACGATGCCGACGCTCGCGCCCTCATAACCGGTGATGAAGCACTTGCGGCCATTCACCACCCAGTGGTTGCCATCGGGTTCGCACAGGGTCTTCATCATCGATGGGTCTGCGCCTGCGCCGCCCCATTCGGCAGGCTCGGTCATCAGGAAGGCCGAACGCGCGCGGCCTTCGACCAGCGGCTTCAGGAAGCGCTCTTTCAGCTCCGGATTGCCGACTTTGCCGATCAGATACATGTTGCCCTCATCGGGGGCATTGGTGTTGCAGGCAAGCGGCCCCAGCGGCGAGAGGCCGCTCTTGATCAGCACAGCCGCAGTCTCGCGCTGGGTCATGTGGCCGCCATCGGCCAGGATATGCGGGCTGAGCACCCCGGCCTTGCGGGCCAGTTCCTTCAGCTCGGCCACAAGTTCGTCGGTCGGCGCGCCATGATGGTCGCGGCGCAGGTCTTTCTCGTAGGGAATGACCACTTCGCGCACGAAAGTTTCGACTGCGCCGGCGATGGCTGCTGTCCGCTCGGCTCCCGCACCTGACATGATCTGCAATGCTCCCTGGATAGTCTGGCGCCGTCCGCAAGGCGAGAATTTTGTAGTAATTTCAATACAGTGTCGCTGCAGGCCATCGGAACCCGGCGGATAACCCAATCCCGTACCAAACTCAAGCGCGTTCCGGGCTATGTGGCGGCCAGACTAGGCGGCGGGACTCGACACTGCGCGGATCGGCTCCTCGCCGGCCAGTTTCACCCGCTGCAGCTCGCGTCCGCAGTCGAGATCGAACGGGACGACGCGGTGCATGGTGCCGGTGTTGTCCCAGATCAGGATGTCGCCCACCTGCCAATCGTGGCGATAGACATATTCGGGACGCTCCGCGAGATCCAGCAGTCGCCGGATCAAGGCAGCGCTTTCATCGCCCGAAAGGCCGGGAATGGTGCGGATGGTCTCGCCCAGCAGCAGCGATCGGCGTCCGGTCCGGTGATGCCAGACCAGTGGATGGGTGGTCGCCGGGATTGCCCCTTCGCCCCACAGCGCCAGTTGCGCTGCGGTGGGATCGGGGAAAGCCTTGCGCTGGATCGTCTCCTGCGAATGGACGGCTTGCAATGTGTCCAGGCGATCGCGCTCCGCCTCGGGCAGGTCGTCATAGATCGCATAGGTATTGGCGAATTCGGTCTGGCCGCCGCTGGGCGCCACCGTGCGGGCCCGCAGCACCGAAGCCAGTGCCGGGTACTCCATGTAGGTATCATCGAAATGGAAGTAATAGGTGCCCTTGGTATATTCGGCGAAGATCGGACTCTTGCCTTTGTCGGACGAGACTTTGGTTATGTCGGTGCCGTGCTCGACCCGCGGCGTGCCCAGCGTGCTGGCAAAGCGCAGATGTTCCGCGTCGTTCAGGTCAAGCCCGCGAAACAGCAGCACCCCGCGCTGTTCGAGCAGGGTCCTGATCTGCGGCGCCAGTCCGCCATCCAGCAGCGCCTGCCGATCGGCCTTGATTTCGCTGCCGATGGCTGCCGTCAGATTGGTAGTCTCGAATTCCATGTTTCTGCTCTCTCCAATTGACAAGTTGTCGCATCGGGAAACACCATGTCCAACGATTTTTCAGACCGCCGCGCTTGGCCACTAATGGATTCACCCCATGACCAATTCCAATCTCGCTATCCAGCAGCAATTCGTCACGGCGGTTTTCGCCGGCGACGCGGCGACGATCCACGCGCTGGCCACCGCCGATTTCGAACTCGTCCAGGGATCGGGCCTGCCTTATGCCGGGACCTACCGGGGCGCGGCGGGCTTCCTCGAATTTCTCGGCATTTTTGCGGCCACTCTTGAGGTCGAAAAGCTTGAGCCGGTGGGCCATTTCCTGTCCGATGATCCCGACCGGATCATCTTCGAATTCGATATCCGCGCGGTGCACCGTGCGACCGGCAGGCCGTTCGACACATCATTGCTCGAAGCCTGGGCGTTCCGCGATGGCAAGGTGGCCTGGATCAGGCCGCATTATTTCAACATCCCGAATTGAGGAAACAGTCGATGGTTGCATGTGCAGACGCACCGGTGGTGCTGGTTATCGGCTGCGGTGGCCTCGGCATATCGATTGCCCGCGCGCTTGGTCGGCAGGCAGCGCTCGTGCTCGTCGATGTCGACCGCGAGGCCCTGGCGGCCAAAGTCGCGGCGCTGACCCAAGAGGGCTACACGGTCACCGGCCACGCCTGTGACATTACCGATCCCGCCCAGACCCGCGCGCTGGGCGAACTGCTGGGCAAGGGGCCCGGTGTGCGCACGCTCGCCCATGTCGCCGCGGTCGGCATGTCGATCGGCGACTGGCGGCGGATGATGGAAGTTGATCTGGTGGGCGCTCAACTGGTGGCCGATGCTGCCGGCCCCCACATGGTTCCCGGCGGCGCGGCCATCCTCATCTCTTCGCTCGCCAGTTACCTGCCCCCGCGCAACACGGCGCTGGAGCAGGTTCTTGCAAACCCGCTCGATCCCGGCCTGCTGGCGGCAATCGCCCGGCTGCACGGCAAGGAGCCCGATTTCGACTGGACCTACAACTACGCCAAGCTCGGCGTGAACCTACTGGCCGAGCGGCTGGCGATCGCCTGGGGGCCGCGCCAGGTTCGCGCGGTTTCGCTTTCGCCGGGCATGATCGATTCGCCGATGGCACGGGCCGAAGGCCCGACCCTGCCGAGCCACGACGGCACCGAGGCGCGGGTGACCCGCTCTGACAAGGCCCGCGAGATCCCGCTCGGCCGGCAGGGTTCGATGCTGGAGATCACCAGTGTGGTCGAATTTCTCAGCTCCGATGCCGCCAGTTTCGTCAATGGCATCGATGTGCCGGTCGATGGCGGCCACCGCGCGGCCTGGCGCCAGCAAGGTGTGATCGAACGATGAGCGCCGCATGGGCTAGATTAGAACCTAGCGGGCCGCATCACCAAATTCATCCGCCAGGATCGCCCAGCGTTCATGGTCGCGCCACTCGCCAGCGATTTTCAGGTATTTCGGCGAGAAGCCTTCCTGGCGAAAGCCCAGCCTGCGCACCAGCCTGATTGATCGGACATTGTCCGGCTGGATGTTGGCTTCCAACCGGTGAAGGCCAAGCCGTTCAAAGCCAAATTGCGCGGCTGCCTGCACTGCTTCTGTCATCAGGCCCTGACCTGCGAGGTGGATCGATCCGTAATATCCCAGATACCCGCTGCGGAAGGCGCCCATGACGATCTGGCTGATATTTACGACGCCAACGACCTTGCCGGTGGCAATCAGGCGGGCAACCAGACCGGCGTGGTTTTCAGACTCGGCCACGTCCAGCCACTGCTGAAAGCCCTGCTCATCGGCGAATGGGCATGCCCACGGCGCGTGCAGGGCCCGGCTATCGAGGTTTGCCCGGATGAGGTCTGGCCCATCCTCCGCTACGGCATCCTGCAGTTTCACGCGCATGGCGGCCCAATAGCACAGGTCTGCAATTTTTTCGCTTGCCAGTTGGCGTGGCGTGCGGTCACTTGCGGGTTGCCATCCGAAGACTGCTGCCAAAATCTTCGAGTTGCCGAATTGCCGTAACACTGACCAGGTAGCGAATTGAACTCTAACGTGTCCCAATCCAGTTCCCGTCGACTTCTCGGGACGCCCGGCCGGCAGTTGCTGGCGCTGGGGCTGGCGGCAATCATCGGCATTGCCTTGCTGATGGTGGGCCTTTCGGCTCTGTCCGGCTCGACAAAGGCCAAGCCCGGTGCCGATCTTGCGAGCAAGACGATCACGGTATCGCTTACCGACGAGCCGCCCAATCTCGACAGCAGCCTGACATCGGACCAGATCAGCGCCTTTGTGCTGGGCCATGTGATGGAAGGCCTGCTGCGGCTGGATGAAAACAACCAGCTGGCGCCGGGCGTGGCGGAAAAATGGGAAATTCGCGCCGACGGGGCGACCTTCTGGCTGCGCGCGGATGCCAAGTGGAGCGACGGCAAGCCGGTCACCGCGCATGACTTCGTGTTTGCCTGGCGCAAGACCGTCGATCCAGCCAGCGCGTCGGAATATGCCAACATCATGAACGCGATCCGCAATGCGGATGAGATCACCGCCGGCAAATTGCCGCCAGAAGCGCTGGGCGTTCAGGCAGACGGCGACCGGATATTGAAAGTCCAGTTTGCCAAGCCGGTACCCTATTTCGACCGGTTGATGGCCTTCAACGTGTTCTTTCCCATTCGTGAGGATTTCTTCAAGAGCACCCATGGCCGCTATGCCTCCGGCGCGGATATGCTGCTCTATAATGGTCCGTTCAAAATGGTCCGCTGGGTCCACGGGGCGCACATCCGCTTTGAGAAAAACCCGGCCTATTGGGACGCCAAGCGAATCGCCATCAATGTGATCGATATTCCTTATTTCACCAGCGATCCCAGCGCGCGGGTCAACCTGTTCCGCGATCGCCGGATCGCCCAGGCAGGGCTTGCGCAGCAAAATCTCGAAGAAGCGCAGTTGCTTGGCTGGAATATCCGCAGCTTCCGGGATGGCAGCGTTTTTTACATCGAGTTCAACCATCGCCGGGACCGGCTGTCGCGGAACCGGAATTTCCGCAAGGCCATCCAGTATGCGCTGGATTCCTCGGTCGAGGTCAACAAGGTGATCAAGCAGCCGGGTTATCTGCCGGGCAAATCGCTTTTCCCGATCTGGCTTGATGGCGTGAACGACAAGTTCCGCAAGGAATATCCGGTTCCGGAATATACGCCCGACACAGCCCGCGCGCGCGCCTATCTCGCCCGCGCCAAGCAGGAGCTGGGACTGGAGAAAATCCCGCCCATCATGCTGCTGACCGGGGACGACCCGATATCCGGGCGGGTTGCCGAATATTATCAGGACATGCTGAAGCGCCAGCTTGATCTCGATGTCCGCATCGACAGCCAGATTTTCAAACAGCGGCTGGCCAAGATGCTGGCGGGCGATTTCGACATGGTGATGGC
>JANOBA010000475.1:0-13994 GCA_031411415.1 Novosphingobium sp.
GGCCGCAGCCTGCTGTTCGTGCGCAATGTCGGCCACCTGATGACCAACCCCGCGATCCTGCTGGCGGACGGCAGCGAGATTCCTGAGGGCATCATGGACGCGGTGATCACCAGCGCCATCTCCGCACAGGATGTTCGCGGCTTCAATGCTATGCGCAACAGCCGGACTGGCAGCATTTATATCGTCAAGCCCAAGATGCACGGGCCGGATGAATGCGCCTTCACCAACACGCTGTTCGATGCGGTGGAAGACCTGCTCGGCCTGCCGCGCCACACGGTCAAGGTCGGCGTGATGGACGAAGAGCGCCGCACGTCCGCCAACCTTTCCGTCTGCATCCATGCAGTGAAGGACCGCATCGTCTTCATCAACACCGGATTTCTTGACCGCACTGGGGACGAAATCCACACCTCGATGCGCGCCGGGCCGATGATCCGCAAGGGCGCAATCAAGGCCTCTGGCTGGATCGCGGCCTATGAAAAGCGCAATGTTGCCATAGGTTTGGCGGATGGCCTTTCTGGCAAGGCGCAGATCGGCAAGGGCATGTGGGCCGCGCCTGACCGGATGGGCGCGATGATGGCGGAAAAGACCGTGCACCCCAAAGCTGGCGCCAACACCGCCTGGGTGCCATCGCCGACCGCCGCAACGCTGCACGCGATGCACTATCATGCCATCGACGTATTCGGGATTCAGCAGGAAATCGCTGCGCAAGGCATACCCGGCCTCGATGAACTGCTTGCCATCCCGCTCGCCACTGGCATCAACTTCTCCGAAGCAGAAGTGCGCGAGGAACTGGACAACAACGCGCAAGGCCTGCTCGGCTATGTCGTGCGCTGGATCGATCAGGGCGTCGGCTGTTCGAAAGTGCCCGACATTACCGATGTCGGGCTGATGGAAGACCGCGCGACCTTGCGCATTTCCAGCCAGCACATGGCCAACTGGCTGCTCAACGGGGTCTGCACCCACGAACAGGTGATGGATTCGCTGACGCGGATGGCGGCCAAGGTCGATGCGCAGAACGCGGGCGATCCGCTATACGAGAAGCTGACCCCAGACAGCATGGCCTTCCAGGCGGCCTGCGAACTCGTGTTCAAGGGCGTGGACCAGCCCAATGGCTATACCGAGCCGCTGCTGCATGCCTGGCGCCGCAAGAAAAAGGCCGCGCAGCGCGCCTAGGTCGGAAAGACTCTAGGTGGCGTTTCCGGGTGCACGGATTAACCAGGTCCTAAGCATATCAGGCTTATTCCCGGTGGCTCACGCACCGCCAGGGGACCTGCATTGGGCCAGACCGACCAGAGGACCAAGGACCGGACCAAGGCCCTGCTGCGCGCGCGCCTGCGCGGCAGCGGACTGGAACGAGATGCCTGTATCCTCGATCTGTCCGAGCAAGGCCTGCTGCTCACGGCGGCAATGCCGCCGAAGCGCGATCAGGCAGTGACTATCGTGGCCAATGGCTATGCCATCACCGGCCAGGTCCGCTGGGTCAGCGAGCGCCGCTTCGGCATCAGCCTCGATGCGCCGATCGTGGTGAGCGACGTTGTCGAGGGCAAGATTCTCGCCCGGGGCCGACGCACTGAAAGCCCCGGCCTGCCCGAAAATTTTGGCGCCAGGCCGATCTCGGCATCCGCCAGCCTCACGCTGAACGACTATATCCAGTCAAAATGGGCGCGCTATGCGCTGATGGCGGTGATCGGTCTTGGCGGCGCGCTCTATGTCGGCAAGCAAGTCGGCGAAGTGTTTGACGGCATGTCCAAGCATGCGGCCGCTTTCCATGCGGTCACCCATGCCGAACAGGATGCACTCTCGAAAAAGTGATCGCTTAGACTACCAGCGGCTCAAGCACCCGGATCGTCCCCGCGCTGGCATCGATTTCGGCCGGAATGCCTACCGGAATGCTAACCTGCCCGGCGATATGGCCGATCAGCGCGCCCTGGAAGGCCGGCACCCCTAGTGGGCCAAGATGCTGGTCGAGCACTTCGTAAATGGTGAAATTGCCATAGCCGTCGCCGGGGTTGGTGCAATTGGTGCACTGGCCAAAGACCACGCCCGCGCATTTGCTCAGAATGCCGCTGAGCGCCAGCTGGCTCAGCAGCCGGTCGATGCGGTATTCCGCTTCGTTGGTATCCTCAAGGAACAGGATCGCGCCGGTGAAATCCGGAAGGTATGGCGTGCCTGCGAGGGCTGCCAACACGGACAGATTGCCGCCCAGCAAAGGCCCGCGCGCTATGCCGGGGCGGAAGGTGCGGATGCGGCCCGCGCGCGGCACCATGCGGTCTTCGGCGCTCGCGGGCAGGCTGTAAGTCGGGGTGTCGGCCTCAAAAACCAGCTTGCGGAACGGCTCCCAGGCCGCCGCCCCCCATGAGCTTGCTACATTTGGCGCATGGACCGATGGCACCGGGGTGCGAGCGGCAATGCCAAGGTGCAGCGCCGTCACGTCACTTGAGCCGACCAGCAGCTTGGGATTGGCCGTCAGCGCGGCAAAATCGAGCAGTGGCAACAGCCGCTGGCTGCCCCAGCCGCCGCGCACTGCGAAAATCGCGCGGAGCTGAGGATCGCGAAACATGGCATTGAGCGCGGCGGCGCGGGTCTGGTCGCTGCCGGCCAGATAGCCCTGCCGTTCGAGCAGATTGGGCGCGAGGCGGGGCTCCAGCCCCATAGCGCGGATGGTGGAGGCCAGTTCCTCGATGCCGAAACGGTCGGCGACGAAACCGGCGGGTGCCGCGAGGCCCACCGGGTCGCCGGGCTTCAAGCGTGGCGGCTTGATCAGCTTGCGGGCGCTGCGCTGCGCGGCCCCTGACAACGTGGACGCTGCCAGCGAGGTCGCTGCCAGGGCTGCCATGCCCGTAAGTGTGCTGCGCCGCGATGCCATGCGGGCCATGCTATCCCAAAAACATCGGCGCGGTAACCCGGTGCTAAGCGGCATCCGCTAAAGGCAGCCAATGGACCGGCAAGAAGACCGCACGACTGCAATTCTACACGCCCGACTGCGCGATGGCGGACCCGAGCGCGATGCGGCCGTGCTGGACCTGTCGTCACGCGGGCTGATGGCTGCGGCGCAGCCGCCGCCCCGGCGCGGCACGATTATTGAGCTCAATGTCGGTCGCCATTCGCTGGTCGGGCAAGTGCAGTGGTGTGAAGGCAGCCGTTTCGGAGTGCGGCTGCGCGAGCGGATCGATGTGCTGGTGGTGGTTGGCAACGAGGCCGGGCCAGCGGCGCTCGCAGCGGCGCGGCGCGCGCGCGGCAGGCCTTCGGTCGCCGCGCAGCTCGCCTATTCGCGGCATGTCGCGCGCGGCTTTACTTTCGGGATCTCGATTGCCGTCGCGGTAAGTGCGGCTTCAGTCGCGGCGGAACTGGTCACGCGCAGCTTTGCACCGCTCGGGCAGATCAGCGCGGCTTTGCAGCCCCACTGAGCGCACGCGCGAGCGCGGTGAATTCAGAGACAGCGAGCGTTTCGGCACGGCGATCCGCCGCAATGCCCAGCGCTTCCAATGCGCCGAGCGCGCCGGGCACGCCCTTCAGGCTCTGGCGCAGCATCTTGCGGCGCTGGCCGAATGCGGCTTCGGTGAGGCGTTCGAGCATACGGGCCGAAACGCCTTCAGGAGCCGCTGCGGGGGTCACGTGGATCACCGCCGACATCACTTTGGGCGGCGGGGTGAAGGCGCTGCGGTGGACCTTCATCGCGATTTTTGCTGAGGCGCGCCACTGCGCCAACACCGCGAGCCGGCCAAAGGCACCAGAGCCCGGCGCGGAAACAATGCGTTCGGCAACTTCCTGCTGGAACATCAGCGTGAGCGATTGCCAGGCTGGCGGCCAACTTTCACCGCCCAGCCAGCGCACGAACAGCGCGGTGCCGGCGTTGTAGGGAAGGTTGGCGACAATATGGAACGGGCCTTCGATGCCATTGTCCACTTTCAGCGCGTCGCCTTCGATCACCTTGAGCTGCCCCGGAAAGGCCTCGTCCAGTTCGGCGAGCGCGGGTAGGCAACGTCTGTCCATCTCGATCGCCGTCACCTGCGCGCCCGCACGCAGCAAGGCCCGGGTCAGTCCGCCGGGGCCGGGGCCGATCTCGAGCACCTGTTGCCCCGCCAGATCGCCGGGAATCGCGGCAATCCGGGCGAGCAGCTGCTCGTCGAGCAGGAAATTCTGGCCCAGCGCCTTGGTCGCCTGCAAACCGTGGCGGGCAATGACCTCGCGCAGCGGGGGAAGGCTCATGCGCGCTGCCTGCGGGCCGCGCAGTCCCCGGCCATGCGGATCGCGGCGATCATTGCGCCGGGCCGGGCCAGATGCTTGCCGGCTATGGCAAAAGCCGTGCCGTGATCGGGCGATGTGCGCACGATGGGCAGGCCGAGCGTGACATTGACGCCCTGATCGAAATCCAGCGCCTTGATCGGGATCAGCGCCTGATCGTGATACATGCACAGCGCCGCATCGAAGCCGGCGCGGCTGTGCGGGGCGAACAGAGCATCGGCAGCATGCGGCCCGCTGGCATCGATCCCACGCGCGCGCAGTGCGGCAATTGCGGGGGCGACAATGCGGGCATCTTCATCGCCCATGCGGCCTTCTTCGCCGGCATGCGGATTGAGCGCGGCCACCGCAAGGCGCGGGGCGGCAATGCCGAAATCACGCCGCAGCGCCGCAGCAACGATGGCGCCGCGCCGCTCGATCAATTCGCCGGTGATCAGGCCCGGCACGTCAGCCAAGGATACGTGGACGGTGAGCGGCACGGTGCGCAGGCTCGGGCCCGCCAGCATCATCACCGCGTCCGCCGGATCGATCCCGCAGCAATGCGCGACCCATTCGGTCTGTCCCGGGTGGACAAAGCCAATTTCGGCAAGGCGCGCCTTGGCAATCGGGCCGGTGACCAGCGCCGCGGCCTGTCCTTCGCGCACCAGCGCCGCCGCCTGTTCCAGCGATGCAAGCGCAAGCAGCGCGCCTTCGCGGTCCGGCTCGCCCGGGCGCCAGTGGCTGTCTGCTCCGAGCAGCACCGGCAAGCCCTGAGAAAAAGCCGCTTCGGCCTCGCGCGGATCGGCGATGGAGATGACCGGCACGGCACTGCCCCGATGCCGCGCGGCGGCTTCGAACACAGTCTTGCCGCCCGCGACGAAGAACGGCGCGAGCCCGGCCTGGACCCGCGCGGCCCAGGCTTGGACGATTACTTCCGGCCCGATGCCGGCCGGATCGCCCAGCGAAACTGCGAGCGGTCCTTCGAGACGGGCCTTCGACAAGCTCAGCCCCTCTTCAGGATGAGCGGATTGTTTAATTATAGTCGATCACCGCGTCGCGGCGCAGATCGCGCAGATACATTAGCGCGCGCTTGTTCACGCGGTCATCTTCGAGCTGCGCCTGCAGCTGTTCGAAATTGGGGCCGCTGGCGCCTTGGGGATCGTCGCGCCCGCACAGCATCAGCACCCGCACGCCATCCTGCACCGAGCCAAACGGCGGCGATGTTTCGCCCACCGAGAGGGAGAGCACAGCCTGTTGCAGCGGCCCCGGCAGATCGCGCGCCTTGACCTGATCGTTGGTGATGACTTGGGCACCGAATGCAGCGGCCGCCGCATCCGCGCCGCCGCATCCGCGCGCCTGCCCCATCGCGATGGCGAGCTCGCCCGCCTTCTTCTGAGCCGCGGCCGCAGCCGTGCCGGCGGGGAAACTGATGGATATCTGCTTGAGCGCAAGCACGGCATCGCGTGGGTCAGCCGTCAGCACCTGACGCTTGTCGATCAGATAAAGGATCGAATAGCCGGCACGCAGTTCGATCGGGCCGACCAGCTGTCCGGGTGCAAGTTCGCGCGCGGCGGCGCCAAGCTCAACGGGCAGCTGCTCAAGCCGCACCCAGCCCAGATCGCCGCCCACCGCCGCAGTGGAGGCTTCGGAATACTGGCGCGCATAGGCGACGAAGCTGCCACCCTGCTTCAACTGCTCGACGATACGTTTGGCATTTTCGGCGACTTGCGGCTTGGCCTCAGGCGAAGCGGTGAGGTAGATCTCGCCGATGCGAAACTCTTCGGTGCCTTTGGCAGCATTGAGGCGCTGCATCACTTCGCGCACTTCCTCGTCCGACACATTTACGAACGGCTGAACATTCCGGCGCAGCAGCCGTTGCCACGAAAGCTCGCCCCGAATCTGGCGCTTGAGTGAGGCAGGCGAGGAGCCCACGCGGCTGAGATAAGCGTCCATCGCCTTGATGTTCTGGCCAAAATTTTGCTGCGCGACGCGGGCATAGGTCTGCTCGATTTCGGCGTCTTCGATATTGATCTCGGCTTCTTTGGCGGCTTGAATCTGCAAGGTCTCGTCGATCAGGTTGCGCAATACCTGGAGGCGCAGCCGCGCGACTTCCTCTGGCGGCAGCTTGCTCTCGTTGGCTGCGACGATCAGCGCCAGCCGCTGGTCGACATCGCTGCCGGTGACGATATCGCCGTTGACCACAGCGGTTGCCCGGCGGAGGTTGGGATCGTTCTTGCCAAAGATCGTCACGTTTTCAGGAATGACAATGGCGCCCTGCGGTGTGGCAGCCGGGGTGATGTCCTGCGCGGTTGCAGCAGCCGCTAGGCCGGCGGCGAGGCCGAGCGAAATTACCAGATTGCGCATGCGAGCATTCCCGCTCTCACGTTTTTTCCCGCTCTCATGTTTCTTCACAGTGTCACGTTCCTGATTGCGGCGAGGCACAAACCCCGCCCGGTTGACGGCCAATTGCTGCCGTCCGGCTTAACCAATGCTGAGCGCGCCGATAGCGCACTTGGCAGCCTGTGCCAATCGCGGCGGCGCGCGCCATGATCTGCATCAATACCAAGGCCTAACGGAAGCCCAGATTGCGCAAGGCAAAGCGGACCTCGAAGATATCGCCCTTCTTGGCATCGCCGGTGGTGACGAAATCACGCCGCCAGGTCAGCCCCAGTTCGAGGCAATCGTCCTGATAGGCCAGACCAAGCCGCGTGCGCAGTGGCTCGAACCCCCGGGTGACGCGCTGAGTGATGCTGTCAGTCTCCCGCAGGTTGACCACGCCCGAGCCGAACAGCGACCAGTAGCGGGCGAAGGCGATACGTCCGGCGGCGCGCAGCTCTTCGCTGTCATTCAGGTCCTCGATGGTCGAGGCAATATTTCGGTTAAGTCGTGAGTATCCAAGTTCCACATAGGTTCGCTGGTTGCCGATCGCGGCGTCGATTTCGTTGCGGCGGAAGGCGAGCGTGTCCTTGTCCAGCCGGAAGCGGTGGGTCAGGCGCAGAAAATTGCGGTATTCGATTTCGGTGCGCCCGACGATGTCCGACACCTGATTTGAAAGGCCGGTGCCATCCGGCAGCAAGCTGGCCTTGCTGGTCAACCGGTAGGACTGGCCGATGGTGGTCTTGACCCGCCAGCGCGGCGCCTCGAACTGCCAGTCGGCACCATACGTGAAGCGGACGCCGTCCTCGATCCGGTCGTAGCCGGGGAACCGGTTGAGCGCGAACAGGTTGCTGTCCTGCAGGTCGATCGCGCGGCTATCCTCGTTGGGCACGACAAGGTTGCGGATTGTCGGGCTGGCGACGATCTGGAAGCGCGGGGTGATCACTTGCCGGCCGCCAAACACCTTGCCGACCAGCGGCCATTTGATATCGAGCGCGGCAGTGGCGACGCCGCGGTGCTGCCAGCCGGGATTGCCGCGATAGATCGCGGTCGCGGTCAGATCATTGTGCGCCGAATGATAAACATCGCCGCGCACCAGGCCGGTCAGGGTCACTTCCTGGCCCATGCGGGTGATGCGCCGCAGGTCCCACTGTGCGCTGGCGAAAGCACGCTGGGTATCCTGCCCAGCCGAGCGCATGATGCCCAGGCTGTTGACCTGAAATTCCACTTTCCCGCCGAGCACCGGAGACGGAATACGGCGGCGATAGTCGAGCGCGGGCAGGGCTACGGGCACGAGACCCTGATTGTCACCCGACCGCAACGTCTGCGTCGCCCAGCCAGCAATCGAGAGGTAGGAATTGGGGGCGATCCGCTCAACCTCGATCATCGAACGCAGCCGGTCGTCGCGGCTGATATCGTATCGGCGCAGAAATGTGCGGTCAGTCGCGCGGCGGACCGAGGCAGTCACGCTCCATTCCGGCGAAAGCTGGAATCGCCCGTTGGCGAAGACATAGCCGCGAAAATCGCGCTGGGCACCGGTCGGCAGCCCGGCGACGGAAATGACATCCGAGCGCGTTCCATAGCCGGTGATCTGATAGGCGCCCTTGTGAGTCAGCGCGCGGTATTGCGCAGACAGCATCGGCGCCGCCTTGGTATAGAGATAGGCAGTGGCCGCTATGTCACGGTTGGACGATAGCCGCTGATACCAGGCCTCGCTGATTTCCATCCCGTTTGACGGGGTTAGGCGGAAATTGGGAATCAGCAGACCGGAAATCGCCCGGCCGTCGGTGGCGATCGCCAGGCCCGGCAGCGGCATCAGCCGCACGCCGAACAATTCCAGCCGCGCGCTGCGAAAACGCACGGTCTTGGTGTCCGGTTCATAGACCACCGTGCTGGCTGTCACTCGCCAGCTCGGACTTTTGGCGCAGCCAGACGAATCTTCGACATCGCAGGCCGAATAGGCCGCGTGATCGAGCAGCACGTTGCCATCGGGCCCGCGCGAGCCCGATTTCGCCGCCAGCCGCCCGCCCTCGCGCAGCGCCAGCAGCATATCCTGCATCGCGCCGGTCTCGAATTCGTCGTTGAGCTCAAGGCTCTCGGTGAACAGCTGGTTGCCGTCGGCATCGAGCATGCGGATATTGCCCGTGGCGACAATCTTGCCGGTCTTGCGGCTCCAGGTGACTTTGTCCGCGCGCACCGATCGGCCCTCGCGGCGCAACACGACATTGCCGCTGGCGGTGACGCTGTCGTCATCGTTGGCATAGGAGAGCGCGTCGGCCTCGAAATCGACCGCTTTGCCGCTTGCCGCGGGTTCTGGCGCGGGGGCGCCGGCCGCTTGCGCGCGTGCATCATCTGCACTCGCCAACAACAGGTACACAGCCAGCAGCAAGCCCGCGACTGGGGGCCGCAGGCCGGGCATCTGGAACAGGCGGCGGTGTTGGCGGATCGGTTGGGGCCCCGGGAGCATCACTTGCCTATCGCACTGCCCGCGCTTAACTGCAATCCGCCCCGGGCGCAGGCCGGGGGCATCTGGCCGGGTGTCCACAAGCGTGAGGCTTGCGGATAGAGCCTTAGTGAATTGCTGGAGACATCATGCGCATAGAATTTCTCGCCGCCCCCGCCAGTTCGGCCTCTCGGCTGGTTGTCCGGCTCGCCGCGACCGACGCGATGCCGCCGGGAATCGAGCCGGTGCTGGCAGATGGCGCCAAGGCGGCGCGCTTTGCCGGCAAGGCGGGGCAGGTCCACGAAGGCTTTGTGGCCCGTGATGGCCAATTGGTGCGTGTTGCGCTTGCCGGCATCGGCGAGGCGAGCGGCACTGGCCACGCGGCCTCGCTGGAAAAAGCCGGCGCGGCGCTGGCGGCGAAATATCTGGCGTCTGGTGAAGCGGCGATGACAGTCGATCTGGCAGACTCCGGCCTGGCTGCTCCCGAAGTCGCCGCGCTGTTGCTCGGCTTGCGGCTGCGCACATGGCGCCACGATGCCTATCGCACCAAGCTGCCCGACGACCAGAAGCCGACACTGGCGCTGGTGCAGGTGGTGAATGCTCCCGATGGCGCGGCTGCCGCATGGGCTGTCGAGGCCGCGCTGGCCGAAGGCGTGGAGTTCACCCGCAAACTGGTCACTGAACCCGGCAATGTCATTTATCCCGAAAGTTTCGTTGCGGCCTGCGAGGCGCGCATGGCGGGGACTGGTCTGACCTTGCGGGTGCTGGGCGAAGACGAGATGCGCACGCTGGGCATGGGCGCGCTGCTGGGCGTCAGCCAAGGATCGCCCCGCCCGCCGCGTCTGCTCGCGATTGTCTGGAACGGCGGCATGCCGGGCGGAAAACCCATGGCTTTCGTCGGCAAGGGCGTAACCTTTGACACCGGCGGCATTTCCCTGAAGCAGCCGGGCGGCATGGAAGACATGAAGTGGGACATGGGCGGCGCGGGCGCAGTTGCCGGCGCGATGCTGGCCATCGCTTTGCGCAAGGCGCGCGCCAATGTGGTCGGCATTTGCGGCCTCGTTGAAAACATGCCCGATGGCCATGCACAGCGGCCCGGCGATGTCGTCACCTCGATGTCGGGCCAGACCATCGAAGTGATCAACACCGATGCCGAAGGGCGGCTGGTGCTGTGCGATGCGCTTACCTGGACGCAGCAGGAATATGCACCGTCCGCCGTGGTTGATCTGGCGACGCTGACCGGCGCGATTATCGCCACGCTGGGCAACGAATATGGCGGCATCTTCTCGAACGATGATGGCCTTGCCGCAAAGATCATCGCCGCCGGCCAGACTTGCGGCGAGCCGCTGTGGCGCATGCCGATGGGTCAGACCTATGACAAGATGATCGACAGCCCGATTGCCGACATGAAGAACATGGGCAGCAAATACGCCGGCTCGATCACGGCGGCGCAGTTCCTTCAGCGCTACATCGCGAAAGATAATAACGGCAGGGTCACGCCCTGGGCGCATCTCGACATTGCCGGCATGGTCTGGGCCGACAAGCCCGGCGCCACCTGGGAGAAGGGCGCGACCGGATACGGCGTGCGGCTGATTGACCGCTATGTGCGGGATAATTGTGAGAGTTGATTTCTACCAGCTGAGCAGTTCAACCGCCGAGGCCGCCCTGCCGCTGATCGCCCGCGCGGCCATGAAGGCGGGGGAACGCATGCTGGTGGTTTCTGCCGACCCGGGCCAGTTGGCGCGGATCGGCGAGGCGTTGTGGAGCCGCCTGCCCGAGACGTTTCTGGCGCATGGCATGGCCGGCGAGCCGCATGCCGGGCATCAACCGATCCTGCTTTCCACCGCAACCGAGGCGGAAAACGGCGCGAAGTTCCTCGCACTCGCCGACGGGCAATGGCGCGAGGGCGCGTTTGAGCGGACCTTCCTGTTATTCGGCGAAGAGAGCCTCCAGGCCGCGCGCGATTGCTGGCGGATGCTGGGTACCCGCGATGATGTCGAGCGTAAGTTCTGGAAGCAGCAGCGCGGCAAATGGGTCGAGGGGCCATAACCAGCGCATAAATAGGGACTGTCCCTCTTTATGGCCCGCTTGCGCTGAGTGGGTGTGATCTTGCAGCGCAGCATGATCCCCGCTAGGGGCGCGCCACATCCATTCAGACCCATTCCTATTCAGACAATGCATAACAAGGAAACCACCATGGCGGTCACCCGCACCTTTTCGATCATCAAGCCCGATGCTACCCGCCGCAACCTGACCGGCGCAGTCACCAAGATGCTGGAAGAAGCCGGCCTGCGCGTCGTTGCTTCCAAGCGTATCCAGATGAGCAAGGATCAGGCCGAGGGCTTCTACGGCGTCCACCGCGAGCGCCCGTTCTTCAATGATCTGGTCAGCTTCATGATCTCCGGCCCGGTCGTGGTGCAAGTGCTCGAAGGCGAAGACGCCGTGCAGCGCAACCGCGACGTGATGGGCGCGACCAATCCGGAAAATGCCGACGTCGGCACGATCCGCAAGGAACTGGCCGAATCGATCGAGGCCAATTCGGTCCACGGTTCGGACTCCGAAGAGAACGCCGCGATCGAGATCGCCTTCTTCTTCAAGCCGGAAGAAGTGGTCGGCTGATTCGCTGATACGGCAATTGCGAAAGGCCGCCGGGGCAACCTGGCGGCCTTTTGCATTTGTCAGGCGCGCGGCTCCGCCTTATCTAGTCGGCAGAGGAGATTTTCGATGCAAGGTATGGGTGCAACCGAGGGCGAGGCCTGCCCGTTTGAATTCAATTTCGACGAGACCACGTTCAAGGTCGGCGATTCGGTAAGCTACCGCGTCACCGGCAGCCTGGAAGGATTCCCGTTTGTCGGCACCCTGATCGAGGTTCACGACGACTATGTGTTGATTTCTGGTGATCCGAATGAGCCGGACAAGCATTATCGCGGCACGCGCGAGAGCCGGCCGCTGGTGGATTTCAGCGAAATCTAGAACTCTCCCGCCGCATCCAGCAGCGCGGTTAGCCGTTTCGGCGCCACTGCGCGCCAGCTGCGTGCCAGCCAGCCGCCTATCGCATCCCAGTCGGTATCCGCGCGGTCAAGCCGGATGGCGATCCAGTCATTGCCGAAATAGGCCGGGCGATAATAGCGGTCGGGGTCATTCTCGATTAGCTGCTGTTGTTCATCCAGCCCGCTGATCTTGACTAGCAGGGCCAGCTTACCGTCGCTGTGGTGGTTGATCGAGACGTAGGCAAACTTCTTGCCTTTCACCACGCCGAAGCAAGGCATGCCGTGGGATAGAGTTTCTTCGGATTCGGCCAGCGCCATAGCGCGGGCGCGCACCTGTTCGACGCGCCATTCAGTCGAATTTTCGCGGGTCACCAGCGCGGCGAGGCACCGTGAATAGAGCTGATGCTCGGCGATCAGCACCCGCGCGGCGAGGGTGTCTGCCGTGTCGCCGGGCATCACGGCGACCGGGGTCTGGCCCAGCATCGGTCCATCATCGAGCTCGGCCGTGACCAGATGCACAGTGCAGCCGCCATGCGAATCGCCGGCCTCAAGTGCACGTTCGTGGGTGTGCAGGCCCGGGTATTTCGGCAGCAGCGAAGGATGGATGTTGAGCATGCGGCCCTGCCAGCCTGAAACGAATTCAGGCGTCAGAATGCGCATATAGCCCGCCAGTGCGACCCATTCCGCCCCGCTCGCGCGGATGGCGGCGTCCATTGCCTGGTCATGCTCGGCGCGGGGCATGCCTTTGTGGCTCAGCGCGAAAGTGGGCACACCTTCCGCTTCAGCGAGGATCAGGCCCTTTGCTTGGCGATCGTTGGCCGCGACCAGCACAATCTCATAAGGGCAGTCATCGGCTCGGGAGGCATAAATCAGCGCCGCCATATTGGTGCCGCTGCCCGAAATGAGCACGGCGACTCTGGCGCGCTCTGGAGCGCGTTCAGGCGCAGATTCAGCCAAGGTGCTCAGCTGACCACGCTTCCCGCGCGCTCCACACGTCCGCACTGCCCGAAACCGTGCAGCCGCGCGCGCCTGCTTCGATCCCGCCAATGCGGAACACGGTTTCGCCCGCTGCCGCCAGATCGGCGTGAACGCTGGCGACATCTTCCGCCGCCACCGCCAGCACCATGCCCACGCCACAATTGAACGTGCGCGCCATTTCGCCGGGTTCGATATGGCCTTGCGCCTGCAGGAAAGCCATCAGCCGCGGCTGCTCCCAGGCGCCCGCATCGATTCGCGCGTGCAGGCCTACAGGCAACACGCGCGGCACGTTTTCGAGCAGGCCGCCGCCGGTGATGTGGGCAAGGGCATGAATTCTGCCAGAACGGATGACCGGCAGCAGGCTTTTCACATAAATCCGCGTCGGCTCGATCAGATGGTCGATCAACAGGCGGTCGGCATCGAACAGGGCGGGGCGGTCGAGCTTCCAGCCTTTGTCCGCCGCCAAGCGCCGCACCAGCGAATAGCCATTGGAATGGGCGCCCGACGAAGCCAGCCCCAACAGCACGTCGCCCGCCGCCACTTTCTCGCCAGTTAGTTGTTCGCCGCGCTCCACCGCGCCGACGCAGAAGCCGGCAAGGTCATAGTCGCCGGCGGCATACATCCCCGGCATTTCCGCCGTCTCGCCGCCGATCAGCGCGCAGCCGGCCAGCTTGCAGCCTTCGGCAATGCTGGCGACGACGCGCTCCGCCACGCCGTTTTCCAGCTTGCCGGTGGCAAAATAGTCGAGGAAGAACAGCGGCTCGGCGCCCTGCACGATCAGATCGTTGACGCACATCGCGACCAGATCCTCGCCAATGCGGTCGTGCCGGTCCGCATCGATGGCAAGCTTGACCTTGGTGCCCACGCCGTCATTCGCTGCGACCAGCAGCGGGTCTTTATAGCCTGCCGCGCGCGGATCGAAGAAGCCGCCGAAGCCGCCCAATTCCGCATCCGCGCCGGGCCGTGCGGTGGCTTTCGCCATCGGG
>JANOBA010000476.1:0-3793 GCA_031411415.1 Novosphingobium sp.
TCATGATGCGAATGGTTATGACAGCCTCGCTGAGGCATCGGCGAAACGTTATGCCAGGGCCGGTTACTGTGCGATCGCACCTAACCTGACAACCACCTGCACGGCAGCCACTTACGAGGCCCGCCTCACCGAAATCCAAGCCCTGGCGCCCCGGCTCCAGCAATTCCCGCTTGGCAACGGGCGAGTTTCGATTGCTCGCGTCTGACGCAGGTCGCAAAGATGTTGGTATTCCCGCGCGCTCTGGCGCTTGGCGTCCTTCTGCGGGCCGCCGATGCGGATGACGCTCCGATTTTACGACGCGTATTTGCCTCGACCCGCGAGGCTGATCTCATTGCAACGGGCCTGACTGCGGCGATGATGGATCAGCTTATAGACATGCAGTTCAGGGCGCAAAACATGCAGTTCGAGGCGACCTACCCTGCGTTGCAACGACTGACCGTGGTCCGCGACTGCACACCAATCGGCCGTCTCTATCTCGATGAGGCGAATGACACGGTAACGCTTGTCGATATCGCACTGCTGACCGAAATGCGCGCTAAAGGGATCGGGACTGCGATTCTCGGCGATCTGGCTGAATTGGCCGCAGGCCGGCGCATGGAACTCTATGTCGCGCGCGATAATCCGGCGCGGCGGCTCTATCTGCGCGCCGGTTTCATCACGCGCGATGAAGGTCCGGTTTACGACCGGATGGAATACCGGGCGATCCCCTTGGTCGGAGAAACAAAACCATGCTGACACGCGAAGATTTCGCTCCGCTGGTCGGGACGACATTTGCCTTGGCCGATGCGCCGGGCGAATTGGTATTGATCGAAGCGGAAGCTTTGCCAGCGGGTTCTGGTGCGCCGCGGGCTCAGTTTTCGCTCATCTTTGAAGGTCCATTGCAACCAATGCTCGAACAGCAGATCCATGCTTTTCGCCATGCCACGCTCGGCGCGCTGGAGCTGTTTCTGGTTCCATTGTCGCGCAAAGGCGATGCGGTCCACTATCAGGCAATCTTCGCGTAGTTTTTCCACAGCGCCACATCTGGGTCTTGGTTTCCGCGTGAAATTCCGCAATTCTCGCGATTTACGCGAGCGTCCGTCTCCCTCCTGCGCAGCGTTCCGATTTGCGACGCGCGACGACGAATCCCTGCGCCGGACGGCGGCGGAGCGATGGCGGCGGCCGGTCAGTTCCGCGAGGGGAAGATGCCGATCAGCGCGATGCAGAAGTTGAGTGCGAGATAGGGCTGGCGGTTTTCGTGCGGCTGGCTGCCGCCGGTATTGGTAACCGACGCCGGGCTCATCGGGATGTTCGGTGCGCCGGTACCGTAGAGGTTGACGTCCGAAATCGGGTTGGTGGCCGCGGCGCCCTGCGCCAGGCCCTTGGTCGTGCCCGGGATGGCACCGCCGGCGAGCGTCGCCTGCGCCGCGACACCCTGCAGGAAGTGGATGTGCTGGGGCAATTCGGCGGCGGTCAGCGTATGCGCCTCCTCGCCGCCTTTCTCCCCCTGAATGTGGCCGCCGCCGATATGCATCGACGCCCGCCCTCTCAAATCGGGCAAGGCGAAGTTGGTCTGGCCGTTGCCCCCATAAGTAGTGCCGAGCAGCGAGAATAACGCCTGGTTCTGGTTGATCGGCAAAAACTGGCCGTTGCACATGGCCCAACCCTTCGGCGCGAAGCCGAAGGAGCAGATCTTGATTTCCGACATGTAGGGCGTGCCCATGATCTTGTTCCTTCGATTTTTGCGCCTAGCTCCGCGGCGGGAAGATGCCCTGCAGCGCGATGCAATAATTGGTCACCAGATAGGGCGAGAGATTGTTGTGCGGCTGGCTCCCCCCGCCGACGGCGAGCGCGAGATGGTTCATCGGCGTGTTGGGTGCGGTATTGCTGTAGAGCGGGACGCTGCCCGTATTGCCCTGGAAGTTGAAATTGCCCCTGGCGAGCACGTTGCCGGTCGGGTCGCCGGTGGTGGCGTTGATGGTGTTGGCCGAGGCATTGTGACTGTGAAAGGGAATTTCGGATTCGAGCAGCGTGACCGCGTCGCTGCCCTGAAATTGCCCGAGGAACCATTCCTGCAACCCGCCGCCCTGGCCCTGGTGGACGGCGACGGCGCCTTGCAAATCGGGCAAGGCGAAAGTCGATCGACCGTCGCCGCCATAAAAGGTGCCAAGCAAAGAGAACAAGGCAGTGTTCTGCGAGATCGGCATGAGCTGACCGTTGCACTGGGCCCAGCCGGTGGGCGCGAAGTTGCATGCAAAGATGCGGATCTCGGCGACGAATGGACTACCCATTTTGCTCTCCTACTGGGCTGCGCGTCTGGCGGCTATGTTTGTGTCGGGAAGATCCCGAACAGCGAGATGATGAAGCTGACGGCCAGGGACGGCATGATATTTTCGTGCGGCTGGCTGCCTCCGGCCGCGGAAATCGACTGCGGGTGAAGCGTCGTATTCGGTACCGCAGCGCTGTAGGTGCGCAGGCCGCCTTGCGATCCGGTCGGCGTCGCCATGGCCGCATTGGCCGGCGAAAGCTGGGCTGCGCTGTTGGTCGCGATCATCGGGTGGTTGTGGGCGGGCATAGTGTTGGTGTTGATCGTCACCGATTCGACGCCGGCCTTCTCGCCAATTACGTAATTGTTGGTGATGCCCGGACCCTGGCCTTGGTGGATCGGAACCCGGCCCTGCAAATCGGGAAGGGCGAAGGTCTCCTGCCCGTCGCCGCCATAAGTAGTGCCGATCAGGGTGAAGAGGGTGTCATTCTCGGAAATCGGCAAGAGCTGGCCGTCGCAAAAGGCCCAGCCGGCGGGCGCGAAATTTCCACCGAACATGCGGATCTCGCCAACATAAGGTTGTGACATGGGTTACTCCCGTTCGTTGGATGGCGCCACGGCGCGAACGACGTGCGGCCGATGCGCATATTCGACGCTGCATTGTGAGCGCAACGGGGAAGAATTGTCAAACCAAACAAAAGGCCATTTGATCGAAATTGCCGCAGCGGAACCGCAACAATTTTGTCACTTAGCCGGTGGTGACAAACTCTTTGCGTTCCGGACCTTTAACCCCAGCTAGCGATGCTCCACCGGGTGCGCCACGGTGCGCCTTCGGGAAATCAGGAGCGGCGCCATTGGCTCCGCCCATACCTGACCCACCGCATCGCGGAGGGCGGGTCGCATGAGGCTGAGAGCGCAATCCAAACCACTGGCGGGACTCCTCCGGCTGTGCCAGTATGCCGGGGCAAACCAGAACATGCCATCTCGAGCGGCCTGCTCGTCCTGTTCCATGATGAGGAAAGACCATGTCGATCAATTCACGCATGTTCCGTTCGCTCGGCCGCGTTAATGAGGCCAGCGCAGAGGAGAATTTCGGTCGCGGGCTGATCGATGATGCGGGCGACGAAGCTGCGGCGGCCCGCGCCGATTTCGATCTGGGCACCCGGGCGGCGACCGAAGACGGCGAGACGGCCCTCTGGTCCCCGGCCATACGCATGCCCCATGCGCCCTTGTCCGGGACCACTTTCGCCGCGTTGCGCTCCAACGGCTTCCAGAACCAGGAGGCCCTCGGTCTGGACCGCTTCGCCAACGCCGACGACTTGGTCGCTGACATCCAGCCCATACGTAATGTGAGTGACGCGATCGATGCGATTGGCGCGCCCAACGAACTCGCGCCGACGCCGGTCTATGCCCCGCCCGTCCCGACTTTGGTGCTGGCTCCCGGCGGACTCGCGATCATCCACTACAGCGCCGAGGATGCTGACGATCCCAGCATCGCTGGCACCCAGTCGATGAACCGCGACACCCTGAGCTTCGTGCTGCTCGCAC
>JANOBA010000477.1:0-9311 GCA_031411415.1 Novosphingobium sp.
GGATTGCCCACAGCAACAGCAGGCTGAGATAGAACTCGACCAGCAGCTCCAGATAGGTCTTGAGAATGTCCAGTCCGCTGGCCGCCACCACATTGGCCAGCGCCGCAAAGACTGCAACCGGCGCATAGCGCATCACATAGCCGGTGATCTGCAGCATCATCTCGGCCAGCGCATCGGCCCCGCGCACCAGCACCGCGCCCTTCGCGCCAATAGCCGAGAGCGCCACGCCGGAAAAGATCGAGAAGACGAGGATTTGCAGGATATTGTTGGTCGACAGCGCCTCGATGGCGTTCTTGGGAAACACCGAGAGCAGGAATTCGGTCGCCTTCAGCTCCTTGACTTCGCCCACCGCCTTGGCCGCAGCGGCAGCATCGGGGATCGGCGCGCCGAGGCCCGGCTGGAACAGGTTGACCATGATCAGCCCCAGACCAATCGAGATCAGGCTGGCAGTGATAAACCAAAGGATCGAGCGCAGCCCGATCCGGCCCAGCGCGCTGCTGTCGCCCATATGGGCAATGCCTGCGACAATCGTGGAGAGCACCAGCGGGGCGACCAGCATCTTGATCAGGTTGAGGAAAATGTCGGACAGCAGCTTGAACCACGGCGCTATGCTGGCCTTGATCACGCCGGCATCGACCGCAAGGTGCAACCCCTGCCCGACGACGACGCCCAGCAGCATGCCGATCAGAATATAAAGCGTCAGCCGGCGGTCCATGTCAGTTCCCTTACGTTATTCACCCTTCAGGGCTGCTTCGGCAATCCGGCGATATATCCGCGCCAACACGGGCAGGTCTGCAATCGCCACTGCCTCGTCGCGCTTGTGCATGGTGGCGTTGCTGAGGCCGAATTCGATCACCGGGCACAGCGCACGCAGGAACCGCGCGTCTGATGTCCCGCCGGTGGTCGAAGCTTCGGGGTCAATTCCGGTCTCGGCCTCGATGGCGCTGTGCACCAGATCCGAGAAGGCTCCCGGCGGTGTGAGGAAGGCCTCGCCTGAGACGACGGCGCGCGAGGTTCCGCCATGGCGCGCGGCGATCTGGGCCACCAGCGCGGTCAGGCTTTCGCCGTTGTGGAGGTCGTTAAAACGGATCGAGATCCGCGCCGAGGCCTTTGGCGGGATCACGTTGGTTGCCGGGTTGCCGATCGAAATGTCGGTGATCTCGAAGTTCGACGGCTGGAACCAGTCCGTACCGTCATCGAGCACCAACGCATCGAGTTCAGCGAGCAAGCCGACAAGGCGCGGGGCGGGATTGTCGGCCAGATGCGGATAGGCGACATGGCCTTCTGCGCCTTCGACTTCCAGCCAGAAATTGGCCGAGCCGCGCCGGCCGATCTTCATCATGTCGCCCAGCCGGTTTGCCGAGGTTGGCTCGCCGACAAGGCAGAAATCGGGCACAGCGCCCACGCTGTGCATATGATCGATCAGTGCGAGGGTGCCATATTTCGCCGGGCCTTCTTCGTCGCCGGTAATGATCAGGCTGATCGTGCCGGCCGCTTGCGGGATTTCGGCACAGGCGGCCACCATCGCGGCAATCGCCCCCTTCATGTCGACCGCGCCGCGCCCATGCAGCAAATCGCCGCGCCGTTCGGGCAAGAAAGGCCCGCTGGTCCACCCCTCGCCCGGCGGCACGACATCGACATGCCCGGCAAAGGCGAAATGGCGCGAGCCTTTTGGGCCCTTGCGGATGGCGAAGAGGTTTTCGACCGGACCTTCCGGCGGCATGCCGGTCACCGCGCGGTGCACCGCAAAGCCCAGCGGGGCGAGGCTGGCTTCCAGGCAATCGAACACAAGGCCTGCCGCCGGCGTGACGCTGGGGCAGGCGATCAGCGCTTCGGTCAGCGCGACTACGTCTGGGGCTTTGTTCATTCCGGACATGGGCATATGGTTTAAGCAGCAACGTTACAAGCCGGAGCACCATGATGCCCAGAATCGACCTGGAGGCCATTCCCCAGACCAACACTACTGGCTACCCCGCACCCTTCGATGCCGAAGTGCAGGGCCGCTGGTTTCGCCGGCTCGCACCGGCAAGCGGGCTCAGCCATTTCGGCGCCAGCCATGTCGTGCTGAAGCCCGGAGCATGGTCATCCCAGCGCCACTGGCACGACAGCGAAGACGAACTGCTGGTGATGCTCTCAGGCGAAGCAGTGCTTGCCGAAGATGACGGCGAAACCGTGCTTCGCCCCGGCGACATCTGCGCCTGGCCGCAAGGCAACACCAATGGCCACCATTTGCGAAACGAGAGCGGCGAGGATTGCATCTTCGTGGTGATCAGCGGCGGCGCGCGCAGCGGCGGTGGCTATTCAGACATCGACATGATGTTCACCGCCGATGCCTATGTCCGCAAGGATGGCACGGCATACCCGGCGAAACGCATTCCCTGAGCTACTTGACCTTCACCGGCCCTTCGTACTGTTCGATCACCCACTCCTCGGCCTCGGCGGCGGCGATCCAGTCCTGCAGCCATTCGTGTTCCCATACCGCCTGCATGTAGGTCACAGCAAAGCCGGGCACGCCGATGCCATAGGTGATAAAGCGGCTGACCACGGGGGCATAGAAAATATCGACCGCGCTGAACGCGCCGAACAGGAACGGCCCGCCTTTGCCGAAGCGCGCGCGCGCTTCTGCCCACAGCGTCAGGATGCGCACCACATCTTCGCGGGCGTCATCGCCGATTTTGGCGTCTTCAACGCGGCGGCGCACATTCATCGGGCATTGCTTGCGCAGCGCGGCATAAGAGGAGTGCATTTCCGCCGCCATTGAACGGGCCATGGCGCGTGCATCATCATCCTTGGGCCAGAACCGGTCGCGCCCGACTTTGTCGCCGAGATATTCGACGATGGCCAAGCTGTCCCATACCACCGCCTCGCCATCCCACAGGATCGGCACTTTGCCCGACGAGGGCGCAAGATCGCCCTGCCGCTTCTGCGCGTCCCATTCATCGCCATAAAGCGCGACGATGATTTCCTCGAAAGCAAGGCCGGATTGCTTGGCTGCCAGCCAGCCGCGCAGCGACCAGCTGGAATAGTTCTTGTTGCCGATGATAAGCTTCATGCCCGCAAGCCTAGCCATTCAGACAAGGTGTGTCGAGAATGAACGATTAGATCAATTGCGCGGGTTGCGGCAGCGCGCAAAATGTTTAATCATCCGATTAAATCGGCATCGCAAGAGGGGCGACAATGGCAATCAAGACCCGTATCACAGAAATGCTCGGCATCGAGCATCCCATCGTCCAGGGAGGCATGCAGAACGTCGGCTATGCCGAGCTTGCCAGTGCCGTCTCCAATGCCGGCGGCCTCGGCACGATTACCGCACTGACCCAGCCCAGCCCCAAGGCACTGGCAGAAGAGATCGAGCGCTGCCGGGGGATGACTGACAAGCCTTTCGCAGTGAACGTTACCGTGCTGCCTGCGGTCACTCCGCCAGACTACAAGGCGTTCGCCCAGGTGGTCATCGATAGCGGCATCAAGATCTGCGAGACGGCGGGCACCCAGGAAGTGCGCGAGCTGTGGGCGATGATGAAGCCGCACGGGATCACCATCCTGCACAAGTGCACCGCCGTGCGCCATGCGCTGTCGGCTGAGCGCAACGGCTGCGACATCATCTCGATCGACGGTTTCGAATGCGCCGGCCATCCGGGCGAGGACGATATTCCCGGCCTGATCCTGATCCCGGCGGCGGCGGACAAAGTGAAGATCCCGATGCTGGCCTCGGGCGGCATCGGCGACGGTCGCGGGCTGGTCGCGGCGCTGGCGTTGGGCGCCGAGGGCATCAACATGGGCACGCGCTTTTGCGCCACCCAAGAAGCCCCGATCCACCCCAACATCAAGGCGAAGTATGTCGAGAACGACGAGCGCGGCACCAACCTGATCTTCCGCAGCCTGCACAACACGGCCCGCGTCGGCAAGAACGGCGTCTCTGACGAAGTGGCGGAGCGGCTCAAGAAACCGGACGCGAAGTTCGAGGACGTCGCCGATCTGGTGCGCGGCTACAAGGGCGCGGAGATGCTCAAGAGTGGCGACAGCGAAGGCGGCATCTTCTGGGCCGGGATGATCCAGGGGCTGATCCATGATATCCCCACCTGCCAGGAACTGATTGACCAGATTATCGGCGATGCGGAGCGCATCATCAAATCACGGCTCGCCGGCATGGCGGCCTGAGGAACACGACAATGTCCTACGAGAAAATCACCTACGCGCTTGTCGATGGCGTCGCCCGCATCGGCATGAACGATCCGGCAACGCGCAATGCCGGCTCGGTCCAGCTGGCCGAAGAACTGCGCCACGCAATCGACCGCGCCTCGGTGGAATCGCGCGCGGTCATGCTGACCGGCGAGGGCAAGGCCTTCTGCTCGGGCGCCAACCTCTCCGATGCGTCCGGCATGGTCGTCGATCCGATGCGCGATGTCGGCCTGCTGCTCGATGCCTATTTCAACCCGATCATCATCTCGCTGAAGAGCATGGAGCAGCCGGTCGTCACCGCCGTGCGCGGCGCGGCGGCGGGCGTCGGCGCGGGGCTGGCGATGGCCGGAGACATTATCGTCTGCGGCGAAGGCGGCTTCTTCCTTCAGGCTTTCCGCAATGTCGGGCTAGCCCCCGATGGCGGATCGTCGTGGCTGCTCACCCGCGCCGTTGGCCGGGTTCGCGCCATGGAAATGATGCTGCTGGGCGAGCGGCTCTATGGGCCCAAGGCGCTCGAATGGGGCCTCGTCACGCGCTGCGTTGCCGATGACGATGTCGAAGGCACCGCCATGGGTCTGGCGCAGGATCTGGCCGCCGGGCCGCGCTCGCTGGGCATCATCAAGCGCGTTGCCTGGGCTGCGGCCGACACCAGCATTGAACAAGCACTGGTGGGCGAGCGCATGGGCCAGCGCGAGGCCTGCCGGACCGAGGATTTCATCGAGGGCGTCCATGCCTTCGCGGCCAAGCGCAAGCCTGAATTCAAGGGCCGTTGAATGGCAGCAAGCCTGCTCTGGTTACGGCAGGATTTGCGCGTCAGTGACCAGCCGGCATTGCTTGCGGCCATGGCCGAAGGCGCGGTGATCCCGGTCTATGTACTTGACGATGATGGCCCCGGCACATGGGCCATCGGCGGCGCGCAGCGCTGGTGGTTGCATCACAGTCTGACTGCGCTTGCGGCCAGCCTTGAGAAGCGCGGCAGTCGGCTAATCCTGCGCCGGGGGCGCAGCTCCGAGGTGCTGGCGGAATTGCTGCGCGAAACCGGCACCAGCCGCGTGCATGCGCTGCATCACTACGAACCTTGGCACCAGCAGGCCGAACGTGAGGTCGCGCAGGGGCCTGATCTCGAACTCCATCACGGCAACCAGCTCGCCCCGCCGGGCGCGCTGCTGAACGGTTCCGGGCTGCGCTACCGGGTGTTCACGCCGTGGTTTGCGCGGCTCAAGGAATTTATGCCCCCGCCGGCACCGCTGCCCGCGCCCGATGCGATTCCCGCGCCGGACCAGTGGCCGGATTCTGACCAGCTGGAAGACTGGGGCCTTCTGCCGACGAGGCCGGACTGGTCGGCCGGCTTCTCAGACTGGAAACCCGGCGAAAAGGGCGCCCGCGCGGCCTTGCGCCATTTTCTCGAAGATGGCGTGGCAGACTACGCCATAGCGCGCGACTTCCCTTCGCAGCCCGCCACCTCGCGCATATCGCCCCACCTCCACTTCGGCGAACTCTCGCCCGCCACGGTCTGGCATGCCGCCGAGGGGCTTGGCGCGGGCGCAGCCTCGTTCCTGCGCGAACTGGGCTGGCGCGAGCATGGCCTGAATCTGATCGACCAGATGCCGGACTATGCCGAACGCAATGGCCGCGCTGTGTTCGACCATTTGCAATGGCGCGAAGGCCCCCAGGCCGACGCCGACTTTCGCGCCTGGACGAAAGGCCGAACAGGCTATCCGGTGGTCGATGCCGGGATGCGAGAGCTGTGGCAGACCGGCTGGATGCACAACCGCGTGCGGATGATCACCGCCTCGTTCCTGATCAAGCACCTGCTGATCGACTGGCGGCGCGGCGAACGCTGGTTCTGGGATACGTTGCTGGATGCGAACCTCGGCGCGAACGCGATGAACTGGCAATATACCGCCGGCAGCGGGGTCGATGCGCCGGTCTTCTCGCGGATCATGGCGCCCTATATCCAGTCCGAAAAGTTCGCCATGGCGGAGTATGTGCGCACCTTCGTGCCCGAACTGGTCGGCCAAAGCGATAAGGTGATCCATGCCATGCATATCGGCGGAGGGCGCCCGGCGGCCTATCCGGGCCAGCTGATCAGCCACGAAGGCGCGCGGGCGCGGGCGCTGGCGGCATGGGAAGCGGCGCGGTCCTAGCGCAATTCCTCCCCGTTTTTGCGGAACGCACAAATGGGGAGGTGGATCGTCCGAAGGACGAGACGGAGGGGTTTCGGAGCGGGCGTTGACACCCCTCCGTCAGCCGCCTGCGGCGCCTGCCACCTCCCCATTTGTCCTGCGGAAAAACGGGGAGGAACTCGGTGCTTCCGATTGTCGGTACCCTCACGCAATCAGCGGAAAGGCCACGTCGGGAAACTTGCCATAGGCCGTCATGCCATGCGCCACCGGATCAAACGCCTCGGGCGGGGCGCCGTTCCAGCGCGCGTCGGCAGGCTGGGGCAGCACCAGATATGCCCAGCGCGGGCGGTCCATCTGGTTGGAGCCAGCGCCGTGGACGGTCAAATGGCTGTGGATCGTCACATCGCCCAGCGCATAGTCGACCGGATCGCTCATCGGCAGATCGTTCAGCTCGGGCCAGACCTCGCGGATGTCGCGCCCGTCATAGCTGGTGTAGTTGCCCAGCACGCCCAGCTTGTGGCTGCCTTCGATGAACGACATCGTGCCTGCATCCGGGCCGTATGCTTCGAGCGGAATCCAGCATGTCGCCCCGCCGGTGCGATCGACCGCGAACGTGATAAAGTCCTGATGGAAGCTGGTCGGGCCGTTGCCCTGATTGCGGGTTTTCTTCGCCGCCGGCAGCTTGGGCGCGAAGAAATCGTTGAACAATCGCCAGCCGGCATCGCTCTTACGCCCTGTCAGCCCTTTGGCCGCCGCGCCGATTCCGCCAAACAGCGGGCGCACTGCGGCATCGCCATAGCCGCCCGCTGCAAAGGCGTTGAAATAGGGCTGGTCGATCCCGTAAGACGGGTTGCTGTCGCCATCTTCGCCCATCATGCCCTTGGCCTTGGCAAGCAGCGTGGCGATCATCTCGGGGGCAATGAACCCGCGCAGCTGCACCCAGCCCTTTTCCTGATAGTGCAGCGTTTCCGCCGCTGTGACGGAACGGCACGGGGAAAGTTCGGTGCTCATGCTGCGGACTCCTGGTCATAGGCGGCAAGGATATCGGTCACCACTTTATGCTGGTGGCGCAAGGCCAGCTCGTGGTCGTGATAATGAAATTTCTTGATCTGCCCGGTATCGAGCGCGCGCTGGATGCGTTCCAGAGTTGAGAAATCCTCCATCACAATATCGCGGAATTCGACCATCGTGTTTTCCTGCCCAAAGCGCTCGGCGGCTGTTTTCGCGGGGCGCACGAAGACGCACTGCTGATAGATCGAACGGTTCGGACCCAGCGGCCAGACCTGATGCGCGGTGTACATGCCGGCTGAAAGCGTGAAGGCCAGCGTCGGGAAGAACATGATCAGGTCCACCGTCCAGTATGGCGAACGACTGGGATTGATGCCGACCGGCAGCTCATAGCCCTTGTCCTCCACCGCGACATTCTGCGCGGCAGCGGCATGGAAATAGGCCAGTTTCTGCACCGGCTTGGGCTCCCCCATCACCGAATAGTGCGAATTTGTCCGATGGTTGCCCTTGATCTCGGTATCCAGCAATCGGCCCATGACATTGCCCGAGGCCATCATCGTCGGCGCGGCAGACCGGGGGTGGAGCACGGGGATATGGTAAACCTCGGCGGGTGAATCGTTGACCAGCTTCCAGTTGCAGCCAACCTCCATCGTCGTCTGATAACTCTGCGTGCAGGCCCCCCAGGGATAGGCCGCCGTATCGCGGCCCTGATCGCCCAGAAAGTCCTCGAGGCTCTGGTGTGGCTCGTCAGTGGGGCAGACCCAGATGAAGCCTTGCCACAGCCCGATCGGCATGCGTTTCAAGCCATTGCAGGCCTTGTCGATGCCGAAGAAGCCCTCCTCGTCGCGGATGCGCGCAAGTTTTCCCTCAAGATCGAACGACCAGCCGTGGAAGCGGCAGGTGAACAGCCCTGCACTGTGCCCCTCGGCGCGGTGTTCGACCATGTTGCCCCGGTGGCTGCAAACATTGTGGAAGGCGTTTACCTCGCCATTGCGGTCGCGGCAGACCAGCACCTCGTGGCGGAATGTCGGCATTTCATAGGTGAAGAAATCACCCGGCTTGGGGATCTGCTCAACGCGGCCAATCATGTACCAGCTGCGCAGGAAGATCGCCTCCATCTCCTTGGCGTAGATTTCCGGCTCGTGATAGATCGCGGTATCGCAGGGGCCGGTACCCACATCGGGATATTTGGCCGTCAGGCCGATGCCCGGAACTGGCGGAATGCTCATCTCGTTCATTGCCCGTGTCCTAACCTTGCGCCCCGCAATCGGAAATCTGCCGAAGATAGCGGATGCGCTCGACCGGGAAGCCGTCGAACACGCGCGGATTGTCATACCATTCCACCGCCGGCGCGACTTCTGCCAGCGCCAGCATCAACTTGAGCAAGCGCTCGCCCTCGGGCGGCAACGCGCCGAGGTCATAATCGCGCAGCCAGGCCAAAGCCGCCTCGCCCATTGCCAACATGGCCTGATAGAACGCAGTCAGCTCGGCAATCGTGCTCGCCTGCCGCTTCGCCATGCGCGCTGCCGCATCGGGCAGAACCCAACCCGCAACCAATGGCTCCAGGACCGCGAAACCGGGCGGCAGCATCAGCCCATAGTCCGGATCGGATCGGAGCCGTCCCAGCCCTCCGATGAGGCGCGGATGGCGGCAAACACTTGCTCGGCAATCGGGTTGGCGGTGATCAGCTCGGTCATAAAGCCCAGCGTGCTGATCGTATCGATGTAACAGGTCCTGGCGCCCATCATCAGGCCCTCGAAGGCCATCTCGCCCCCGCCGGCAAGGCAGGCCGCGCGATCGGCTTCGTAGTCGGTGCAATAGAGCCCGGTGTGGTGCAGCCCGCTTTGGCCCCGCGGCACGACATCTGTCCAGATGCCGGGGTCGTCGGTGTTCGGCGAGACCAGCTCGATTTGCATGTCCCCCATCTGGCCGATGGCGGCGCGGCAGGGCTGGATATCCGCCGGCGCGCCGCGATAGATGCCATCGTCGAAGTGCAGC
>JANOBA010000478.1:0-6838 GCA_031411415.1 Novosphingobium sp.
AATGATCCGTCACCGCGCTGGCAAGTGCAATGCACGCTATCCTCGCAGCAGAGCCATCAGCGCCCTGGCGCTCGTCTTTGGCAGATCGAGCACGGCATCGGCGATTGCCGCGGCGCGCGCAGGCGCGAAAGCCAATGAGGCCGAGGCGATGAATTTGGCCCGAACTTCGGCTGCGCTCATCGCCCGCTCGCCCGCGCCGCTGTTGACGCGGACATGGCGGGAAAGCACCCGGCCATCCTGCAAAGTGATTTCCACCCCGCCGGAAAAGAACTCGGGGAAGGCGCTGTCAGGATCGGCGGAGCAGGCCACGCGCCGCGCCAGATTGCGCACCTCAGGCTCGGCAAGCGCTTCAGGGCGCAGGTCCGGAAGGCCAAAGCGCCCGCGCAGCAGGCAGGCGGCGACGACATGCTGGGCGCTGAACTTGGCTTCGTATTCGCTCGCTGCATTTTCCTTTGCTTCGGCGGGCTCGGCGATGATGTGCAGGGTGGGCTCTGGCAGAAAGGCCCGGACCGAAGCGATTTCGGCTCCGGCGATTTCGTCGTGCAAGGCGATGGCCGCATCGGCGCAGCCATGAATGAAGTGGCAGACGGGATAGGGCTTCAAGGCCGTCTCGCCGAAATGCCAGACTTCGCCCAGACCATCGCTCAGTGCCGCAACTTTAGCCTCTTCATGCAGATGCGTGGCGAACAGGCCGAACTTGCCTTCATAGACGCGGGAAGGGCCCTTGAACTCTGCTTGCGCCAGATAGGCTGCCGTGATCCCCGAAACTGCGCCCCAGCCGGGATGAAAGCGCTTGGTCCAGGCGCCTTCCTCAAGGAACACCTGAATCCCCGCCGCCGTGCTGCCGGTGATGCCCTGCGCCGCGGTGATCGCGTTTTCATCGAGGCCGAGCAGTCTGCCGGCAGTAACCGCCGAGGCAAAGTGCGAGACGACGCCAGTCGCGTGATAGCCGACGTGGTGAAAGCCGCCGTCTGCCGCCAGACCAATGCGGATCGCGGTTTCCGCGCCCGCCAGGAACGCCGCCAGCAGCGCCTCGCCGCTCGCATCCAGCACCTCGCCCAGCGCCAGCGCGGCGGGCAGGCTGGTGCAAGTCGGGTGGATGATGCTGGCGAGGTGCGTATCGTCAAAATCGAGCCCGTGGATCAGCACCGCGTTGACCATGGCGGCATCGCGCAGTGGCAGGCCAGCCTGCGCGCCGATCACGCTGCAAGGGCCTTCGCCCGCCAGCGCAATCGTGCCGCGCAGCGTGCTTTGCGCATAGTCCTGCACCGTGGAGGCAATGCCGAGGCCAAGCGCATCGAGCACATGCAGCTTCGCCCGCTCGATCACACTTGCGGGAACATCGCCAAGGCGGAGCGAGACGGCCATTTTTGCTATGGCGCGGGAGGGGGAAATTGGGCTATCCATAATGGCACCTCTTAAGTATCATAATCCGCCCGCAGTCAACTGTTGACCCTGTTGTTGACTTGGGGCCCCGGCACGGCGAATGGACCACGCATGGCAGAAACCTATCAGCTTTTCATCGACGGAAAATGGCGCAATTCCGGGGATGGTGTGACGATTCCGGCGATCAATCCCTTTAACCAGGAAGTGCACGCAGGTGTCTCCGTCGCCACCCCGGACGACGTTGCCGAGGCGATCAGCGCCGCGCGCCGCGCCTACGACAGTGTCTGGAGCAAGACCACGCCGGGCGAGCGGGCCGCGCTGATGAACCGGCTCGCCGACCTGATCGACGCCGACGCAAAGCGGCTCGCGCTGCTGGAGACGACCGACAACGGCAAAGTGATCCGCGAGACTGAAAGCCAGATGGGCTATGCTGCGCGGCTGTTTCGCTATTTTGCCGCTTGGGCCGACAAGCTGACTGGCGATGTCGTGCCGCTCGATGTCAAGGACACCGCCGGACTCATCTTGCGTGAGCCGTTCGGCGTGGTCGCTTGCATCACCGCGTGGAATTCGCCCATCGCAATCCTGTGCAACACCATGCCGGCGGCGCTCGCGGCGGGCAATTGCGTCATCGCCAAGCCCAGCGAACACGCCTCGGTGACGACGCTGGAGATCGCCCGGCTGGTCGAGCAGGCGGGCTTTCCGGCGGGTGTGTTCCAGGTGGTCACAGGGGCCGGCGAAGTGGGGCAGGCGCTGACTACCCATCCCGGTATCGACAAGATCAGCTTCACCGGCAGCCCCGGTGTCGGCCGGGCGATTGCCATGGCGGGCGCCGCGAACCTCAAGCCGGTGTGCCTTGAGCTTGGCGGCAAGAGCCCCAACATCGTGTTCGATGACGCCGATTTCGAACGCGCGCTGATCGGCGCACTCGCGGGCATTTTCGGCGCGACGGGGCAGACCTGCATCGCCGGATCGCGGCTGCTGGTCCAGCGCGGGGTCTATGACCGCATGGTCGAAGGCCTTAGCGCGCGCGCCGGGCAGATCAAATTGGGTGATCCGCGCCTGCCCGAAACCGAAATGGGCACGGCTGCAAATGAGCCGCAGTTTAACAAGATTCTCTCGTTCATCGAAGCGGCCAAGGGCGATGGCGCAAGGCTGGTCGCAGGCGGCGGGCGCGCCGAAGGTCCGGGGCTGAAGCAGGGCTTTTTCGTCCAGCCGACAATTTTTGCCGACGTGCGCAATGACATGAAAGTTGCAGCCGAGGAGATTTTCGGCCCGGTGCTTTCGATCATCCCGTTCAGCGACGAGGATGAGGCGGTGTCTATCGCCAATGACACTCCTTACGGCCTCGCCAGCGGCGTCTGGTCGCAGGATATCAATCGATGCATGCGGATGATGCGCGCCATCCGTTCGGGTGTGGTCTGGGTCAACACTTACCGACAAGCTGCGCCGCAATTGCCGTTCGGGGGCATGAAGGATTCAGGCTATGGCCGGGTGCGGGGCCATGCGGGGATTCTCGAATGGATGCAGACCAAGACCGTGTTCATCGACTATTCGGGCGACCGGCGCGATCCGTTCTCGATGAAGTTTTGAAGGTGCGCCCATGACCTATCTCGTCGCCGACAACCTCGCACATGAACCCGCCGGAGCGCGCTTCCGTAGCCTCGTCGAGCGCCCGGGCATCCTGCAATTGCCCGGTGCCTACAACGGCCTTTCCGCATTGCAGGCCAAGGCCGCCGGGTTCGGCGCGCTCTATCTTTCCGGCGCGGCGATGACTGCCAGCATGGGCCTGCCCGATCTTGGCGTGATCACGGTCGATGAAGTGTGCTTCTTCATCCGCCAAATCGCCCGCGTCAGCCAGTTGCCGATCCTCGCCGATGGCGACACCGGCTATGGCGAGGCGCTCAACGTGATGCAGATGGTGCGCAAGTTCGAGGAGGCGGGCGCCGGCGCGGTGCAGATCGAGGACCAGCTGCTGCCCAAGAAATGTGGGCACCTGAATGACAAGAAACTGGCCCCCGCCGCCGACATGGCCACCAAAGTGGCCGCCGCCCGGCAGGCCCGCCGCGACCTTTATATCGTCGCCCGCACTGACGGGTTGGAGCGCGAAGGCATGGACGGCGCGATTGCCCGCGCGAAACTTTATGTCGAGGCCGGCGCGGATGCGATCTTCCCCGAAGCGTTGACCGATTCGAATGATTTCGCGCGCTTTTCAGCCGAAGTGAAAGTGCCCTTGCTCGCCAATATGACCGAGTTCGGTAAGACTCCGTTCATGACCGCGAGCGAGTTCGAGGCACTGGGATACAAGATGGTGATCTGGCCGGTTTCGGCGCTGCGCATGGCCGCTAAAGCCCACGAAGAGCTTTATGCCACGCTGAAGGCCGAAGGCTGGGCCAAGCCGGTGGCGCACCGCATGCAGACCCGCGCTGAGCTCTATGCCACAATCGGCTATCATGACTACGAGGCGCTTGATCGCTCGATCGCGCGCTCGCTGATCCCAAGCGGCAATCCTGAGTGAGCGACAACGCGGACTTCGCATCCGGCTTCGCCTTTCCAACCCATCCCGAAGCCTTGCGGCAGGCCGGTCCGAAGTGGCTCACCCGCGCCTTTCACGCCTATGGCTCGCTTTCGCCAGACAATGCGGTGACCGCGATCACCACCGCCAGTGACTTCGCTGCGGGCAATTCGGGCGACAAGCTGCTGCTGTCCGTGGCCTACGCTAGGCCCGATCCAGCGCTGCACAGCGACTTGTTCGTCAAGTTCGCGCGCTGCCTTGGCGATCCCTTCCGCGACCGGCGCGCAGGAGAGATGGATGGTGAGGTGCGGCTTGCCGGGCTATCGCGCGCGCCCGCCTTTCCAGTTGACGTGCCCAAGCCCTATTTCGCGCACTTTGATCCTGACAGCGGCAACGGCGTGCTGATCACTGAGCGCATCCGCTTCGGCGAGGGCGGGATCGAGCCGCTGCGCGCGAAGAATATGGACCACGAGCTGGCGGATCCCGCGGAGTATTACCGTGCGACCCTGGGGGCGCTCGCCCACCTCGCCGCCGCGCACCAATCAGGCAGGCTGTCGCCCGAAGCGGACCGCCTGTTTCGCTTCGATGCCGCTGCGGTCGCTGCCGATTTTCCCTTGCCGTGGAATGCCGCCGAAGTGCGCGAGAAGGCCAAGACTATCGCCCGCTTCATCGCCTCGGCCCCGCAATTGTTTCCCCAGCATGTAGCCTCCGCAGACTTCGCCGCGCGACTTGCCCGGGAAGCGGCGCTTTTCCAGCGCCATGACGCGAAAATACGCCGCTTCCTCCATGCCGACCCGCGCCTGATCGCGCTGGCGCACTGGAACACCCATATCGACAACGCATGGTTCTGGCGCGGCGCAGACGGCGTGCTGCAGGCCGGGCTGCTCGACTGGGGTATGGTCCGCCAGATGAACTTCGCCACCGCGTTGTGGGGCGGGCTGTCCGGCGCGAACCTGGCTCTGTGGGACGCGCATCTGGACACGTTACTGGCGTATTTCGTTGGCGAGCTGGCGGCAAATGGCGGCGCAGAAATTCCGCTCGAACTGCTGCAAACGCATCTGTCGCTGACCGTGGTGCAATTGACGCTGGCGCTGATGTTCGATTGCCCGGCGTTGATCGGTTCTCGCATGCCGGATTACGCTGAACTATCCGGCCTCGACGATCCCCGCCTTGGTAGTGACCGAGTGGTGCAGGGCTTTTTGCATACTTTCGTTGCGGCGCTGAACTTCTGGGCGGCGGGCGATCCGTTGGCGCAACTGCGCTCGATCCTCTAACCCTGTCCGCCCCCCGCATCTCCGGCAGCGGGCAGGCCCCAGCGTGCCGAGGCCATGTCGCCAGTTCCCGCATCGCGCGGCGGCATGCCCGGTGGCGGTCCCCAAGGCCCACGCGGCAGGAATTCGCCGGTCATGTCGGGCGGGCCGCGATAGTGGATTTCAAACAGCCGCCAGTCGAACAGCCAACGTCCTCCTACTTCGACAAAGTGCTCATAATAGAGCCCGACCGAGATGTTGGTGTTGCCGTTCTTCCAGGCGCAGCGCTCGTCCACATAAGTGCGCCCCGAAGCCACCCCATCGCCGACAGTCAGGATCGGCGTGCGGAAGGTAATCAGCACCCCATGGAATTTATCGAGAATGACTGAAATGCCGTCGCGGATTTCCTGACGGCCGCGAAATATCCGCCCCGAAATGCGCCACTCGCCTTCCGGCGTGAAGCATTCGGCAAAGGCATCGCAGTCCTGCCGCCAGACCGCGTCGGTATAGCGCGCGTGGAGATCGCGCACTCCGGCCTGGGCCTCTGCCAATGTCGTCATCGCGGCGCTCTCCCAAATTGGGGTCAGGCAGCCTTGGCGTCCTGACCTGCATTCTTGCCCGCCAGCCTGCCGAACACCGAGCCATTGAGCAAGCCCGTGCCGCCGGGATAGTTCTGATAGAAAATGCCGCCGACCAGCTCGCCCGCCGCATAAAGGCCGGGGATTACCTTGTCGGTGAGATCGAGCACCCGGGCCTCGGTGTCGATCTTGACCCCGCCGAAGGTGAAGGTGATGCCGCAGGTCACGACATAGCCATGATAGGGCGCGGTATCGATCGGCAGCGCCCAGTTCGACTTGGGCACGGCGAGGCCTTTGGTTCCGACACCGTCGAGGATCGAAGGGTTATAGGTCGTGCCGAAAGCATCTTGCGGGCAGGCGGCGTTATAGGCGGCGATCTCTGCTTTCAGCCCTTCGACGTCGATGTCGAGCGCCTCGGCCAGCCCTTCGATGGTGTCGCTGGTGGCCTTGGTGACCTGCTTGATGCGGTATTCATCGCGGACATTGTCGTGCGTCTTGGCGTCGAAAATCTGCACCGCCGCGCGACCCGGCTGCTTCATCACTTCCTTGCCGTATTTGGCATAGGTATGATTGCGATAGTCCGCGCCCTCATCGATGAATCGCTTGCCGTCCATGTTGACGACCACGCCGATGATGTAGCTGTGCTTCTGGAAATTATCGAGGATAACCCGGTCGCCATAGGGCGGGGCGGAAATGTCCCATTGCACCGCATGGCAGCTCGACCAGCCGCCGTGCGGGCGTGCGCCGATGCGCAGAGCGGCGTTGATCCCATCGCCGGTGTTGTGCTGCGTGCCGCGCACCCGGCACAAGTCCCAGCCTTCGCCGAGATAGCGCACGCGCATTTCCGGATTTGATTCAAAGCCCCCGCAGGCGAGCACGACCGCACGCGCGGAAATGTCCTCATAGCCATCAGGCCCGAAAGCGCGCACGCCGGTGACACGGCCCTTCTGGTTCTGGATCAGCTCGCGCAAGCCGGTCTCGTAGCGGATGGTTATGCCCATGCGGTCGCAAGCGGCAACCAGCATGTCGACCAACCCCCAGCCGCCGCCGACTGCCTCGATATTCACTCCGCCATAGAAATGATGCTTACCGTCGATCTTGAAGCTCTGGCG
>JANOBA010000479.1:0-1667 GCA_031411415.1 Novosphingobium sp.
GTGCTGGGCGCGCGGCGGTTTGACCGGGTTGCGGCGCTGGCCGCAGAGCTGGGCGATAGCACCATGTCGGTGACGCTTGACGTCACCGACGAAGCTTCAGTCCGCGCCGCCTATGATGCCGCAGAAGCGCGGTTTGGCGCGGTGAACGGCGTGGTGGCCAATGCCGGGATCGGCACCGGCGGCCGCGCGACCGACATTCCCGCCGAGGCCTTTCGCGGCGTCACCGACACCAACCTGCTCGGCTCCATGCTCGTTGCGCGCGAGGGCGCCCGGCGGATGATCGCCAGCGGCAGCGCTGCCCGCGAGGACGGGCGGATCGTGCTGATCGGCTCGATCACTGCCGAGCGCGCCGGCATGGGCGATGCGCTCTATGCCGCCACCAAGGCCGGCCTTGCCCATCTCGGCCGAAATCTGGCGCGCGAATGGATCCGGCAGGGGATCAACGTCAACACCCTGCAACCCGGCATCATCCCGTCTGAAGCCAATGCCGAATGGTTCGCCAGCGAGCGCGGCGCAGCAGACATCGCGGGGCAACACCGCCGCCGCCTGCTGGACGGGGACGCGCTCGACGATATGCTGATCTACCTGCTGTCGGACCGCTCGCGGCAGGTCACCGGGGCGACCTTCACCATCGACGACGGACAGTCGCTATGAGCGGCGCTCTTACCGGCATTACGATCATCGAAATCGCCGAGCGCGTTGCGGGCGAGAAAGCCGGCAAGCTGCTCTCTGACTTTGGCGCCGAAGTGATCAAAGTCGAGCGCCCCGGCGGCGCGCCGACGCGGGCCATGGGGCCGCACAAAGAAGGCCAGAGCGCGGTGTTCGGCTATTTCAACACCAACAAGAAATCGGTGGTGCTGGACCTTGCCGACTCCGCCGATCGCGCCACGCTGGACCGCCTGCTCGCCCGCGCTCACGCTCTGATCGACGACCACGACGAGGCCTGGGGCGAAGCACGTGGGCTGACTTCCAGCGCCGTCGCCGCGGCCCATCCGCATCTGGTCCACTGCGTGATCACCCCCTTCGGCCAGGGCGCGCCGCCGGAATGGCAGAACGCCCAGCCGATCAATGTGATCAACGCCGGCGGCTGGGCCTATCACAGCCCCAGCGAAGCCAGCGCAGACAAGCCCCCGCTGAAAGGCGCAGGCCGGTTTTTGCCTGACCACGAATCGGGTATCGATGCGGCTATGTGCATGCTCGCCGCGCTGCACCGCCAGCGCCGGACAAAATCTGGCCAGTTCATCGACATCAGCGAAGTCGAAGTGCAGATGAACCGCATCGACGGCGTGCTGGACCGGCTGCTGGCGGGCGATGTCGAGCCCAGCCGCGAGCGCACCGCCTATGACATGGGCGGCCCGGCCACCTGTTTTGCCGCAAGTGACGGCCACGTCTATCTGTTCATGACCACCAAGGCGCACTGGCAGGCGCTTTCCGCGCTGATGGGCGATCCCGCATGGGTAAGTCTCTTTGAGCCCGACTGGCTGGAATTTCACTGCACGCGCGAACGCGTCGAACAGTTCCGCACGCACTTCCGCCCGTGGATCGCGGGGCAGGAAAAGCTCGCCATCACCGAAGCGGCGCAAAAGGCAGGTCTCGCCATGGTGCCGATCAACACTGCCGCCGACCTGCCCCGCCACGAACAATTCATCCACCGCGGCTTCTTCCAG
>JANOBA010000480.1:0-4309 GCA_031411415.1 Novosphingobium sp.
CAGCTTGCGCGCGGCTTCCTGTTGCAGCGTCGAGGTGGTGAACGGCGGATAGGGGTTGCGCTTGACCGGGCGGACTTCGACATCCTCGACCCGGAACACCGCGCCTTCCACCGCTGCCTTGGCGCGGCTCGCAATGCCTTCCTCGCCAAGGCTCATCTTGTCGAGCTTCGCGCCGTCAAACTTGATCAGCCGCGCGGCAAATTCGGTGCCTTTCATCTCCATCTGGGCGACCACAGACCAGTATTCCTGCGGCCGAAACACCTCGATCTCGCGCTCGCGCTCGCAGATCAGCCGCAAAGCGACCGATTGCACCCGGCCCGCACTCTTGGCGCCCGGCAGCTTGCGCCACAGCACGGGGGACAGCGTGAAGCCGAACAGATAATCGAGCGCGCGGCGGGCGAGATAGGCGTCGATCAGATCCTGATCGAGCTCGCGCGGATGCTTCATTGCCTCGGTGACCGTGGCCTTGGTGATCGCGTTGAAGGTCACGCGCTGCACGTCCTTGGGCAGCGCCTTCTTCTTCGCCAGATATTCGCGCACATGCCAGCTGATCGCTTCGCCCTCGCGGTCAGGATCGGTGGCGAGGATCAGGCGGTCAGCAGTCTTGGCCGCATCGGTGATCGCCTTCACGCGGGCGGCCTTGTCGCCATAGACATCCCAGTCCATCGCGAAGTCCTCATCTGGCCGCACCGAGCCGTCCTTGGGCGGCAGGTCGCGGATGTGACCATAGGAGGCCAGGACCTTGTAGTCCTTGCCGAGATACTTCTCGATAGTCTTCGCCTTGGCAGGCGATTCGACGATAACCAGTTGCATGAAGTTTCAGCTGCCCCTTACGTGTGCACGTGTACGCGAGGGTGGCGCCACGGCGGGCCATGCGTCAAGATGTTGCTGAGAAATCAGGGAGTGACCAAAATGCGCGAATTCTCTTTGTGTCTGCTTGCCCCGTTGCTGGCCGCCTCGGCTGCTCTGGCCCAGGGCGCCGCCACCGAGCGACTGGTCTCGCCCGCCCTGCCCGGCTTCGTCACCGGCCACAGTGCCGCCAATGGCCAGCAGAGCATCCTTGAGCAGGTCCCCGCAGGCGAGACTGCCCAGGCATGGACCCGCATGGTCACCACCCAGCGCTATGGCGGACTCGCGCGCCGAGCAACGGCCGCGCAATATGTCGCCAATGTGCGCGCGTCCGTGCCGAACGCCTGTCCCGGCGCTACGCTCTCGCGGCCGGTCGCCTCACGCATTTCGGGCCGCGAGGCGGTCAGCTTCCAGCTCGACTGCCCGCGCAGCGCCGGCGGCTGGCCGGAGACCTTCATCCTGCTGGCTGTGGCCGGGCCCAGCGACATTCATGTCAAGCAAGTCGCCTGGCGCGGGGGGACGACGCCGGCGGGGCTGGCCTGGGGCCGAAACTTCCTCGCCGCGACAGCATTCTGCGCGTCCGCCGACCGGACGCCAGCCTGCCGCCGCTGAGGCTCAGCGCAGCGTGGCCAGTTTCTCGGTCAGCAGCGTGTTCGCCTCGCCCGTCGCCTGGGTGACGCCTGCGGCATAGGCACCGGGCCGCGCGGTGAAGGTGAACTTCTTGCTGCTGTTGGTGCCGACGCCGCCAAGCAGCCCGATGACATTGCCAAGCGCGTTTGCGGCCTTTTCGGTGCCGCCCATCGCATCGGCCTTGTCGAAAAAATCGCCGCCAACGGCGACCGGCTTGTTGAGCACCAACACTCCTGACTTGGTATCGCCGCTGAGCACCGAGAGCTTCGACTGGTTCGGCAGCAAGGCCAGGCTGCCGTTGACCCGCACCGAAGAGCTGCTGGTCCATGCGCCACCGTATTCATCGCTATCGGCGAAATCGATATAGTACACTACGTTGACGATGCGAGTGCTGCTCTCCTTGGCGAAGTTGGCGAGAGCTGTGATCGATTTGATTCCCGCCAACGCCATACCGATCCCGCCAAATCCGCTGGGTTGATAATCGCCAGGCAACAGCCGCAGCGGCGCCGTCTGCGATGCGCTCACCAACAGCACTTTCGCTTTGTCATCGCGCCCAGTGACGGTGGTCACTTCCTTGGGGCCTGGCTCCGATGCGAGGCCGGCGATTTCTGGAAAGGCCGCAAGTGCCGCCCGGTCGGTCACTTCGAAGCCAGACGCGGTCAGCTTGGCGACAAAATCGGTGTAGGCCGCATCGGCGAGCTGTTGCAGTTCTTCGGGTGTGTAACCGGCAAGCGTGCTGCGCACCGTCGAGCGGCCGCCAAAGCCGCTGCCCATCAAGCCGCCACCCGCCTTGGCCGAATCCCGGCGTTCGATCAGAAATCCGATGGTGAATTGCCCAATGGTCACCTTCTGGGTGCCGATCAGGTTATTGGGCGAGGTGACCTTGACAGCTTCTTGCTCCTTCGCGGCCAGCGCCGGAGCAACAATCAGCATTGCGACAGCCACGGCCGCCGTAAACTTGCGAAACATCATGGAAAAGCCCCGAATCAATTTGAAGGTGAAGCGGCGATAGTTGTGCGTTTTTCCGCTACAAGCAACTTTGAAAACACATTCCCGAAAGCCCGTTGTTACCCGAGCGACACCCGCCCCCCGGCATGGCGCGCCAGCCGCCCAGCCAGTTCCAGCTCTAGCAAGGCCAGCTGCACCGCAGCCGGGCTCTCGCCTGACTGGCGGATCAACTCGTCAATGCCGACTGGCGTGTTGGTGAGCAGCGCGGCGAGGTCGGCGGGCTCGCTGGACAGATCGCTCGCAAACTCGTCCTCAAACTGGGCCCATTCGCTGCCCTCCTCGCGGAAGTGGGAACGCGGATTGCCATCGAAACTGGAGAGCAGTTCGATCACGTCCGCAGCGCTTTGCACCAGCACGGCCCCGTCGCGGATCAGCTGGTTGCAGCCGTGGCTCCGCGGATCGAGCGGCGAGCCGGGCACGGCCATCACCTCGCGCCCCGCCTCGCCCGCCAGCCGCGCGGTGATAAGCGAGCCCGATTTGGGCGCAGCCTCGACCACCAGCGTGCCTATGGCCAGCCCGGCAATGATGCGGTTGCGCGCGGGAAAATGGCGGGCAATCGGCTCGGTGCCGGGGGGGAACTCGGTCATCAACAAGCCCTCGCAGGCGACTTGTTCCTGCAGCTCGGCATGTTCGGGCGGATAAGACAGGTCAATGCCGCTGGCGATCACGCCGATGGTGCCGCCGCCCGATTTTCCTGCCGCGAGCGCCCCCCGGTGCGCCGCGCCGTCGATCCCGCGCGCGAGGCCAGAGACGACCGCATAGCCCGCCTCGGCAAGCTCTGCGGCAAATGTGCGCGCCAGCTTCACTGCCGCTGCCGAGGCATTGCGCGCGCCGACCAGAGCGACGGCGGGCCGCGCCGCGACGCCCGCATCGCCGCGCACGATCAGGATCGGTGGGGCGCCGGCAAGCTCGCGCAAGTCTGCCGGGTAATCGGGGGAATCGCGAAACAGATAGCGCGCGCCGGCCTTGCGCACCCGCGCGGCTTCCTCCTCGATCCGCGCTTGCGGCGCCGCGCGATAGGGCGCCCCGCCCCGCGCGCCAAGATCGGGCAAAGCCGCCAGTGCCGCGTCCGCGCTGCCAAACCGGCGCAGCAACTGGGCGAAGCTGACGGGGCCGACATTGGGCGAGCGCAGCAGCCGGATGCGGGCGAAGGCCTCGTCCTGCGTCAGCGTCACGCCTTCACGCCCACTTTCGGCTCGGACCCGGCAAGAAGGCGGGCGATGTTGGCGCGGTGGAGCCAGATCACCAGCAGCGCAAGTGCAGCGAGCACCGGGACAAGCTCCCAACGCCCGATGGCCATCGCCGCCAGCGGCGCGCTGACAGCTGCGCACATGCCCGCCAGCGAAGAAAAGCGCGTGACGGCAAGCGCGCCCAACCAGACGGCGGCATAGACCGCACCAATTGGCCAGGCGAGGCCAAGCGAAACGCCCATCATCGTCGCCACACCCTTGCCGCCCTTGAATTTCAGCCAGACCGGAAAGCAATGGCCCAAGATCGCGCCCAAGGCGGCCAGACCAGCCCAATCCGGCAGCCAGCGCCATGCCAGCCAGACAGCGAGGAAGCCCTTGGCCATGTCGAGCAGCAAGGTCGCCGCCGCCAGCCCCTTGCGCCCTGTGCGCAAAACATTGGTCGCGCCGATGTTACCCGAGCCGATGGCGCGCAAGTCGCCCCCGCCGGTCTGCCGGGTGAGGATCAGCCCGAATGGGACCGAACCCAGCAGATAGCCAAGCAGCAAAGCCAAAATCCAGTTCATCCGCCCTTCCCTTTCCCCCGCAGTCGTAGCTAGTAGAGCGGCAAGCACAAGTCCGTGCTGGGGGAAACG
>JANOBA010000481.1:0-6028 GCA_031411415.1 Novosphingobium sp.
CCAGGATCAGCCCGGCAATCGTCCCCAGCACACCAATCAGCGAGCCGGTGGCCATGAAAATCTTGAGCAACGAACGCCGCGTCGCGCCCATTGTGCGCAGGATCGCGATGTCGCGGGTCTTGGCACGCACCAGCATGATCAGCGACGAGAGGATATTGAAAACCGCCACCAGCACGATGATCGACAGCACCACGAACATCGCCACCCGCTCGACCGCCAAGGCCTCGAACAGCGAGGCGTTGATCGTCTTCCAGTCGGAAATCACCGCCTGCCCCGCCAGTTTACGCGTCAGCGGCGCGAGGATTTCGGAAACATTGTCGGGATCGTCGGTCTTGATTTCGATCATACCGACCGAATCGCCGGTGAGCAGCAGGGTCTGCGCGTCCGCCATCGGCATGACGACGAAGGCCTGATCATAGTCATAGACGCCGATCTCGATGATCGCCGAAACGTGGTAGGCAATCTCGCGCGGCACGGTGCCGAAAGGCGTTGCGCGGCCCTGCGGGTTGATCACGGTGATCGAATCGCCAACCTGCGCACCCAGGTTTTCCGCTAGTCGCGCACCGATGGCGACATTGCCGGCATTCGGCTGAAGCCCGGCCAGATTGCCCGCAGTCACCTTGGGTTGAAGCCGGTGGATGTCCTCCGCCGTATTGCCGCGCACCAGAATGGCCTCGACCCGGCCATTGAACGTGGCGAGCAAAGGCTGCTCGATCAGCGGCGAGGCGCTGACCACGCCGGGGGTCTCGCGCACGTCTTTCAGCACCTGCTGCCAGTTCTCCAGCCTCCCGCCATAAGCCTGGACGATGGCATGGCCATTGAGCCCGACGATCTTGTCAAACAGCTCGGCGCGAAAGCCGTTCATCACGCTCATGACGATGACCAGCGCGGCGACGCCCAGCATCACCGCCGCCAGGCTGATGCCCGCAACCAGCGCAATAAACGCCTCGCCGCGCCCTGGCAGCATGTAGCGCTTGGCAATCGTCCATTCGAAAGGGGTGAGGATCAAGCTTGGGGCCCTGCGGGTTGGCTTGGGGATGGTTGCCGCGATTTAGGGCTCCACACGCCATAGGGCAATGCCCGCCAGCACAAATGCCGGGAAATCGCCGGCAATGCTCATCCGCCGCCAGCCACGCAGCTGTGCCGCCGCAGACCCTCCCCTTGCTTTCGCGCGCAACAAAGCCCAATTGCGCCCACTCTAGCCCGCCGGAGCCGGACGATTCGATGAACTTGCCTCAAGTAATCCCCGACAGCGCGCCATGGGATATCGACGGCGACAAATTGCGCGAGGAATGCGGTATTTTCGGCGTCATCGGCGCAAAGTCCGAAGCTGCGGCGATGACCGCGCTGGGCCTGCATGCCTTGCAGCACCGCGGCCAGGAAGCGGTCGGCATTGTCAGTTTCGATGGTCAGGAATTCTATGCCCGGCGCGGCCTTGGCCATGTCGCGCAAGTGTTTGACGATCAGGCCAAATTCGCCGAGCTGCCCGGCGGCATGGCCTCGGGTCACGTGCGCTATTCGACCACTGGCGGGCAAGGGCTGCGCAATGTCCAACCGCTGTTTGCTGATCTCGCTCGCGGCGGCTTTTCCATCGCGCACAACGGCAACATCTCGAATGCCATGGCCCTGCGGCGCGAACTGATCGAGCGCGGCTCGATCTTCCAGTCCTCGTCCGACACCGAAGTCATCATCCACCTGATCGCCACCAGCCGCTTCGCCAAGCTGCTGGACCGTTTCGTCGATGCCCTGCGCATGGTCGAAGGCGCTTATTCGCTGGTCTGCATGACGCCCAAGCGCATGGTCGCCTGCCGCGATCCGCTGGGCATCCGACCGCTTGTCATGGGCCGGATCGGTGACGCCACCATATTCGCCAGCGAAACCGTCGCGCTCGATGTCATCGGCGCAGATTTCGTCCGCGAGGTGGAGCCGGGCGAAATCGTCGAAGTGCGCCAGGATGGCCGCATCACCAGCCACCGGCCTTTCGGCGACCACAGCCCGCGCCCATGCATCTTCGAACACGTCTATTTCAGCCGCCCAGACTCAATGACCGGTGGACGCTCGGTCTATGAAGTGCGCAAGCAGATCGGCGTTGAACTGGCTAAGGAATCGCCGGTCGAAGCCGATCTGGTCATCCCTGTGCCCGATAGCGGCGTGCCGGCTGCCATCGGCTATGCCCAGCAATCGGGCATTCCTTTTGAGCTTGGCATCATCCGTTCGCACTATGTCGGGCGCACTTTCATCCAGCCCGAAGATGGCGCACGCCATGCCGACGTCAAGCGCAAGCACAATGCCAACCGCGCGCTGGTGGCGGGCAAGCGCATCATCCTGATCGACGATTCAATCGTGCGCGGCACCACTTCGCTCAAGATCGTCCAGATGATGCGCGATGCCGGCGCGGCGGAAGTGCACATGCGCGTCGCCAGTCCGCCGACCGAGAACAGCTGCTTCTACGGCGTCGACACGCCCGAACGCTCCAAACTGCTTGCCGCGCGGATGAACATCCAGGGCATGGCGGAATTTATCCATGCCGACAGTCTGGCTTTCGTCTCGATAGACGGGCTATACCGCGCAGTGGGCGAAGCAGGGCGCAACAACGCCACGCCGCAATACTGCGATGCCTGTTTCAGCGGCGAATACCCCACCAAGCTGACCGACATGGCCGACCGCGAGAGCCCGGCCCAGCTCAGTCTGCCGGTCGAAAAAGTCGCGTGACCCCCTGCGCATGACAGATTTTGGGGGCCAGGTGGCGCTGGTTACTGGCGCCAGCAAGGGTATCGGCGCGGCCACGGCTGAAGCGCTGGCGGCGGCAGGCGCGCATGTCGTGCTCACCGCGCGCGATACCAAGGCACTTGAAGCTGTTGAAGAGCGCATCCACGCCGCCGGCGGCCATGCGACGATTGCCCCGCTCGACCTGACCGAAACCGACGGCATCGCCCGGCTCGCCGCCGCAATCAGCCAACGCTGGCAGGCGCTCGACATGCTGTTGATCAATGCCGCAGTGCTGCCGACGCTGACCTCGGTGGTTGATATCGATCCGCGTTCATTCTCCGCCGCGCTGACGACCAATGCGCTGGCCACCCAGGCGCTGCTGGCTGCCTTCCACCCAATGCTGCGCGCCAGCAAAGACGCACGGGTGATCGGCATTTCGACGTCGGTCGCCACCGCCCCGCGCGCCTATTGGGGCGCATATGCGGCGAGCAAGGCGGCGGGCGAAGTGCTGCTGGAATGCTATGCGCAGGAAACCTGCAACACCACCGCGATCCGCGTAGCCATCGTCAACCCCGGCGCGACCCGCACGGCAATGCGCGCGCGCGCCTATCCGGGCGAAGATCCCGCTTCGCTCAAGCCGCCAGAAGCGGTTGCGGCGCGCTTGGTTTCCCTGTTTGGTGAACAGTTCACTAGTGGTTGGCACGAGTCCATTAACCAGCCCCGGTAAGCTCCTGTCAGCCTTTTCCCTCCATTTTTGGCCAAGGTTTGGCCACGGAGGAGCGCCTAGGCGCTGATATAATCATGACGACGATTTACGAATCCAGAGACAGCTATGCGCAGGCCGCGCAGGAAGATCGCAGCGCCCCGCGGGTTCGCATCTCAATACCCGCATCGCTTCGTGTTTCGGGTTCCAAAGGCTATCAAACCGTCGTCAACGACCTCTCGCTGAGCGGCTTTTCGGCAATGGCGATCAACCGGATGATACCCGGCTCGATCTGCTGGCTAACCTTGCCGGGGATCGAATCGCAACAGGCCGAAGTAATCTGGTGGGAAAACGGACTGGTCGGCTGCGCTTTCAGCAACCTGCTCAGCCCGATTATTCATGACAACCTGCTTGCCCGCTGGCGCGGCGACGGTATCTACCGCGCGTGCTGATCAGCCGGGTTTGACCAGGGTCACTTGCGCAACATCGATCACGCCTCCCCGAAAACCGCCTTCGCAATACATCAGGTAAAAGCGCCAGAGCCGCACGAAGCGCGGATCAAACCCGGCTGGCAGGCGGCCCTGCTCAGCCGCGCGATCAAACCGGGCGCGCCACTCGCGCAACGTCTCGGCATAGTCGCCGGCAAAGCTTGCCTGATCTTGCCATTCCAGCCCGCGCTCCGCAGCGAGTGCGCGGAATGTGCTCTCGCGCACCAGCATCCCGCCGGGGAAAACGAATGTCTGGATGAAATCGGCACTGCGCGCATAGGCCTCGAACAGGTCTTCGCGCATCGCGATATACTGGATCGCAGCGCGCCCGCCGGGCTTCAGGCAGCGCGCGATGCAATCGAAGAATGCCGCCCAGTACTCCTGCCCCACTGCCTCGACCATTTCGACACTGGCAATGCCGTCGAACTGGCCTGATGTGTCACGGTAGTCTTGTTTGCGATAGTCGATCCGCGCATCGCCTTTCCGCTCACGCGCCCAAGCAAGCTGTTCGTCGGACAGGCTGATCGCGGTGACAGCAGCACCCTGCCCGGCCAGATGCTGCGCCAGCGCGCCCCAGCCGCAGCCAATTTCCAGCACTTCGGCGGCGCCGGAAAGCCGTTCGACAATGGTCTGCAATTTGCGCTGTTGTGCCGCCTCGAGACTTTCCGCTGCATCGCCAAACCGCGCTGAGGAATAGACCATCGCTGGATCGAGCCAAGCCGCATAGAAATCGTTGCCGAGATCATAGTGTGCGTGAATGTTGCGCAGCGAGCCGGAGCGCGAATTGCGGTGCAGCCAGTGCACCGCCCGCGCCAGCCAGCGCCAGGGCCCATGCGCACGCGCCGCGCCGCCGAGCGTCAGGGCGTTGTCAGTGAACAGGGCAAACAGCGCGACCGGATCAGGGCTGACCCATTCGCCCGCCTCCCAACCTTGATAGCAACCGACCGATCCAGCCGTGACCAGCCGGATTATCGCGCGAAAACTGGCGAGTTCCGCCTGAGCCGAAAAACCGGGCGCCCGCCCACCGAGTAGTCGCACTGTGCCATCGGGCAGCGTGAGTTCAACCGAGCCCTTGGCCAGTCCTGCGTCAATTCGCGCAAGAATGGCATCGACGCGCCCCGCAAGCGCACGCGCCAGCCATTGCGAGCCGACCCCTAACGGATCGCCGCCCGCAACAAGCTCCGCTCCTCTCACCGGCGCCTGCGCATTCATGCCTCGAATATGGACTTATACGTGGGGATTGAAAAGCCCTGCCGCCATCAGCAGCGAGCGCCCGATCTTACTCCTCGACAGTCCAAGTCTGGCCCTTGCTGAGCAATTTGGCGAGATTGGCCACTTTGCCCTCGATCATCTTGGCATCCTGCCCGAGCAGCTCTTCCTCGAAAGTCGGCCGCGGGTCGTCATAAAGGACGCCGAGCGCCATCGGGAACGGGCCGAACACCATTTCGATCAGCATATGCGCGAGCGCCCGGTTGGTCTGATCGTGGACGATAACGCCCGCTGCCTGCCAATCGCCATCGACGACATCGACGACTTCGAGATGCAGGTGATCGGTGTTGACCTTGAGGCCCTTGGTGCCCCCAGATTTTTCAGAGCCGAACAGCATCGGCTCATCGTGCTTGAGCCACAGCTGACTGGCCTCGGCGCCCTTGGGAGCTGCGAAATCGTCGAACACGTCCTTGTTATAGACGATGCAATTCTGGAATATCTCGATGAAGGCCGCGCCCTTGTGGGCATGGGCTGCTTTGAGCACTTCGGGCAAATTCTTCGAAACGTCGAAACCGCGCGCCACAAATCGCGCGCCTGCACCCAGCGCAAATGCGGCTGGCCGTGCGGGCCGATCCACCGATCCGCCGGGAGTCGTCGGACTGGTGGTACCCAGCCGGCTGGTCGGCGAATACTGGCCTTTGGTCAGGCCATATATCTCGTTGTTGAACAGCAATATCTGGCAATCGAGGTTGCGGCGCAGGATGTGCATCGTGTGATTGCCGCCAATCGACATGCCGTCGCCGTCACCCGTCACGATCCACACATCAAGCTCGGGATTGGCGAGCTTGATCCCGGTGGCGAACGCAGGCGCGCGGCCGTGGATGGTGTGGAAACCATAGCTTTCAACGTAGTAAGGGAA
>JANOBA010000482.1:0-3542 GCA_031411415.1 Novosphingobium sp.
CCAAGCCGTTGAAGCTGGCGAAGGGGCCGTCGAGGACCTTGACCGAATCGCCGATCTCGTAATCGACATGGACCTGCTTGCGCGGTTCGGCGGCGGCCTGTTCTCGGGCGCCGAAATAACGGGCGGCCTCGCGCTCGCTGATCGGCTGGGGCTTGCCGTTCGGACCGAGGAAGCCGGTGACTTTCGGGGTGTTCTTGACGAGGTGATAGACATCGTCGCTGAGCGCCAGCTTGGCGAGGACGTAGCCGGGCATGAACTTGCGCTCAACCTGGACCTTCTTGCCGCGCTTCACTTCGGTGATGGTTTCGGTCGGCACTTCGACCGATTCGACGAGCTGGGTCAGGCCCATGCGCTCGCCTTCCGAAATGATCGAATCGCGAACCTTGTTCTCGAAGCCGGAATAGGCGTGAATGATGTACCAGCGGGCCATATGTCTCTCTTGGATAAATTACGAGGCGAGCGACAGCAACTGCTGCACGATCCAGCCGAACAGCGAATCGACGCCGAGGAAGAACACCGCGAGGATCGTCATCATGATGGCGACGAAAATGGCGGTCGTGGTGGTTTCCTGGCGGCTGGGCCAGATCACCTTGCGCGCTTCGGCCTGAACCTGGCGCATGAATTCGCCAGGCGAGGTGCGCGATTTTGCTGGGCGGTCTTCCATCAATTGCTCCTGTCTTCCACCATAGGTCCAGCGCCGCCCCGGCCTGTTTGCCGGGAGGGGCTTGATGTCTCCGATGTCGGAAGTTGGCCGCGATTTAGCGCCCGGCTGGCACTTTGGCAAGCCGGGCCATGATGCTGCGCGCCGTGCGGTGCACAATCACCGCGCCGGGCGGCAAATGCGATGGCGAAACATGGCCGATATACCACAGGTATTCCGCCCCGCGCGCCGGCGCGAACTGGCTGAGATCGGGCCGCGTGCCGGGCGCGAGCAGGATGCGCTGCGAGGGGTCCTGGAAGCCGGGCCCGCCCCCAAATTTATTGGCGCGCATTTGCAGCATGTGGACACCCGGCTCGGCAAAATGGGTGTTGACCAGCGCGTCGCGGCGCACTGTTGCGTAGCTCGGCACGTGCTGGAAAGTGTCCGTCTTCCAGTCGGCCGTATCAGTGGCAACGGCGGCGGCGATGTGTGCGCCTTGCGGGACATGATCGAGCGCCAATAGCATGGCTTCGACATCGCGCGATTCGCCCGACCATGCGCTGGCCGTGACGCCGAGGCGGACCAGATATAGCAGCGCCGAACACCACAGGATCAGCCGCGGCGGTGCCCAGTCTATCGCCAGGCAGCCAGCGCTCAACGCCACGGCGATGAGCCGGTAGTCGGTATAGTCGCCCCCGCCCAGATGGCGCGGCAGCACAAGCGAGAGCACCGCAAAAGCTACCGCAGCCCAGGCCAGCCGCCCATCCCAGCGGCGCGCGACGACTGCCAGCACGCAGGCCGCGAGCAGAATGCCGAGGCTGTAGCTGTCGAGTGTCCATTCGCGATCACGCAGGGCCATGAACCAGATCGACAGCTTGTAGTTGGCGACATGCTGGCCATAGGCGAACAGCCCCAACGGGCCGCCCTCGCCAAAAAGAAAGGTCAGCCCCGGAAAGACCAGCGGCCAGGGCGCGAGCACGGCCTTGAGGCTGCGCTGGCGGTGCCATTCATAGCAGAACACCAGCACGCCCAGCACGCCCCAGCCGGCAAGGTGGCAAAGCCAGATCAGCCAGCCAATTGGCACGAACAACGCCCAGCGCCAGCGCCATTCCGCCAGCCTCACCCAAAAGGCAAAAGCCAGCAGCGCGAGCGCGAAGGCGAGGCTGAAGTTCAGAAAGCCGATCACCAGCGCCGGCGACCAGATCGTTGCAAAAGCAAGCATCGTGCCCAGCCCGATGCGGCGGCGCAGCGTCCACTCCACCGCAATCATCGCCATGCCGGTCAGCGGCGGGATGATCCCGGCGATCAGCCTTGCTGCGCCTTCCAGACCGAAAATTTTCGCCAGCGGCCAGATCAGCAGATCGGCCCCCAGATTGCCCGACCAGCGCCAGGTAAAGCTGTAATACCGCTTCAGCCAATCGCTCGCTCCGCCATCAAGCATCACATGATAGCGCGCGAGGTGCGAGGGGAAGTCAGGCATCTGCGGCCGCGCGGCGACCAGCACCGGCAGGCAGGAAATCAACGCCAGCGCGAGCGCGAACCACAGCGCCTCACGCCGGCCAGCGGGGGCCAGCAGCCAGTGATTCTGGCAGTTGTTCCGGATTTTTTCCAGCCAGCCAGCGCGCGCAGTCATGCCCTGTCATGCCTCCCCATATGACATGATCCTAGCCGCTGCCCGGCGCTCGCGAAAGGCCCCTTTCGCAATTGCAGCATTCGCTCTTGGCAAGCGCAGGCAACTGCGGCACGTTGCGCCATGTCTGGAGATGCGATGCTGGCTGATTCGAGCGAAAAATTCGATGAAATGAGCACCGGCGACGGCGCGGTGCGCAGTGCCTATCGTGACTATCAGGCGTGGCTGGATGAACAGCAGCCCGGCTGGCTGCGCCAGCAGAGCGAAGAAGCCGAGCGCTTCTTCCGCCGCACCGGCATCACTTTCAATGTCTATGGCGCGAATGACGGCGAGGAGCGGCTGATCCCGTTCGATGTCGTTCCGCGCATCATCGCCGCCGCCGAATGGCGCAAGCTGGAGCGCGGGATTGCCCAGCGGGTGCGCGCGATCAACGCCTACCTTCACGACATTTATCACCGCCAGGAAATTGTCCGCGCCGGCCGCCTGCCCGAGCGGATGATCGCCGACAACCCGGCCTTCCTGCCGCAGATGGTCGGCTTCGAGCCACCCGGCGGGATTTACACCCACATCGTCGGTACCGACCTTGTGCGCACCGGACCGGACGAATTCATGGTGCTGGAAGACAACGCGCGCACACCATCGGGCGTCTCGTACATGCTCGAAAACCGCGAAACCATGATGGCGATGTTCCCCGAGCTGTTCGCCCGCGTGCCGGTGCGCGGCGTATCGGACTATCCGCGCCGTCTGGCCCGCAGCCTCGCAGCCTGCGCCCCTCCGGCAAGCAAAGGCAGCGACCGCCCGGTAATCGCCGTGTTGACCCCGGGTATCTACAATTCGGCCTATTTCGAACACGCCTTCCTCGCCGACCAGATGGGCGCCGAACTGGTCGAGGGCAGCGACCTGCGCGTCATCGACGGCCGCATCGCCATGCGCACCACACGCGGCTATCAGCCGATCGATGTGCTCTATCGCCGGGTCGATGACGATTATCTCGATCCGCTGTCGTTCAATCCCACCAGCGCGCTGGGCGTCTCGGGGATCATGGATGTCTATCGTGCTGGCGGCATCACCATCGCCAATGCACCCGGCACCGGCATTGCCGATGACAAAGCGATCTACAGCTACATGCCTGAGATCATCGAGTTCTATACCGGTGAGAAGCCGCTGCTCGGCAATGTGCCGACCTGGCGCTGTGCAGAGAGCGATGCGCTGGCCTATGTGCTCGAAAACCTAGCCGAACTGGTGGTCAAGGAAGTCCATGGTTCGGGCGGC
>JANOBA010000483.1:0-11207 GCA_031411415.1 Novosphingobium sp.
TCTAGCAGTTTGCTGAAAAACCCCTAGCTTTTTGGGCTGATCCTTGATTCACTGTTTCCAGAGATGGAGGCGGTGATGCGCGGACAGTTTTCGGATCAGGGTCGGATGTTTTCGTATCTGTCGCCGGAGGAGCGGGTTCCCAAGGGGCATCCGCTGCGCGCTGTCCGGGCGATGGTGCGGACGGTTCTTGAGGAACTGCACGGCGATTTTGCCAAGCTTTATTCGAGCGAGGGTCGTCCCTCGATCCCGCCCGAGCAGTTGCTGAGCGCGCTGCTGTTGCAGGTGTTTTACGGCATCCGTTCGGAGCGCCAGTTGATGGAGCAGCTCGACTACAACCTGCTCTACCGCTGGTTCGTCGGGCTGGATGCCGACGCTGCGGTGTGGGTGCCGACCACCTTCACCAAGAACCGCGAACGGCTTCAGCAAGGCGACATTTTCCAGCGCTTCATGACTGTCTTGCTGAACCATCCCAAGGTCAAGCCGCTGCTTTCGGACGAGCATTTCTCGGTCGATGGCACGCTGATTGAGGCATGGGCCTCGCACCGCAGCTTCCAGCCAAAGGACGGCTCGGGCGGCGGCAGGGTCGGTGGGGGCGGGGATTTTCACAAGCAGAAGCGCTCGAACGACACCCATGCCAGCGTTACCGATCCCGACAGCCGCCTCTACAAAAAGGCCAAGGGTAAGGAATCGAAGCTCTGTTATATGGGCCATGCGCTGATGGAGAACCGCAACGGCCTGGCGGTTGGCGGCACCGTCACCCACGCGACCGGAACCGCCGAGCGCGAGGCATCCGAGCGGCTGCTCGCCGCCAGGGTCAAGCAGACCGGCAAGCGCGCCACTGTGGGCGAGGACAAGGCTTATGATGCCGCCAGCCACGGGGCTGCCCTGCGAAAGCTCAAGGTGACACCGCATGTTGCCCGCAGCGACGCCCTCACCAAAACCGGCAAGCGGCGCACCAGCATCGTCTCGGACGAAGTGGCGGCGAGCGAGGGCTACGGCATGTCACAGACCCGCCGCAAGCTGATCGAATGCGTGTTCGGCTGGGGCAAGCAGCATGGCACCTTGCGCAAGACCAAGCACCGCAGCCTTGACCAGGTCGCCAGCGATTTCCTCCTCAACATCATCGCCTACAATCTGATCCGCATCCCCAAACTGATCAATGCCTGACCCCGAAATCTGAACCAAGCAAGGAGACACCACCGAAACCAGTTGCAAATGATCCCTCTCCAGCAATCAGGCTAACGCCAACTCACCTGAGAACGGGATCACAACGGGCGATGGCCGTTTTTCAGCAGACTGCTAGGTCTGCAATCAGGATGGCCTGTGTGAAGGCGAAGGTGGAGATCGAGTTTGCCAGACGCTCGAGATGCTCGGGCGCCGTGCGGCGCGTGCGGTGCGGGTCTCAAGTCAGCGATCAGGACATTGCGGATTTCAAGTCTTGGGAGCAGGTCGTTCATCCCCGTCCTCGTGCCTATGTTTGCCTGACTGCGTTCCGCAGCCAAGCGCTCCCTGCGCCCCTTCGTCTTCTCCAGCTTCGCGTTCTTGAACTTGCCGTCCCGGCCCAGTCGTCTTTCCAAATTCATAGTCTCGACTCCACCAACAAAAAACCCGCCACCGCTGGACGCGGGGCGGGGGGTGGCGTGGAAGCAAACCGGACCCGTCCGCGCGTCAGCGCAAACCAAGTCGACAAGGTTCCTTCCATTGGCTGGGAGCCCATCTTGCGATGCCCCAGTCAGTCGAGCAGCTGTCTCCAGCTACCCCATCATCAATTCACAAGTGAGGATCTAATGCAAATCGGCCTCGTTGGCTTTTCCACAGAAGCAAATTGCAGAGACCCATGCTGTGCTCAATTTCTGATCCGTCCTTGGTGAACCGTGAGAGACCGGCGAGGACCGCCACCGACCTGACCCGCACCAAGCGGATTCTGTGCTGGCAGCGAGTGGCGGGGTCGGGAGGTCCGCACCATCTGCGACGGCATCTGGGTTTCCGTTAAGTCCGTAAACAAGGCCGGCAGTTTCTGGTTTTATGCCGATTTCTGCCCGTTATTCAGAGTGACCCAAACATACTCCAAGCCGCGGAAATCCGCAGGATAGGATGAGCATTCGGTCATTTGACGGTCCAAAATGACAAAAAGCCCGTTATTTGCCGTTATAAACGGGAAATTGGTTGTGGAGAGTGGTTCGCACCAGACTGCTTCCACCGCCAATCCCCTGAAAATGCAATTTCGAGTTCCGCTCCAGCGGCGCTTGGTATTTTGCGTTGAGCTGGATGCCGGATTCCCGCAACAGTTTGGCCGTTGCGTCCTGCGTATGGCGCAAACAATAACGCGCCTGACGCGAAGGCCGGCGGACAGTAAATTGGAGGTGAAGGGAATCGAACCCTCGTATTCAGCTTGGGAATCTGAAGTTTTTACCATACATTTGAATGACTTAGGAAGAGTTTTGCTCGTTTTTTGCTCAAAAGTCGCGCTTGGAGCGGGCTACGGGAGTCGAACCCGTCTCACCAGCTTGGGAAGCTGAAGTTATCACTATATATTTCAATAATTTAGGAAGACTTTTGCTCGTATTTTGCTCAAAAGTCGCGCTTGGAGCGGGCTACGGGAGTCGAACCCGTCTCACCAGCTTGGGAAGCTGACGCATTACCGATATGCTAAGCCCGCTCGCGCAAACGCGCATGTTCAAGCGCGTGGTCGTTCTTACAGGGCAACACGCAAGTTTCAAGCTCCCTCGCGATGCGCCTTCTGGACCACGCCTGTGCCCCCTCATTAGACTATATTGATCTCCCTGAAACCGGTCATTTGCCTGCACCACCGCCTCGATTGCTCTGTGCTACGCGACCCAGAGGAGCAGGCCGAAGCAGCCTGATGCAGAGGTGCCGCCGAGCTGAGCGATGACTCTGAGCGGCGGTAAAGGAGGAGATGGGCGTGCCCCTGTTTCCGGTATTATCCCCCCGTTGAACGATATAGAGCGATTTGGGCGAATAGTCTTTCCTGCCAACCAATCACCTGGGCATCTTCTGCATCGCTGAGTGACGTTTGAGCGTCGAGGACGCTGAGTAAATCTTCTTCGCCTTCGATGTAGCGCACATTGGCGAGACGGGCGGTGAGACGCGCTTCTTCGACAATGGCATCGAGCAGCTTCGCGCGCTCTTCCGATCGCAGACCTGCGCTTCTGGCATCTTCCACCTCGGCAAAGGCGGTGAGGATTCTCTGGCGGTAGCGTTCGACAACTTCCACTTGAACAGCCGATGCAAACTTCAACTCGCTTTCCAGGCGTCCTCGGCTGAAGATTGGCATCAAGAGTGCGGACCCGACGTTCAGACTCTTGCCGAGCGGCGTGCTGGTTACTGTCTCAAGCAAACCTTGCATGCTGATACCAATCTGCGGAAGGAAAGCGGCACGGGCTTTTGCAACATCTCCCTTTGCGGCCTCGATCAAGGCCTCTGAAGCTCCTACGTCCGGACGGGCAGCAAGCACGGCCAACGGCGCTGGTGCGCTGAGTTGTGGGATCGTCAGGGCTTCCAAGTTGGCCGGAGCAACGGTGAACTGCGGCGCTTCCGTCCCGGTCAAAATGGCGAGCGCGGTTCGCGTCTGATCCAGCGCCTGCCGCAATCTGGACCCTCGCTCGCGCAAGTTCAGCAGCCGGATCGTTTGAAGGCCCTGATCGACGCGGGTTGCGTCTCCTTCTGCCGAACGCAAACGGATCACCCGGTCAAGTTCGACCGCGCGCTCGATATTGGTGTCGAGAATGGCAATGCGTCTGGCAAGCGCGGTATGCTGAACATAGGCAGACGCCACGTCGCTCTCAATCGCCAGCGACACGGCCGCTCGTTCCAGTTCGGCGGCGCGAGTCCGCGAAAGGGCGGCGCGTTTCCCGGCGCTCAGCCGCCCGAACAGGTCGAGGTCGAGTTCAACGTCCAGTCGGGCGAAGGCATTCTTGAAATTGAGCGGGTTGCTCGCATTGTTTTCGAAACGTCGATTGGCGCCGGCGGCCAGCGTAATTTCCGGGAGGGAGGCCTGACGGGCCGCACGCAGCAGTGCATGCGATTGCGCAACGCGCGCTGCGGCGATGCGAATATCACTGTTGTTCTCAAGGGCCTGATCCGTCAGAGCCTCGAGTCCCGGGGCGTTGAGAAGCCTGGAAAAACGGGTTGCTGCGGGTACGCTGCTGTCGTTCTGACCGCTCTGACCGCTCCATGCGGTGGAGGTAATCGGGCGAGGCCCTTCGACCTGCACGGATGGCGCGCAGCCGCCAGCGGCCAGCATGAGCAAAATCATCACGGGGGAAGTACGCGCCGGCTGCATCGCCCCTTTCTAGCTGTCAGTGGTTAAAATTGGTTGACCACAACACCTCAAGCCTGCCGCCGCAGTTTACCGGCTCTTTACCTTGTTTTCAGTAATCGCGGTTACTTGGTCTTTATCCGCATGTGGCCAATCACGGGGCAAATGAGCAAACTTCTTTTCCGAAATGAAGTGATCGAGGCAAGCCGCAACCGGCTGACCGGAGCGGTCGTCGCTGCCGTGCCGCCTTCGTCGCGCCTCTATACCCGTCTCGTGGCAGGGGCAGCGTTGTTGCTTTTGGCGCTCTTGCTGTTCGGCAGCTATACGATGACCGCCGATGTGCGCGGGGTTGTCGCCTATGATGGCGGGATCGCGCGTGTCTATCCTCGCTCAGCCGCCGAAGTCAGCGCAATCCATGTCAAAGGTGGCCAACATGTTGAAGCCGGGCAACCACTCGTCACCCTGACAATCGCGCAGGGGCAAGGCGGCGTTGCGCCTCAGCTGGCCCAGATCAGCAACCAGGATCTCGAGCTGGGAAAACAGGTCACGATCCTGGCCGACCAATCGTCATCCGAACTGGTCGCGCAAACGAAGCAACGGGCAGGCATTGTTGCAGCGATGGCCTCTCTCGAACGGCAGCGCACGATTGCTTCGGAACAGATTCGCCTCGCCGAATCCGCCGCGCGCCGTGCCGAGCGGCTGGCCAAGGAAGGCGCAGGCACCCAGCGACAGGTCGAAGACAGCCGCTCCGCGCTGCTGTCTCGCCGCGCGGCGTTCGAGGGTCTGGGCGAACAGCTTATCGTTCAGCGCAATGTCTTGCGGGCAAGCGAGGCCGATCAGAGCCGCCAACAGCTCGAGGCGCTGCGAACCCAGTCGGTGCTGCTCGCGCAACGCGCCGTGCTGGCGCAGCAGCAATTGGAGCTTTCGCGCACCGACAAGCTCGTCCTTACCGCGCCGCTGGCCGGTACCGTCGGGGATATCAGCGTCGAAATCGGCCAGCAGGCAACGCCTGAACGCGCGGCGGCATCAATTATTCCATCCGGTAGCAAGCTGGAGATATGGCTTTATGCGCCATCGCGCGCGGTAGGCAATGCGCGATTAGGTCAGGGAGTGCGGCTACAGTTCGACGCGTTTCCCTATCAGAAATTCGGCTCCAGCCGAGGCGTGGTGACCGAGATTGCGAAGGTTCCGACCGAGCCGTCGAATGTCGATGCGGGACTCAAGATCGACGAACCGGTCTTCCGGATCCGGACCCGCATCTTGGAATTCTCGCCGCGTGCCAAGGTCGATATCGCTGCGATGCGGCCGGGTATGACGCTGTCCGGCAAGCTGGTTATGGAGCGCCGCAGTTTCTGGCAGATACTGCTGGGGCCGATCTTCGAGGCTGTCGGCTGATGGCGACTTTTGAATGGCCCTGGAACGAACGTATCCGCTCCGTACTCCAGTCGGAGGCGGCCGAATGCGGGCTTGCCTCGATGTGCATGATTGCCCGCTTCCATGGCCACAGGGTCGATCTAGCCGGATTGCGGCAGCGCTTTCCCACCTCGATCAAGGGCATGACCCTGCGCCAGCTGATCGGCGTCGCGTCCGAGCTTGATCTGTCCGCACGCGCCGTGCGGCTGGAAGTGGAGGAACTTGACCGCCTGCAACTTCCCGCGATCCTGCACTGGGACCTCAACCATTTCGTGGTGCTCGAAAAGGTCGATCGCGGATTTGCGGTGATTCTCGATCCGGCGCGCGGGCGCCGGCGCTTGATGCTCAACAAGTTCGCACGTCATTTTACCGGCGTTGCGCTTGAATTGACCCCCACGGCTGATTTCAAGCCGATCAACGCCCAGTCACGGACCCGGCTGTCCGACTTGTGGAGCAACCTGACCAACTTCCGTTCGGCGATCGGGCAAGTCCTGCTCCTCTCGCTTCTGGTGCAGGTCACGGCTCTGGTTATCCCGTTTTTTATACAGCTGGTTATCGACGAGGGGGTGAACCAGGGCGATGCCAGCATGCTGACCATGCTGCTGATTGGATTCGGTTTCATCTACGGGCTGCAGACTGTGACGCGCATGCTGCGCAGCTGGGTTACCCTTTGCCTGGGCGAATCGCTGACCTTCCAGCTTGGTGGCAACGTCGTCCGGCACCTGCTTCGCTTGCCGATGGGCTATTTCGAGCGTCGTCATGTCGGCGATATTCTCTCGCGCATCAGTTCGATCCAACCGATTCAGTCGCTGCTGACGCGCGGACTGGTCGATTCCTTCATCGACAGCACATTGCTTGTCGCCACGCTGCTGGTGATGCTGATGATCAGCGTTCCGCTGACGGCCATCGTGTTCAGCGCCACTCTAGCTTACATCGCGCTGGCCCAGGTTCTTTATCCCGCGATGCGGACGCGGACCGAGGAAGAGATCGTCGCGCGGGCGCAGGAAGAATCCTATCAAATGGAATCGTTGCGCGCGATGCGGGCGATCAAGCTGCACGGCTTCGAGACGATGCGCGAAAGCGGATGGCGTAACCGCTATGCCGATGTCATCTCTGCCACCTACAAGTCGCGCATGATCGGCGTGAAGCTGGCCTTTGCCGAAGACGCGATCTTCAGTGCGTCTTTCCTCCTTACTGTCTATTTCGGAGCCTTGGCGGTAATTTCCCAGCAGGTGAGTGTGGGGCTGCTGTTGGCCTTCCTCTCCTATCGCAGCAGCTTCGCTTCAAGCGCAACGGCGCTGGTCGAGCAATGGCAGAAGTGGCGTCTCCTGAGCGTTCATCTTGAACGGCTCGCCGACATTGTGGGCGAGAAAAAGGAAATACTTGGAACCGCGCCTGGTCATCGACCCAGCCGCCTCGCCCCGACAATTCGCGCCAGCAATCTGACATTCGCCTATGACAGCGCCAGCGGTCCCGTTCTTGACCGTGTGAACCTGGAAATCCCGGCCGGAAGTCTGGTGGCGATTGTCGGCCCTTCCGGCGCGGGCAAGACCACACTGATGCGGCTCTTGCTGGGACTGCTCACGCCCCAATCGGGCGTAATCGAGGTCGATGGACTGTCTCTTGGCGGCTCGACCATGGCGATCTGGCGCCAGCGCATTGGCGCAGTTTTGCAGGATGACTACCTGCTGACAGGCACGCTAGCGGAGAATATCTGCTTCTTTAGTCCCCAGCCCGATCAGCAGGCGATTGAGGCTGCGTGCCGCGTCGCGCGAGTGCATGACGACATCGCCAGAATGCCGATGTCCTATCAGACACTGGTGAGCGACATGGGCGCTGCCCTGTCATCGGGCCAGCGCCAGCGGATACTGCTGGCCCGTGCACTTTATCGCGATCCCGATGTTCTCCTGCTCGATGAAGGCACGGCAAATCTCGACGAGAAAACCGAGGGGCATGTCGCGCTGGCGATTGCGGCGATGCCGATCACCCGGATTGCCATCTCGCATCGCCCTGCGCTGGTCGATCTGGCCGACATCGTGCTGCACGTTGAAGATGGAAAGGTCCATCGGATAGACAGGCCCAATCGCCCGGGGCCGCTCGCTCCATTCCAGCTCAAGCCCGGGGAAAGGCAGAAGCTGTGACCGATCTGGCGCCGCTCGAACTCAATCCCGAACTCGATATCGCCGATCTTGGCGGGCGATTTTGTCGTGATGGGCACGTGCGGATACGCCGTGTCTTCACGCAAGGCGCAGCGGAACTTTACCACTACCTCGAAGGCAATGACGACTGGATCCAGCTCGTTAATCACGAAACCGGCGCGCATGAGGTCGCGTGGAGTGACTGGCGGGAGCGGGACGGGCGGTGCCGCAGTGAACTTGAGCCCGGTCTTTTCGCCAGGGCAAACGACGGATTTCAGTATAGCTACGCCGCGCTGCGCATCCCGGCCGCTGGCGAGAATGAAGAAAACCCGGTGCTGAGGGCGCTGGCCGACCTGATGCACGGCGAGCCGATGCAGGCATTGCTAAATGGGGTTACCGGCCTTGTCGCCCCGACCTTCACCGACGGCCAAGTCACGGCCTATGGCGAAGGGGACTTCCTCACCGGCCATGATGATGATCTCGCTAATTCGGGTCGGAAAGTGGCGTTTGTCCTCGGGTTAACCCCGCAATGGCGGCTCGAATGGGGCGGACTGCTGCTGTTTCATGAGCTTGGCGGCGTCGATTGCGCCGGTTTCATTCCCCAGTTCAACACGCTCGATCTGTTTTCGATCCCGCGATACCATAGCGTGTCGATGGTGACGCGCGCGGCCCCTAGGCGGCGGTTCAGCGTAACGGGCTGGCTATCTATCGTCGAGTGAGTTGGCAGTGCCCGAAATTCAGACGGCAGTGATGATAGAGCTGCTGACCTTGATCTCCACCTCGACGATAGTATCCATACGCTTGACCAGGAGACGCTTGGCGATCTGCGGATCGAAAAAGTCGCGCAGGATCGGCGGCCGCTTGGCGGCGAAATAGAACTCCGGATCGCCCATGACCTCAGCGGTCGCCGTGAGGCGCAGTTCGTCCTTGCGCGTGACATGCTCCACAACGCACCAGGCGTGCGTGAACCCTGCGCTGCGCAAGGCATAGGCGCGGTGGTAGCCATTTTGAAGCAGGACACGGCTGCCGCTGCGGACGCCGCTCAAAAAGTTCGAGCCAAAACCAACCGAGATGCCTAGTAGCGCAACCGCCGGTCCGGGCAGCTTGAGATGGGCAATGTCCGCCCCGCGCAGCAGCAACGGGTCATGCTCGCGAAGGTCGCTCGATGGCGAGGTGAATTGGTAGCGGTTGGATGCCAGCCTGGTGATGGCAACAGGGGGCAGTTCGCGCTTGAGCGGCAGGCAAAAGCGAAACAGCTCTGCTGGTGATGGTCGTGAACCCAGCCGGGCCAAGGCGGACTGGACATGACCGCTTTCGACCTGAATCTGCGAAACGACCAGTCTGTCCAGTTCGACAAGCTCGAAAGTATAAGGCAGATTATCGAACGAATTGCGGAACCAGTCATTGGCTTCCAGTCGGGAAGCCAGCCGGGTCAGGCGGCGGTCCAGCGGGCGGCATGCGATTTCATCGGCTATGCCTGCTTCGGATTTCTCCAGGTCGTAATAATAATCGTTTGCCGCCCGCCATTCGTCGGCGAGTGCGCGGGCATCCAGCAGTTCGCCGCCAACGACCTTGCTTTCCCAGAACGACAGATAATCCTGCAGATGCGGCTGGCCGAGTAGCCAGACCATATTGCGGAGTTCCGCTTGAGCGGCTGGCATCCCTTGCGATTTTTTGCGGATATGTGTGGATGCTGACAAAATGGTTTCCTGGCCGTTCGATTATACTGGCCGGGACTATACCACTTGGGGCTTACAAAAGAGTAAGGGCGGGAGTGACCCCGCCCTCGAAACTTCGCCACGCCGAAGCGGGCAGAAATTCAGCAATAGCCCTTCGATCCGCGATTGTTCGCCTTGGACTTCTTCGCCTTGCTCTTCTTGGCCTTGCTGGCCTTCGATTTGCTGCCGCCGCTCGGGGGAGTCGGTGACGAACCGCAACCGCACTTGCTGCTGCCGCCGGCACCATAGACCTGTTCGAGTTCGTCGATATTGAGATCGCGCATTTTGTGCCTCCTGGAGTGTTAGCCGATTCGGGTTGGAACCCAAATATGAAGCTGGACGAGGCAAACAGTTGTGTCAGTATACGAAGGTGGTTAATTTCTTTACCGTATCAATTTGATCCATTCTTGCCTTAAAGCTTTACTGTCGTATTGGACTGCTGATTTGCGATGAGGGCTATGAGCGGCACAATTTTTTGCCGGGGTGTTTTCTTCCTGACAACGAGCGGAGGTGTCAGTCTGATGCGAACTCTACTGAGCTGGACGCAATGCGCTGATGAGGTATTTGAACTCAGGCCATAAAGCTTTTTCACTCGGATCTGACGCGGAAAAGCGGACTGTTGTCTAATTGATTTTTGGGGACCTATATACCTAGCTAGCCGGGGGATTGCGGGGGTGCGCAATTGCCCCTAGCATGGCGCGCGATGTTCAAATGGTTTTGGCACATAATCGCCGTCATAGTCGCCACCACGTTAGTGATGATTGCCGCGCTGTTTTGGAGTGCATGGCGTGCTAGCCCGTTCCAAGCATCTGCCTTTGGGAAGCCGATGCAAAGCGGTGTCGATGTTATCGCCATCCAGCTGGACATCCTTAGCCTTGTGGTCGCGCTGGTAGGCATCGGTCTAGCCGTCATGAGCATTATCGGTTATCAATCCATCAAGGCCGCAGCGATAGCCAAGGCCGATGAGGTTGCCACGGCGGCATTCGCCCTCCATATGGAGTCAAAGGACAAACCCGGAACAGGTGGCACTCATCCCCAACCACCTATCGAACCTGGCGATGTGACGGAACTAACCGAGGAAGAGAAAGGAGATTAACATGGCTGGCATTGTTCAAGCTGATCGCATCATCTCCGCTCATCAAATCACTGCGCCCGTTGAAACTATCGAGATAGCTGAAGCGCTTGGCATCAAAGTCTATAAGGTGGGTAACTGGCCCGACAACATTTCCGCTATGATCCGAAAGGATGAGGCGCGTGGCGGGTCAAGCGGTTACGCGATCTATGTCAATAGCAAGCACCCACGTGTCCGGCGCCGTTTTAGTATCGCACATGAGATTGCCCATTTTGCATTGCACCGCAATTTGATCGGTGATGGCATCACTGACGATGGCCTCTATCGAAGCAACTTGAGCAGTGCAGTTGAGGTGCAAGCAAACCGCATGGCTGCTGACATACTCATGCCATGGCATCTTATCCGAGATGCCGAGACAAAAGGTATAAACACCGTTGAAGGTCTTGCCAGACACTTCGATGTGTCGAAGAGCACAATGTCAATTCAACTAGGCGTCCCGTATGAGGCCTCAATCAATAATTCGGTTCATCTCGTCGAATAGGTATGGCGCCACGGTGATCGATTTCTGACGCCGCGCGACCTGTTTG
>JANOBA010000484.1:0-7785 GCA_031411415.1 Novosphingobium sp.
GCTGCTCGGCGTTACCGGGTCAGGCAAGACTTTCACCATGGCCAAGGTGATCGAACACTTGCAGCGCCCGGCGCTGATCCTTGCGCCCAACAAGATCCTCGCCGCACAATTATACGGCGAATTCAAAAGCTTCTTCCCCGACAATGCGGTTGAATTTTTCGTCTCCTATTACGATTACTACCAGCCCGAGGCCTATGTGCCGCGCAGCGATACCTACATCGAGAAGGAATCAAGCGTAAACGAGGCCATCGACCGGATGCGGCATTCGGCCACCCGCTCGCTGCTCGAACGCGACGATGTGATCATCATCGCCTCGGTCTCGTGCATTTACGGCATCGGCTCGGTCGAAACCTATTCGGCGATGATTTTCGACCTCAACAAGGGCGCGAGCGAGGATCAGCGGGAGATCATCCGCAAGCTGGTCGCGCTGCAATACAAGCGCAACGATGCCGCCTTCCAGCGCGGCACTTTCCGCGTGCGTGGCGACAATCTGGAAATCTACCCCTCGCACTACGAAGACATGGCCTGGCGGATCAGCTTTTTCGGCGACGAGATCGAGGAAATTCACGAGTTCGATCCGCTGACCGGCCAGAAAGGCGCGAGCCTGAACCAGATTCGGATCTATGCCAATTCGCACTATGTAACGCCGGGCCCAACGATGAAGCAGGCCGCCGATGCGATCAAATTCGAGCTGAGCGAACGGCTGAAAGAGCTGGAAGCGGAAGGCAAATTGCTCGAGGCCCAGCGGCTGGAACAGCGCACCAATTTCGATCTCGAAATGATCGCGGCCACTGGCAGTTGCGCCGGCATCGAAAACTACAGCCGCTTCCTCACCGGCCGCCTCCCCGGCGAGCCGCCGCCGACTTTGTTCGAATACCTGCCCGAAAACGCCCTGCTGTTCGTCGATGAAAGCCACCAGACCGTGCCTCAGATCGGCGCGATGAGTAAAGGCGATCATCGCCGCAAGATCACCCTTGCCGAATACGGTTTCCGCCTGCCCAGTTGCATTGACAACCGGCCCTTGCGGTTCAACGAATGGGACGCAATGCGGCCGCAGACCGTCGCGGTTTCCGCCACCCCGGGCCACTGGGAAATGGAGCAATCTGGCGGGGTATTCGCCGAACAGGTGATCCGACCCACAGGGCTGATCGATCCGCCGGTTGAGATCCGCCCGGTGGAAGATCAGGTGCAGGATTGCATCGAGCAATGCCGCAAGGTGGCGCAAGCTGGCTATCGCACGCTCGTTACCACTCTGACCAAACGCATGGCCGAAGACCTGACGGAATTCATGCACGAGGCGGGCCTGCGCGTGCGCTATATGCACAGCGATGTCGAAACACTCGAACGCATCGAACTGATCCGCGATTTGCGGCTGGGGGTCTATGATGTGCTTGTCGGCATCAACCTGTTGCGCGAAGGGTTGGACATCCCCGAATGCGGGCTGGTGGCGATCCTCGACGCCGACAAGGAAGGCTTTCTGCGCAGCGAAACCAGCCTGATCCAGACCATCGGCCGCGCCGCGCGCAACATCGACGGCCGAGTGATCCTCTACGCCGACCGCATGACTGGCTCCATGGAACGCGCCATCGCCGAGACGGATCGCCGGCGCGAGAAGCAGCACGCCTACAACATCGAACACGGCATCACGCCGGAGAGCATCAAACGCGACATTCACAACATCGTCGCGGACACCGCGAGCCGCGACGGCGTGCTGGTGGAGATCGAGGTTGGGGAGCGCAACAACCTCGTCGGGCACAACCTGCGCAGTTACATCGAGGAACTGGAAGGCCGCATGCGCAATGCGGCGGCGGACCTGGAGTTCGAGGAAGCCGGACGGCTGCGCGACGAAATCCGGCGGCTGGAAGCGGATGAGCTGGGCATCCCCGACGGCGAGAAACGCGCGCCGCTGGTGGGGCGGAGCAATGAGGGCAAGCCGGGGACGCGGAAGGGGCGGTTTGGCAAGCAGGGCAAGACGAAGTGGGGGCGGTGAGTTGCAGTCGCCCGGCGCGAAACGAATGGGTGGAAATGGCCGGCCTTCATGCTCGCCTATCTGTTTATCTGTGACTAATAGGACACTGCACAACTGGACACGCAGTTATGATCCGCTCCTTCGCCGACCCCGAAACCGAACGCATCTGGAATGGCCAGCGCAGCCGTAAGCTGCCGTCTGACATTCAGAACATTGCGCGGCGCAAACTGCGGCAGCTCAATCGCACAGCAAACCTCTATGATCTGCGGGTTCCCGGTGGCAATCAGTTTGAGCAGTTGAAAAATCATAACCCTTTGCGCTATAGTATCCGCATCAATCGCCAGTGGCGCGTAACGTTTCACTGGTCTGACGGAGACGCAACCGATGTCCGGATCGAGGACTATCACGACGACTGACGACCGGCTGGACAACGTCCATCCCGGCGACATTCTGCGTCAGGACTACCTGATCGGCAGCGAAATTCCTGTTGCTGAAGTGGTTTCCGGTGCGGGTATCGCCGAAGCACGCCTCTCGGCGATTCTTGATGCGCGGCTCCCGGTCGACGCAGATACCGACCTGCGCCTAGCCCGCTATTTTGGTGTCTCGGAAGGCATGTTTCTTGGCCTTCAGATCGATTACGACATCGAAGAAGCCAAGCGAGCGCTGAACGGCGATCTCGACCGGATTGTGCCGCGCGCCGCCTGAGCGGCCTAACCCCTCACAACTTCCCGAATTTCGCCTCGTAACCGGCCACGTCACTGCCAGCGAGAAACTTAGCCTGCTCCACCCAGTTGTCCTTGCGGATGCGGCCCTGGAACACGCCTAGTTGCGCGTCAATGGCATCGATGCCGGCTTCGTCCCAGGCGGCGATCTGGGCGAAGGTGGTGACCCCAAGCGTTGGCAACAGGGCTTGCAGCTTGGGACCAAGGCCCTTGATCTGGGCTAGGTCGTCCGGGCCGCTGGCCATTGGTGCTGGCGGAGGCGGGGGCGCTTCAGCGACCGGCGCGGGTTCCGGCTTGGGCTTTGGCGCTGCCTTGGCTTTGGGCGCGGGCTTTGGTTTGGCCGCAGGCTTTGGTTTCGGCTCGGCATTCGGCTTTGGTGCAGCCTTGGCCTTGGGCGCAGACTTGGGCTTCGCCACCGGAGCGGGTTCGGGCTGCGTTTGTGGCGCGGCAACCGGTTCTGGCTCCGGCGCAAGTGGCGGAGCAGGCGCCGCAATTGGCGGCGGTGCGGGGTTCGCCGCCTCGACTTCACGCGCTGCCCCAGCGGCAATCGCCCCGCCTATTCCAGCAAAAATATCAGGCCCGCTGTCCGCCAGCAGCGCCACGGTCACCGCGCTGGGCGCGTCGATCAGCGCCTGATTGCGCGCGGCGGGGGCTGCGCCTTCATCCAGCGCATCGGGCGCGCGGTGGCGGGTGCGCAGCCGGGCGCTGCGCCGGCCCCACAGCCACCAGGCCACCAACAGTCCGATGAGCAACGCGAGGGCAAAGGCCAACCAGTTGGCCTCAACGATTTGGGCAATATCCTGCATGATTCAGCTCCCCCGCCCGAACACCAATCGCCCGATCCCCAGACCTAGCGCATAGGCTCCGACGAGCAAGCCCGCCAGCAGCGCAGCTGGCGCGGGCACGCGGTGGGCCACGTTGGCCCCGGCGGCGATGACGCCGGTGGAGAACAGGCCAGCAAGGATGAGGGTGAGGCGGTGGGTTTGCACCGCAACTCGTTAGCCGCCCGTGCGGTCCCGATCAACCTCGCGGTCATTGCCTGCCAGCGAACCGGCCAGGCTGACCAGCCGGACGAATTCCTGCCGCCAGAAATCATTCTGCCGCCCAGCAAGCGTTGCGATCTGGGCATGGGAATAGCCCTGCAGCAGCGGGTCACCGCGCAGCCGCTGGCCGAAGGCGGCGACTGCAGTGGCAAAGGCAAAGTCGCCAGTCGGCTGCGCGGTGGTGCGCATCAGGCTGGCCGCAACTGGCCGCTCGATCAGCCGCGAGGTCGTCCCAGCGGGCAGCTTATAGCGCAGTTTGATGAAAGCCAGCTCGCCCCCACGCGAATCGCCTTGCGGCGAGGCATCCTGATAGCGGCGTGCATCGTTCCAGCCGCGGTTGCCAGCGGGCACGATCTCGTAAATCGCGGTCACCTGATGGCCCGCGCCGATATCGCCGGCGTCGACTTTGTCGTTGTTGAAATCCTCTTCGCGCAAGGCGCGGTTTTCATAGCCCAGCAGGCGATACTGGCTGACTTGCGCGGGATTGAATTCGACCTGGATCTTTACGTCTTTGGCGATGGTGAACAGGGTCGAGCTCATCTGGTCGCCCAGCACCTTGCGAGCCTCTAGCGCGGTGTCGATATAGGCGTAGTTGCCGTTCCCCTTGTCGGCGATCTGCTCCATCATCGCTTCGTTGAAGTTGCCTCCGCCAAAGCCCAGCGTGGTCAGGGTGATGCCGTTGTCGCGCTCGCGCTCGACCATCTGGATCATCGATCTGGTGTCCGATACGCCGACGTTGAAATCGCCGTCGGTGGCCAGTAGGATGCGGTTTACTCCGCCTTCGATGAAATTGTCGCGTGCGACTTGGTAGGCGAGCTGGAGCCCGGCTCCGCCTGCGGTCGAGCCGCCAGCGGAAAGCCGGTCCAGCGCGGCGCGGATCTTGCGCTCGTCGCTGGTCGGCTCAAGCACGAGGCCTGCTGCGCCCGCATAGACCACGATCGACACCTTATCGCGCGGGCTCAGTTCACTCGCGAGGCCTGCCAGAGCGGTCTTGACCAGTGGCAGCTTGTCGGCACTCGACATCGAGCCCGAGACATCGACGAGAAACACAAGATTTGCCGCCGGGCGCGCCGCGCGCGACAAATCATAGCCGCGCAAGCCGATGCGCATCAGCCGGGTTTGCGGGTTCCACGGTGTGACCGCGACATCGGTGGTAACCGAAAACGGCGTGCCCCGGCTTGCCGGCATGGCATAGTCATAGCGGAAATAGTTGATCAGCTCTTCGCTGCGAACTGCATCTTTCGGCGGCAATTGCCCGGCAGTGAGGAAACGGCGGGTGTTGGCATAGGCGCCAGTATCGACATCGACCGAGAAGGTGGAAACCGGATCGGTCTGTGCGATTTTGACTGGGCTGACGTCCTTGCCGTCATAACGCTCGCTGCCCGGATCGGTGGGGACGATGACCGGGCGGATAAAGCTGCCGCCATAACGCTCTTGCGAAACCATGCGGCCTTTGTTCGTGCGGGTGGCGACCTTTGGCGCCGACATTGGCACGGATGCGACGGGCGGCGGGGGCGGGGGAGGAGGCGCATTATCGCCCCTGTTCCGCCCATCTTCTCCGGCGGGTTTGAGGCTGCCGTCACCGATGCTGACGAGTTTCTCATCCTGCTGATGGGCCGCGCAGCCCGCCAGCAAAGCGGCGATGCAGGTTGCGGCAATTATGCGAACATGGCGCATGGAGGTCCCCTTCTCCGGCTTTTTATTTCGCTGGAGAAGAGGCCGCATTGGCCGTTAACGGTGACTGAATGTCCTGTAGCGCGGCTGTCAGGAATGCATCCCGACAGCCGCGCACAAAAGCCTTACTGTGTGCCTTCGGCATACCAGGTGCGGAAACGCTCATACTTGGGCATTTCTTCCGAGTTCGCCTTGGGGTCGATCGGCACGTGGATCACGGTGACGCCGCCGCGCTCATAGGCGCGGGCGATCGCCGGGCCGAGGTCTTCCGCCTTGTCAACGAAATCGCCAGCCGCGCCGAAGCCCTCGGCGATCTTGTCAAAGCGGACCTTGTCAGACCAGTGCGTGCCGGTCTCGGCCGTGCCCTGGCCGAAAGTGCGCTTGTAGACGCCGACTTCGAGGCCCCACTGGAAATCGACGCCAACGACGCAGACTAGCGGCAGATTCTTGCGCACAGCCACTTCCAGTTCGCCGATGTGGAACAGGAACGAGCTGTCCGACGTCAGCAACATGCCGGGGCGCTGTTTGCCGGTTTCCGCCTGATCGGCGAGCATAGCGCCGGTCGCATAGGGTAGGCCGGTGCCGATATGGCCGTAGTTCTGGTTCCAGATCACGTCATGCGGCTTGGACTGCGAATAGGTCCACTGGAAGATCACCGTGGCGCCGCCGTCGCGAATCAGGATACCGTCCTTGGGGAACGCCTTCGATGCTTCGGTGACGAACTGGGCGGTGTGCATCGGCGTGTTGCCCGAACCGTTGCCCTTGGAACCCGCTTCCTTGGCCAGCTCGACCATTTCCGCCGCGCCATCGCGCATGAACTTTTCGAGGCCCGGCGCAGGCGGACGGCCTTTGCCCAGCGCCCGGCTGAGCTGCGGCACGACAGCGCGCAGATCGCCGACCAGCGGCACATCGATCGGGCGGTTGACGCCGATAGCCGTGGGATCCTGCTGAACGTAGATCCACTTGCGGTTGGCTTCGCCGGCATACCAGTGGCGCCAGCGGCCAAAGTGCAGAGGCTCGCCAAGCTCGGTGCCCAGCGCAACGACAAGATCCGATTCTTCGACCGCATCGACCGAGGCTTCCGAGAAGACATACTGGAAAGTGCGGTCTTCAAGGCCGGCGATGTAAGGCGTGCCGCCCGAGGTCTGGATGACTGGGCAGTTCATCAGCTCGGCGAGTTCCTTGACCTTGGCGCCCGACTGGCTGGTGTAAACCGCGTGACCGACCAGCAGGATCGGGTTCTTGGCGGCCATGATCAACTGGGCGGCTTCGGCCAAGCGGTCGCCATCAGCGCCCTGGTTGGTCAGGCGATAGCGATGCGGCGGCAGGGCCGGCTCAACTTCCAGCTCTTCCATGATGATATGGCTGGGAAACTCGATATAGGCCGGGCCGGGTGTTCCCGACATGGCGACGCGGATCGCTTCGTGGACGATCTCGTCAGTCTGGTCGGCATATTCGATCGAGCTGGAGAACTTGACCGAATCCTCGATCATCGGCTCCTGGCGGACGAACTGGATGCGGCCGCGGCGCACGCGGCGCTCAGTAACGCGGGCGCGCTGGCCACCGATGAAGATCACCGGATCGCCTTCCACCTTGGCGCACTGGATGGCTGGCATCATGTTAGCCATGCCCGGCCCGAGTGTGCCGATGCAGACGGCCGGTTTGCCCGTGATGCGCGTGGCGGCGGCGGCCATGTGGCCAGCAGACGCCTCGTGATGCGGGGCGACAACGGTCCAGCCGCGTGATTCGGCCTCAAGGAACAGGTGGACGAAGTTGGGATCGGGAATGCCGAACAACGTCTTGATGCCTTCGGCTTCGAACAAGTCGAGCATGCGCTCGTAAACGGGGGTGCCTGTTGAACCGGCGGGCTGTGCTTGCGGTTGATCGTCGTACATCGGCAGGCCTCTCTGATTGCGATACGTGTTTTCAATGCCCGGGCCTTTGCCGGGATTCGCCGCATCTCGCAATCGGAAATCGGTGCAGTTTTGAACAAGTGTTCAGCCCTGCGCGTATGATCCACAATGTTTCATTTGTTGGCGCCAGCTAAGACTTGTCAATCGCCGGCACTCGCCTATTTCGATGCGATGCTAACCCGGTGCACAGCCTTGGTATTTCGCACCGGGACACTTCTGTGCCTTGCCGGATTCCTGCCTGCAAAACAGGCCATGGCGCAATCAGCCCTGTCTGAGCATATCCCTGAACAGATAACAGTCACCGGGCGCGGACTTGAGGCGACCCCGGCCACACCGGCCTATGGCACACGCGAAATCGGGCGCGAGCGACTGGTTTCGTCCGCCTCAGGCCGAATCGAGGACGTGCTGGCCTCGGTCGCCGGCTTCCAGCAGTTCCGCCGGTCTGACAGCCGGTCTTCCAACCC
>JANOBA010000485.1:0-10457 GCA_031411415.1 Novosphingobium sp.
ACAAGGGCAAGAACACCTTTGCCGGCAATGGCTATGCCGGTCTGTCGGACACCTGCCTGTATTTCATCGGCGGTGTGATCAAGCACGCCAAGGCGCTCAACGCCTTCACCAACCCCTCCACCAACAGCTACAAGCGGCTGGTGCCGGGCTTTGAGGCTCCTGTGCTGCTCGCCTATTCGGCGCGCAACCGTTCGGCGTCGTGCCGTATCCCTTATGGTGCAGGCGAAAAGGCCAAGCGCGTGGAGTTCCGTTTCCCCGATCCGCTGGCAAACTCGTACCTGGCCACCTCGGCGATGCTGATGGCCGGCATCGACGGCATCCTGAACAAGATCCATCCGGGTGAAGCGATGGACAAGAACCTGTATGACCTGCCCCCGCGCGAGCTCAAGAAGGTTCCGACCGTGTGCGGCTCGCTGCGCGAAGCGCTTGAGGCACTGACCAAGGACAACGCCTTCCTGCTGACTGGCGGTGTGTTCACCAAGGATCAGATCGATGCCTATCTCGAGCTGAAGTGGCCCGAAGTGATGCGCTGGGAAACCACGCCGTCGCCGGTCGAGTTTGACATGTATTACAGCCTATAAGCTGCAATAAGCGACGCAAGGAATGGGCGTCCGGAGCAATCCGGGCGCCTTTTTCTTTTGCGCATCACCGGCAGCTGGGACTTCTCAATAATCCTTGCTGATCCGCGCATTGACGCTCTCGCGCCCGGCGGTCGAAATCGCCGAGAGCAGCGAGAGCCAGCTGGTGACACGGAATTCAAGCTGGGTTGCGCTGTAGCCGCGCCCGTCGGTGATGATCTCTGCGTAAAGCCGCCGGGTGATGTTCTTGCCCGCCGCAATGCCAGTGCCGCGCCCCAGCGCCGCATCCGCCGGCACGATGCGCAACCGGTCGAGGCCGACAGCCCGCCGCAGCCGGTTGATCGGGTCCAGCCCGCCGCCACTTTGCAGCGAGGCAATCGCTGCGCCCAGCTGCACAGCTTCAGGCGCGGAAATCTTGGTCAGCGAGGTCCCAAACAGCAGCCGCGAGAGCAATTCTTCCTCCGGCAGCGCAGGCACTGATGAGAACACCACTTCAGGCCGCATAGCCGTTCCGCCGATGGCAATCCGCGCGAGCAGGCCGCTCTGCTGGTCCTCGGCGATGATATCGAGCCGGGGATCGGGCGGCGCGGCGCCATCGAAGACAATCCGCCCGCGCGAAAGCTCGAAGCGCTTACCGGCAAACTCGTATTCGCCGCGCACCAGATCGGCGCGGCCCAGAATCGACGGATTGGCGGTGAACCCGCGCAGCTTGATGTCGGCGCTCCATTCGCTGGTCAGCCCCATGCCGCTCACTGCCACGCCCTGCGCACCCTTGGCGTCAATCAGGAAGCGCCATGGCACCACTGCGGCGCGGGTTACGGCGACATCCGCCGGCAAGTTGATGTCACGGGTGCGCACATAGGCCATTTCCGAGGCGGCTGCCGCCCGGCCCAGCTGCCAGCTGGCGCGATCCAGCGTCAACCGCCCGGCGATGACCCCGCCCGCGCCGTCCGAGCGGATAAGGATCGGCCCGGTGACCGTGGCAGCCATATCCTCGCGCGCCAGAATGCGTGCGCCGCGCGCTGCCAGCCGCAAGTCGATGCCGGGTCCATGCTCGCCGATGCCGGAGAAATCGAAAGTGCCGCTGCCAGCGATGCTGCCGCCGCCATCGGTGCGCCCCGAGAGGCTGGAAAGCACCAACCGCGAGCCTGCGAAGCTGCCGCGCGCAGCCAGCCCCGTCACCCGCGCGCCGGTCAGCGTGCTTTGCAGCTCCATGCCGCTGCCCGCGAGCGAACCGCGGATTGCGGGCGCGGCGGCGGTGCCGGTGAGATCGGCGGCAACCGAAATGGGCCCGGTGAGATCGAAAGTTTCAAGCGCGGCCAGCCGCCACAGCGCGTCCGCCGGGCCGTTATAACGCAGCTGGGCAAACAGTGCGCCGTTCTGGATGCGGTCCGCCAGCGAGCCCGCACGGGCAAGGCCGCTCACCCGCCCCTGCAACCGCCCGCGCACCGCTCCGCCCTCGCTGGCAATCGCGCGCAGCTCCAGCCGGTCGGGCATCAGCGCGCCGGTCAGCGCCAGGTCCATCGGCCTGGAGGTCAGTGTCAGCCCCGAGCGGGTCAGCCCGGCTACGCGCACCTTGAATTCACCGGCAGGCGCGACAAGGCGGCTGGTGCGATAGTCGATCAGGCCGGAAATCCGTCCGCCAAGCCCGATCTCGCCAAACAGCCCGTCGGCCAGCGTCAGCGGCATATCGGCGAGCGCTAGGTGCAGCTCGGTGTTGCCGCCGCCAAACAACCCGGAGGCAATCGCGCGGCCTCCGGCATGGTTGACCTGTGTGGGCGCAAGCCGCCAGCCAGCCGCCTCGCGGGTCAGCACCGCGCGGCGCGGCAACAGGATGCGCTGCCCGGCAAATTGCCCCTGCGCCGCCAGCGTCAGCCGATCTGGCGCAATGTCGCCCTGCATCTGCAATTCGAACCGGCTGCCGCGCCGCCCGGCAAGCGAGGCGGTGAATTGGCCGCGCCCGTCTGTCATGCTGGCATTGGCCGCGATCCGCCCGAGGAAGAGCTGGCCCTGGCCGATGCCTTGCCCGCTGGCATTGCCGGAAATGCTGCTGTGCCCCGCTCGTAGCAGGCCTTGCGCTTCGATGCGGCCGAGCGCGATAACCAGCGGTTTATCACCACCAAAACGCGCGTTGTTGGCCGTCAGTGAAACGCCAAAGCCCTGCCCGCCATCCTGCGGCGCAAGGTCAATCGTCCCCGCCACGCCGCCGCCCGACAGCGCCAGCCGGCCGCGCGCCGCGCCATTTGCGAACAGCAGCTCGCCAGTGATCGCGGTCTTCCACACGTCCAGCCGATCGAGCACGATGCGCGTCGCCCCGCCTGGCTGGACGAAAAGCCCAAGCACGCCATCAAAGGGCCCCAGAGTGGACTGCCCCGCGGTCTCGATGCGGAAGCCGCCATGCACCGGCGCGAGCGCGACGCGCACGTCTTTCAGCCCGGCGGCCGGCAGCGGATCGGCGAAAATCAGCACCGCGCGCGGGCCGTCTGCGGCGATGTCGGCATTGATCGTGAACTGGCCGAAATCGCTTTGCCGGCCCTTGCCGGTGAACGTGGTGCGCCCGCCCGGCAGGCTCCGCCCGGCAAGCCCCAGCGCAAGCTTGCTGCCGCTCAGCGTCGCGCGCTCGAACAGGATAGGCGCCCCCTGCCCCAGCCTCACCCGGCCACCGAAGCGGATTTGCGTGCCCGCGAGCGATGTCAGCGTGGCATTGTCGACCCGCACCATCCGGCCATTCAAATCGGCGCTGAGCGTCCATGGCGCGCGCCCGAAGCTGGCGGTCAGCCGCCCACTCGCATCGATGCTGCCCAGATCGGTGAGGCCATAGCCCCGCGCGGCAAACGGCCCGGCGAGGCCATAGCCGCCGCGCACAATATCCCCGCGCAGCGCAAGCCGCGCGGCAAGGCCCGGCACGCTCAGCGTCAGCCCGTCGCTGGCAAGGTTTGATCCGGCGAGCACCAGATCGCCGCTGAGCTTCACCGGTGCGAGGCGCGGATCGATGCCCGGATCCCCCGTCACCAGCCGCGCGGCGTCGGCATCCAGCGGCACGTGCCATTTGCCATCCGAGTAAGTCGCGAAGCCATGCTGCTGGAGCGCTTCGATGCGCAAGGTGCCGCTTGAGAGGTGTGCAAGCTTCAGGTGGTGTTCGATCTGGAGATCACGAAATGCCCCGTCCAGCCGCGCAGTCAGCACACCGCCATCAATCCGGGTGCCGGGAAACAGCGCCTCGCCATCAAATCCGCTCGCGTTCAGCTGCAAGGCATTGAAGCGGTTTTGCCCCAGATCAACCTCGCCTTTCAGCGCCAGATTCAGCGCCGCGCCGACCAGCTTGGCTTCGCCGGAAACCCGCCGCTCGGCGAAAGTACCTCCCGCCATCACGGCCACCGATTGCCCCGTCGCGCGGGCGGCAATGCCGCTAAGCAGGTCCCCCGGCCAGACCAGACCGGCAAGGTCATAATGCCCAGCGCGATTGATCATGCGCAGCGCGGCAAGCTGGCGATCATTCGTCTTGGCCAGCAGGCCGCCTTGCCAGTTTTTCCAGCTGCCCCGCCCGCCGAGCGCAATATCAAGCGCGCGGTCGGCCCCGTTCAGCCCCGCCAGCAGGCCGCCTTTGGGCGCGTGATAATCAAGCTTCACATCGAAGCGGTCGGCGGCGGGAGTGGCATCTAGCAGCAGCGCCAGCCGGTCCGATCCGCCGAGCCGGGCGTCTGTGCGGACGAATGCCCGGCCGTCGCGGATGTCTGCCTTGCCGGACAGATCGACCTTGCGAGCTGGCCCCGCCACGCCCGCATCCACGCTGAGCCCGGCGATCTCGAAGCGATCTATGCGAATGTCGAATGTGGGCAAGAGCGGCGCATCGGGATCGCCGGGTCGCAGTTTCGGCAGACGCAGCAAGCGCCCGCGCCGAACGATCAGTTCGCGAATGTCGAGGCCGGAGGAAAACCAGGCAAATGGCCGCCAATCGAGCTCAATCACCGGCAAACGGGCGAACTCACCTTGCGGGTCAAACAGGCGCACATCGCGCAGCCGCGCCTCGCTATAGACCGAGCCTTCGATGCGCCCGACCTCGATACGCAGGCCCGATGCCGATGCAAGCGCGGCGATGCGGTCGGCGATCAGGCGGTGACCAAGCTGGGTATCGAGCACGAACAGCAATGCGATTGCAGCGGCGATCAACAGCATCGGCATGGCCAGCCAGCACGGCCAGCGGCGGCGGGTGATTGCCACAGGAGGTGGCGCCTGCTCGCTCATCAGAAGGCCTGCCCCAATGCGACATAGACTGCCACCGGGCTTTCCCCGGCGCGGCGGCCCAGCGGCGTGGCAACATCGATGCGCAGCGGGCCAAAGCCGGTCTGATAGCGCAGGCCCAGCCCCGCGCCAAAGCGCATGCCGCGAAAGCCCGGCAGGCTGCCCTGCTCGACCGTTCCGGCATCTACGAAAGGCACCACCGAAAGGTTGCCGCCAAGGATGCCGGTCTTAACTCGGGCCTCGATCGAGAATTCGCTGAGCGAGCGACCGCCGCCGGGCGTGCCCAATGAGTCGCGCGGACCGATTTCCTGATAGCCGAAGCCGCGCACCGATCCGCCGCCGCCGGCATAGAACCGCCGCGATGGCGCAACCTCGGTGAGCCCGGCCCCGACAATCGAGCCCAGCCGCACCCGACCGGCGAGCACCGCAGACTTGCCCAGCGGCAGATAGGCGCTGGCATCGGCCTGAAAACGGGCATAGAAGCTCTGCGCACCTTGGCTGAACGAACCCTCCGGCGAAGCACGCAGCGCCGCGCGGAAACCGCGTTTGGGGTCGAGCAGGTCGTCGGTGGTATCAATCGCGACGCGCAGCGGCAGGGCGACGACGTAATAGGCCTGCGCCGCGCTGGAGAGGCCGCCGACATCGCCTTCACGCTCATTGGTCGCCAGCGCTTCGAGCCCCAGCGACCAGACCAGCGGCTTCTGGAACAGCAGCGTGGTAAGCTTCTCGTAACTGGCGCTAAGCGCCACCGAGCGCGCGATATAGGCATCGCGTTTGGTCGATGTGGCATGGAGATCGACAGTGAGCACCTGATCGCGGCCAAGGAAATTGTTGCGGCGGAACGTCACGCCCGCCAGCTGCTCGCGGGTTCCGGCCACCGCACGCAGCCGCAGCAGGCCTTCTGGAGGGAACAGGTTGCGGTGTTCCCAGCTTGCCTCGACCCGGAAACCTTCGCCTGCGTCATAACCAAGTGCGCCGGCCAATGTCCGCAGCGGTGCCTTGGCCAAGGCAACATCGAGCGCGAGTTCGCCGGGCAGCTCGCTGCCGTTCATATCGTGACTGGGCGGGGTGGTGACGCGCGGGGTGATCGCCACGCTGGAGACCAGCCCGGTGGCGACGATGGCCTTGCGCAAATCCTCGACGCCGCTGCGCCGGTAAAGCTCGCCGGTGCGGAAGCGGGCAATATCGGCGAGGTGGCCCGATGGCAGGAAATCCGGCAGGTTGCTGACAATTGCGCCGAACCGGTAGCGTCCGCCAATACTCACCGGCATCGACAGATCGGCTAGCTCGCGCGCATGATCGGCGACCAGCTCGGGCTCGCCGACTTTCGCCAGGGCAAAGCCGCGCTCGCCAAGTTCGGCATCAAGCCGGGTTCGGCCCAGCACGATCGCATCGTTATCCACCGGATCGCCACTAGCCAGACCCCAGGCGCCAGTGAGCGCGGGATAGTCCGCCCCGCTCTGCGCCAGATCGCCAAGCGTCAGCACGCCGATGGCATAACGTGAGCCGGGGATAAGCTGGAAGCGAACTTCACCGCCCGCCGCCGCGCTGATTGTCTGGACGACTTCGGCATCGAAGTAGCCATAACCGCGCAGCAGTTGCTGGAGCAGGGCACCATCCTTGCGCGCCCGCGCCGCAAGCTGCGCCGGGTTGTCGCTGCCTTCGCCAGAAAGGCGCTCGATGTTCGAAAGCGCGGAAAAGCGCAGCGCCAGTCCGGCGCGCATCGGCAGGCTGACCGGACCTTGCGGCAGGACCAGCACGGCATGCCGCGAAATCCGCAACTCTTCGCCCTCGCCGCGTGCTTCGTCGGCCGGCGTTGCGGCCTGTTCGGCAAACAGCGCCGCATTGCCCGGATCGGGTGACAGATCGGCCAGTTCAGGCAACGCAAGGCTTTCGTCGGGCCAGGGCAGCCGGAAATCGGCGTCTGCGGCCATCGGCGAGGAGGGATCGAGCGCCGGCGCGGGACCTTCTGCAATCGGCGCAGCGGGATCCTGCGGGGCTGCGACTTTCGCCCAGCTTTCGGGATCGCGCACGGCCGCGTCGGGGATCAACGCCTCAAGTTCGGCATCGCTGCCGGTCGCGGGCGGGCTCAGTGCTTGACCGAGCGCGGGCTCTGCCGCCAGCAACAGCAGCGCGAGAGACAGGGCGGGATGGAAAACCAGTGCCGGCATCAGCCGGTCAATCGGCCAGGCGGTATTGCTCCTGCCCTCCGGGCACACCGTCCTTGCCGCTGCCCTCGAGAGGGACCAGAGTTTCGCGTCGCGCCCCGGCCGCATCAACGATCAGGCGGTCGTGCTCCGCCGTGCCGATCCGCTCCCATCCGGTGCGCGTCAGGCGCTCCAGCGGGCGATAACGCACTTTGTATTGCATGCGCGCCGAACCATCGACCCAATAGCCGAGATAGGTATAGGCAAGACCCAGTTCCGCAGAACGCCGGATGTGATCAAGGATGATGAAGTTGCCGAGGCCTTCGCGCGTCGCATGGTCGGGATCATAGAAGCTGTAGATCATCGACAGGCCGTCGCCCTGCTTGTCAGTCAGGCAGGCGCCCACCAGCCGACCCGGAGCAACGCCATCGGCTGAAGGCTCACGGTATTCGATGACATAACTGGTTACCGGCGAGTGCTCTACCATGTCGGAATAATCGACCTCGTCCATCGTCGCCATGCCGCCGCCGGGATGACGTTCACCAAGGTAACGCTGGAGCAGTTCGAATTGTTCCACAGTTGACCAGGGGCGGCACAAGGTGACTTCGAGATCGTCATTGCGCTTGAGATTGCGGCGCTGGGTTGCAGACGGCTGAAACTCGCCAGCCACGACGCGCACTGAAACACATGCCGAGCAATCCACGCAGGACGGACGATAGGCCACCGTCTGGCTGCGACGGAAGCCGATCCGGCCCAGCGCATCGTTGAGTGCATCGGAATTGGGGCCGCGCAGTTCAGTGAAAACCTTGCGCTCGCTGCGGCCGGGCAGATAGGGGCAGGGCGCCATGCTAGTGACGAAAAATCGGGGAAAGCGAACCGGTGCCGTCACGAGCCTGCAAGTTCCTGTTTTCGGAGCGCGGTGGATTCGGCGCGTGCCATGCTATGCCCTTCCCTCACCGGCGATAAAAGGGTTTTAACCACGAAGCATGGTAAACGATGCACTAATTTGCACAAGCGTGCGGGCAAGCCTCGTTCACTCTGTCTCACTCAAGGACGTTAGCGGGCCGATCAGTTTAATTCGACCATGCTGACATCGAATCCTTCTGCCTTCAGGGCAGTGATCAGCGACTCGAGTTGTTCCTCGTCGCGCGCCTCGCATTCGATCTCGGTGGCCAGGCCCTTGGCGGGCAAATGGGTAAACACCCGCTGATGGACGATCTCGATGATGTTGACGTTATAGCGATAGAACACCTGCGCCACCCGCAGCAGCGAGCCGGGCCGATCCTGCAACACCAGCCGCAGCCGCGCGAGGCGCCCGGAGCGCGCCAGATCGCGCAGCAGCACATTGGCGAGCAGGCGCGTGTCGATATTGCCGCCTGAAATGACGATGCCGACTTTCTGCCCGGCAAACATTTCGGGATAGCTGAGCACAGCCGCCAAACCCGCCGCGCCTGCGCCTTCAGCCACGGTCTTCTCGATTTGCAGCAGCAAGGCCACCGCACGTTCAATCCGGTGTTCGTCGACCAGCACGAAATCGTCGAGAATCTCCGCCAGCACGGCGGAAGTGAATTTGCCCGGCTCGTAAACCGCGATGCCTTCGGCCAGCGTATCTCCGCCCACGTCGCGGCTTTCGTGCTTCAGCAGGTTGAACATAGAGGGATAGAGCTCTGCCTCGACACCGATCAGCTTGATGTCAGGCCGCATGGTGCGGGCAATGGTGCCCATTCCAGAGGCCAGCCCGCCGCCGCCGACCGGGATCGCCAGCATGTCGAGATCGGGCACGTCTTCCAGCATTTCGAGCGCGACAGTGCCCTGCCCCGCCGCGACATGCGGATCATCAAAAGGGTGGACGAATGTCAGGTCGAGCTCGGTTTCCAACTGGCGGGCATGGGCATTGGCCTCGTCAAAGCTCTCACCAAAGAGCACCACTTTGCCGCCGACGCTTTCGGTCTGCATCACTTTCACCGTCGGCGTGGTGCGCGGCATGACGATGGTGACCGGAATCCCCAGTCGGCGGCCATGATACGACAGCCCCTGCGAATGGTTACCCGCCGAGGCCGCGATCACACCGCGATTGCAGCGCTCGCCACCCAGCAGCAGCATGGCATTCAGCGCGCCGCGTTCCTTGTAGGCGGCCGTGAACTGCAGGTTCTCGAACTTGAGATAGATTTCCGCGCCGGTAATTGCGCTCAGCGTCTGGCTGTAAAGCGTCGGCGTGCGCACCACCGCGCCGGCAATCCGCGCGGCGGCGGCGCGGACAGTATCGGCGGTGAGCAGCGAAGTCTCGCTGGCGAGGGACCTGGCGGTTTCAGTCATCGGCGCGGCCTAAACGAAAGCACCGCGCCCTGCAAACTGCTATGGCCAGCGCGCGCGCAGGCGCGGCAGGACAACATGGACCAGCGCCAGCGCCAGAGCGATGGCCAGGGTATCCGCAATCCAGTCGCGGATATCGCAATCGCGCGCCACCACGGGCATGGCCTGCACCACCTCGATCAGCGCGCCAAGGAACGAGAGCCGTTCGGCAATCCGCAGTCGCCCAGCCTGCGGAAAGGCCAGACAAGCGAGCACGGTCAGCGTGCCGAATGCCAGCATGTGGTTGAACTTGTCACCCAGCCCGCCGGTGCCAAGGTCTGGCGGCTGCGGGACCACGGCGAGGGCCACGGCACCCAGCAACGCACACCAGAAGGCAAGCCGCATGGCGCGCTGGAAACGGGGCCGGTCAAACAGTTGCATTGCTGCAATGCGATAGAGCAAATGCGTTTCGAGGCAAGTGTGGGCCGACAGGGGGCTGGCAGCGCGGCGCGAAGCGGCTAGAGTGGCGGACATGAGCGAACCGAAAAACGTATCCTTCATTGGCCTTGGCGTGATGGGCGGCGCGATCGCGCGCCATATCGGCAAGGCCGGCCACCGGCTGACGATCTACAACCGCTCGCCGGGACGGGTGAAGCTTTGGCAGGAGGCCAACCCCGGCGTCGCGCTGCGCGTCGCCTCCAGCCCGGCCAATGCGGCAGAGGGCGCCGATGTGGTGCTGACCTGTGTGGGCAACGACGACGATCTGGCAGACGTGGTGCTCGGCCCGCAAGGCGTCTTCGCCGCGCTGCGCAAGGGCGGCACGTTCATCGACCACACCACGGTTTCGGCCCGCATCGCCCGCCAGATCGCGGTCGAGGCGCGTGATCACCAGGTTCATTGCGTCGATGCGCCAATGACCGGATCACAGATCGGCGCGGAAAAAGGCACGCTCACCGTGATGTGCGGCGGGCGCGATGACGCGATCGAGGCGGCGCGCGGCGTGATGGAGGCATATACGTCGCGGATCGTCCATGTCGGCAAGGCGGGCGCCGGGCAAACCACCAAGATGGTCAACCAGATCTGCATCGCCGGAGTGGTCGCGGGCCTCGCCGAAGCGGCGCGTTTTGCCCAGTCCGAACATCTTGATCCCGAGAAGGTCTATGAGGCAATTTCCGGCGGCGCGGCGCAAAGCTGGCAG
>JANOBA010000486.1:0-2802 GCA_031411415.1 Novosphingobium sp.
AGACGGGTCTGGAGACCCTTGTTGGTGCCAAACACGCCGCCTTGCGGATCGCCGACATCTTCGCCCAGGATGAACACCTCGGGATTGGCTTCCATCGCGATCCCTTGCGCATTGGCAATGGCCTCGACCATCGACATCAGCTTGGTTTCGCCGGGCAGCGCGCCTTCGGCGGCGCGCACCGGATAGTAGCCGCGCCGGGGGACGCAATCAGGATCGGCGAAAACGTCGAGGATCGTCTCTTCAGGCGGGGTCACCGGGCTCTTGAGCGCGCGCTCGATGGCATCATCGACTTCGGCCTTGGCGGCGGCTTCCATCGCGGTCAGCTCGTCTTCCGAACAGATGCCTGCCTCGACCAGCAGCGCGCGGGTCTTTTCCAGCGGCGCACGCTCGGCGGCGGCGGCGAGCACTTCCTTCTTGGCGTTGTAGTTGTCGCCGACCCCGGCATGCGGCCCGAGGCGATAGGTCATCGCTTCGACAAACACCGGGCCTTTGCCGGCGCGGACATAGTCGATGACGTCCTTCATGCCGGCGTGGAAGGCGGCGGGATCGTTGCCATCCAGCTGCACGCCGCGGAAGCCGAGCGCTTCTGCTCGGCCATAGAAATTGGGGCTGGCGGTGTAAGTCGGGATCTCGGTGTATTCGCCCCATTGGTTGTTCTGGCACATGAAGATCACCGGCAGCTTCCAGGCGCCGGCCAGGTTCATCGCCTCGTGCACCGCGCCGATCGACGTCGCGCCATCACCGAAGTTGACGATGGTGACGCGGTCTTCGCCGCGCTCCTTAGCCGAAATGGCAAGGCCATTGGCAATCGGCGCGCCGGCGCCGACGATGGCCGTGGTGACCATCGAGCCGGATGACGGATCGGAAATGTGCGGGCTGCCGCCCTTGCCCTTGTTGAGGCCATCCTGGCGGCCCAGCGCCTCGGCGAACATGCCATAGAGGTCGACACCCTTGGCAACCTGATCGTGGATGCCGCGATAGGTGGTGACCATGTAGTCACGCTCAGTGGTGAGCTGGGCGATGGTCGCCGGGATGCATTCCTGCCCGGTCATCGGCCAGTAGGTGAACATGAACTTGCCCGCCGAAAGCCCGGCCTGGACTGCTTTGTCCACCGCGCGGATGCGGGTCATCTGATGATAGATGGCCTTGAGGGTTTCAGGTTCGATGCCGAGATTGTTCTGTGCCATTTCGTGATCCGTCCTCTATTTTGCCAATCCCCTATGCCGAGCCGGTCGGCAATGCAATTGAGGTTTGGCATGCCGGGGCGGTTTTCGCGAGGGAAGGCCGCAAAGGGCCGGCAAGTCCTCGATGACGCAGGGCAAATCGGGCGCGGCACTGATGGCGCCGCGCAATTCCGGACAGATGATTTGAAGAATTTGGTCGGGACGAGAGGATTCGAACCTCCGACCCCCACACCCCCAGTGTGATGCGCTACCAGGCTGCGCTACGTCCCGACCAGAATGCTCCCGACACAGCGGGAACAGAGACGCGGGCCTATAGGCTGGCGTGCGAGTGAGTCAACCGCGCAAGCCATGCCTGCCGCGTTGCTATGGCCGGGCATTGCTGCTAACCGCCCGGCCTGTCCGGCCAGACCGGACGTATCCCTTGACCGGAAAGTCGCAAAGCACCGATGTCCAGCTCGCTCCTCATGCTCCTTGCGCCCGCCGCTGCTGGCGACTCGCCGCCCGCATGGCTCCAGTTCCTGCCACTCGTCGCCATGGTGGTGATTTTCTGGTTCCTGATTCTGCGTCCGCAGATGAATCGCCAGAAGGCACAGACCGCCAAGATCGCCGGCATCAAAAAGGGCGATCAGGTGCTCACCGGCGGCGGCTTGCTCGCCAAAGTGATCAAGGTCGATGATGTTTATGCCGAACTGGAGCTTGGCCCCAATGTGCGGGTCAAGGCAGTCAAGACGACCATCTCCGACGTGATCTCGCCGCTCACCGGCAAGCCGGCAAACGATTGAGCCTGACCCGCGATGCTTGATTTTCCCCGCTGGAAGCAGGCCTGGTACTGGCTGCTGACGCTTATCGCTGTTTTTGCGGCAATGCCCTCGCTGTTCGCGCTGGGCGGCGCCCGCTGGCCCGGTTTCCTGCCCCATCCGATGGTCAACCTCGGGCTCGATCTGGCAGGCGGCAGCCACATCCTGCTCGAAGCTGATACTGCGCAAGTCGCCCGCCAGCGGCTGGAAGCCATGGAAGAAAGCGTGCGCGCGCGCATGCGGCTGGCTGATCCGGTGATCCGCATCGGCGATATTTCGACCAAAGACGGCCGCCTGACGTTCCTCGTCGAAGACCCGGCCAAGGTCGATGCCGTGCGCGAGCAGCTCCTGCCGCTGACCAGCGGCGCCGGGCTGACTGGCCAGCGCGACTGGGATATCCAGGTCGAAAGCGGCACCCGATATGTGATGACGCCGACCAAGGCCGGGATCGATCTTGCCGTGACGCAGGCCATGGAAACCGCGACCGAAGTGGTGCGCAAGCGCATCGACGCATTGGGCACCCGCGAGCCGACCATCATCCGCCAGGGCGATCAGCGCATCGTTGTCCAGGTGCCCGGTCTCAAGGACCCGCAGGCGCTGAAAAACCTGCTTGGGCAGACCGCCAAGCTCGAATTCAAGCTGGTCGACACCACCGCCTCGCCGACCGACATTGCCCAGGGCATAGCCCCGCCGGGCAGCCAGATCGTGCCTTATGCCGATCCGGGCAAGAACCGTGTCACGGCCATCGCGGTCAAGCGGCTGGGCGGGATCAAGGGCGACCAGCTGACCAATGCGCAGCAGACTTATTCGCAGCAGAGCAA
>JANOBA010000487.1:0-4461 GCA_031411415.1 Novosphingobium sp.
CGGCTGTCAAAATCGACGCCCAGTGCCTTGTATTCAGGCTTGAGATAGCCCGCGCCCATGCCCAGGATGACCCGGCCGTTCGAGAAGTGATCGAGGCTGGAAACCGCCCGCGCGGTGACGAAGGGGTTGCGATAGGGCAGCACGATGATGTTGGTCTGGAGCTTCAGCTTCGTTGTCACCGCCGCAATCATCGACAGCATGACGAAGGGGTCCTGCGCATAGTGCCCGCCATTATCCAGCCAGCGGTAGGACGGGATCGGGTGATCGGTCACCGCGGCCGACCAGAAACCGGCATCTTCGGCAGTGCGCGAGCAATCGTGCACTGCCTGCATGGTCATATATTCGTCCGGCAGGTGGATGTGATCGAAAGGCATCGAGACGCTTAGGGGAAAGGGCATGAGATAGTTCCTGTTCTTTAAATGAAGATTCAACCGGTGACTTCGGGGGGCAGTATCCAGACATCCTTGCTGTCGCGGATCCAGCCGCTGGACGCCCAGGTGCCGCCGTCGACCGGCATGACGGTGCCGGTGATATAACTCGCCATTTTCGAGGCGAGGAACACGGCCGCCATGCCGCATTCCTCGTCGATGCCCTTGCGGCCAAGCGGGGTGCGGTTGCGGATGGAGTCGATGCGTTCGGGCGAGGGATCGCCATACGGACTTTCATCGACCGGCCCGGTAAAGTTGCCGCGCAGGCCCGGTGTGTCGGTGAAATCAGGCGCAATCGTGTTCACCCGGATGCCATGTTCGGACAGTTCCAGCGCCAGAGTCCGGGTCAGGTTGTTGATCCCGGCCTTGCAGGCAGCATAGACGGCATAGCCCGGCGCGGCCCGCGCGCCTTCGATGCTCGAGACATTTATGATCGAACCGCCGCGTCCACCGGCGATCATCAGCGGGATCGCCGCTGACGTTGCGGCAAGGTTGCTGACCAGATTGAGATCGATGTGGCGCCGCCAGTTCTTTTCCTGGAGATCAACGAAATTGCGGCGCGTTACACCGCCCGCATTGTTGACCAGAATATCAAGCCGGCCGAACTTTTCGCCAGTCGCGGCCACGGTCGCTTGCAGCGCATCCACGTCCATGACGCTGACTGGAAAGGTCAGGGCCTGGCGTCCGCGCGATTCGATCTGGGCGGCAGTTTCCGCGCAGCGATCCGGGACGACATCGACAATCGCGACATCGGCGCCCATGTCGGCAAAGCACAGCGCGATGGCCCGGCCAATGCCGCCGCCGCCGCCGGTCACGAAGGCGACTTGCCCCGTCAGGTCGATTGCGCTCGCGTCCATTACTTCCTCTCCCTTTGGCTCCGGCTAAATTCCGGAGTCGATAATTGCTCGCGCATCGGCAAGGTCATCCGGCACATCGACATCCCGCGCCAGCCCTGGGCTGTGCACTTCATCGATCCTCAATCCCAACCGGCCCGCTTCGGCTCTGTGTTGCGCAAAGCTGTCAGTCCCGAAGGCGAAGGTAAAGCCCTTTGCCGCTGGTAACGGCAAGGAAAGTGCATTTGTGCCGGTGCCATGGCGATCGGGGGCAATGATTATCGCCCCGGCGGATGCGCCCATGACATTTTCTGAGGTGAGCCTTTCGACATCGTCGCGGCCGAGCAGGGGCAAGTCGGCAAACAGCACGATCATCCGGTCAGCGCCATGCGCCGCAACGTGGCCGAAAGCGAAAGCGATAGCAGGATTTAGCCCGGTGCCCGGATCGGCGATCAGTGGTATATCGACGGAAGTGCCCAGTCGCGAAGGTCCAAGCAGGGCGATCTGATCCACGCCGCGCGCAGCTTGGGCGACGCTGAGCACATGGCGCAGCATGGCTCCTGCCAGCGCCGCGCGCTGATCCTCGCCAAGCACTTCGGACAACCGCGATTTGGCCTGATGCGGCGGCTTGACCGGGATGATCAGCCAGCATGTCACGGAATGGGAGGCGCGCTTGTCAGATTGGTGAAGCGGATGCCGGCGCCGTCGGCGGCATAGTTCTTGTTCATGTATATCAGGATCGAGGTGAGCGCCTCGGCCGCCGCCGAATTGGCCAGCGCCCCGCCGGCAAGCCCGCGCAGGCCCATCGAATTGACCAGCGCGACGATTTCCTTGCGCGCTTCAATGTCGTCGCCGAACACCAGCACATCGCATTCAACCTTGTGCGCGCTGTCGAGGATATGCGCGGCGACATTGTGGAATGCCGTGACAAAGCGCACATCGGGGCCAAGATATTCGCGCGCTTCCAGAGCGGCGCAGCCTGCCGCAGGCAGCTGCACCCGCATCACCTTGGGCGGCATCAGCGGCACCGTGGTATCGACGACGATCGCATTGCCAACCAGCGGCGCGATCTGTTTCAGCGTCGATGCCTGGTTCTCATAGGGCACAGTGACGATCACCACGTCCTTGCCGGCGACCACATCGGTGTTTGCCCCGGCGCCCAGTGACAGACCCAGAGCGGCGTTCATTTCCGCGGCGACGGCTTCAGCCTTGTCGGCGCCGCGGCTGCCGATTGTGACGGTGTGGCCGGCCTGCGCCAGACGGCGGGCGATGCCCTTGCCAAGATTGCCGGTGCCGCCGACGACTGCGATGGACGCCAATGATTGTTCCTCTCATTTTCAAACGCGGATTGCCTGAATTGTCCGTAGCCGATAGCGGCAGGCGGCAGCGTGGCAAATGCTTTTGTCGCGTAGCAATGGGAGCAGTGCAGGCGGATGCCCGAAATGACAGTTACCCCGCTGGCAGGAATGCCGCTGTTTGCGCCCGGCATGTCTGTTGCATGCGAAGTTGCGGCGGCGCTGGAGCGGATGGATCAACGCCTTTGCGACGGCGATGTGATCGTTGTTGCGCAGAAAATTGTCTCGAAAGCTGAAGGCCGACTGGTCAATCCGGCCGAGGTTACGCTGGGCGCGGAGGCGCTGGCACTTGCTGCAAAAACCGGGCGCGATGCGGCGATGGCGCAACTGATCCTTGATGAGAGCAGCCACATCCTGCGCGCGACTCCCGCAGCGATCATCGCCTGCCACCGGACGGGGCATGTGCTGGCCAACGCCGGGATCGACGCATCGAATGTGGAAGACGGACACGTGCTGCTCTGGCCGGAAGATCCCGACGCCAGTGCGCGGGCGATCCGTGCCGAACTGGCAGCGCTGACCGGCGCGCGTGTCGCCGTGGTGATCGCCGATTCGATGGGCCGGGCATGGCGCATCGGCACCGTCGGCGCGGCAATCGGCTGCGCCGGGCTGGCGGTGCTCGATGACCGGCGCGGGCTCGGGCAGGACCTGTTCGGGCGGACATTGCAGGCGACTGTCATTGCCATCGCCGATGCCGTCGCGGCGATGGCGGTGCTGGCGATGGGCGAGGGCGCGGAAGGCACCCCGGCGGCGCTGGTGCGCGGGGCGGGGCAATGGGTGGGCGATGGCGACGGCCCGGGCACGCCAGCGGGGCTGAGGCCGATTGCCGAGGATATGTTCCGGTGAGCGGCCATGTGCTCGCGCTTTCGGGCGGCGTTGGCGGAGCCAAGCTTGCCGCCGGGCTGGCCGAAGTGCTGCCAGCGGAACGCCTGACCATCGCGGTCAACACCGGCGATGATTTCGAGCATCTGGGGCTGACCATCTGCCCTGACATCGATTCGGTGGTCTATGCGCTGGCTGGCCTCAACGACACTCAGCGCGGCTGGGGCGTGGCACAGGAGACATGGCAGGCGATGGCCATGCTGCGCGCGCTGGACGCGCCGGACTGGTTCAACCTGGGCGACCGCGACCTTGGCATGCATCTGGCCCGCTCTGCGCGGCTGCGGGCAGGGGAGAGCCTTTCTGCGGCCACCGCCGCGCTGACCAAAGCGCTTGGCATCGCCCACAGCGTCGTGCCGATGAGCGATGCGGCGGTGCGCACCCAGGTGGAGACGCCGCAAGGCTGGCTAGATTTCCAGCATTGGTTTGTGCGCGAGCAATGCCGGCCTGAAACCCGCGGCATCCGCTTCGCCGGCCTCCCCGCTGCACCATCGCCGGGGCTGGCCGCAGCGCTGTCGCGGACAGACCTTGCGGCCATCGTGATCTGCCCGTCCAATCCGTTCGTCAGCGTCGATCCGATCCTCGCGCTGGATGGAGTCCGCGATGCCTTGGCGAGCCGCAAAGTGCCCGTCGTCGCAGTCTCCCCGCTGGTCGGCGGGCAGGCAATCAAGGGCCCGCTTGCCAAGATGCTTGCCGAACGCGGACAGGGCTGCAATAATCTCGCTATCGCCGACCATTACTCTGGCTTGGTCGATCACTGGTTGATCGATTCTGCCGACGGCGCGCAAGCCCACGAATTCAGGGCCCGCGGCGTTGCAGTGAGCGTGTCGGCAACAGTCATGTGCACAGCCGTTGACCGGGCAAGGCTGGCGCGCGAAGCACTGTTCGCAGCCGGCTACAAAACGGGTTGAGGCATGACTTCGCAGGATTCGGCGCTGATCGCGCGACTATTGAACACACCACTGGACG
>JANOBA010000488.1:0-2006 GCA_031411415.1 Novosphingobium sp.
GGGCGGAGCTCTCGGCTCCTGACAAATTGCCACTCGCCGAACGCATCGACGCGGCCTATTCGTTCCAGATGCGGAATTGTCGTATCGGGAAGAATACTTGCCGAAGAGTGCCAGATTGGGATTTTGACAACAGCTCAATGCAAGGAAACAGTGAGGTCAATTGTTGTCAGCGGGAGAATATGACGGGGCCGCGGCGTCATTTGTTCGGCGTGTCGCGCTTTGCTCTCGGCTTGGATCGGGGCGCCACATCGCGCTGCAGGATTCAGGGAGGGCGGGGCCAATGGCGTCGCTCCTGATTTCCCGAAAGGCACACCATGGCACAGCCGGTGGAGCATCGCTGGCTGCGGTTAAAAACCCTGAACGCAAAGAGTTTATCGCTGCCAGCTAAGTGGCAAAATTGTTTCGGTTCCACTGCGGCGATTTCGATCAAATGGCCTTTCGTTTGGTTTGACAATTCTTCCCCGTTGCGCTCACTATGCATCGTCGAATAAGCGCATCGGCTGCACGTCGTTCGCGCCGTGGCGCCATCCAACGAACGAAAGTAGCCCATGTCACAACCTTATGTTGGCGAGATCCGCATGTTCGGCGGCAATTTCGCGCCCGCCGGCTGGGCCTTTTGCAACGGCCAGCTCATGCCGATCTCAGAGAATGACACGCTCTTCAACCTGCTCGGCACCACTTATGGCGGCGACGGGCAGGAGACATTCGGCCTGCCCGACCTGCAGGGCCGGGCGCCGCTCCACCAGGGCCAGGGTCCGGGCCTCGCCAACAATTACGTGCTTGGCGAGGAGGGCGGCGTCGAATCGGTGACGATCAACACCAACAATATGCCCGCCCACAATCACCCGATGATCGCAACCAACAGCGCGGCCCAGCTTTCGCCGGCCAATGCGACCATGGCGACGCCGACCGGAGCGCAAGGCGGCCTGCGCACCTACAGCTCCGCGGCACCCAATACGACGCTCAACCCGGCGTCGATTTCCCCGGCGGGAGGCAGCCAGCCGCACGACAATTTCATGCCCACCCTGGCCGTCAGCTTCATCATCTCGCTGTTCGGGATCTACCCGTCACAAACATAGCATGCCAACGCGCGCCGCGCGGTAGGAGAGCATAATGAGCAGTCCATTCGTCGCCGAGATCCGCATTTTTGCATGCAACTTCGCACCCACCGGCTGGGCCCAGTGCAACGGCCAGTTGCTGCCGATCTCGCAGAATACTGCCCTCTTCTCGCTGCTCGGCACCTATTATGGCGGCGACGGCAAGTCGACCTTCGCCTTGCCCAATTTCCAGGGGACGGTCGCCACCAACCAGGGCCAGGGCCCGGGGCTTCAGGAATGGTTCCTCGGCCAGATGCAGGGCAGCGACACTGTCACCCTGCTGACCAGCGAAATCCCCGCGCACACCCACAATGTCGCGGCCAGCACGATCAATGCGACCACGAGCGATCCCAGCGGCACGGTCCTCGCCAGGGGTAATTTCAACTTCCAGGGCAATACGGGCAGCGTCCCGCTCTATAGCAACACCGCGCCCAACACGCCGATGAACCAGCTCGCGCTCGCCGTCGGCGGCGGGAGCCAGCCGCACAACAATCTCTCACCTTATCTGGTGATGAATTATTGCATCGCGCTGCAAGGCGTCTTCCCGGCGCGGAACTAGGCGCAAAAATCGAAGGAACGGAACCATGGGCACGCCCTATTTGTCAGAAATCAAGATTTGCTCCTTCAACTTCGCGCCGAAGGGGTGGGCCATGTGCAACGGCCAGTTTCTGCCGATCAACCAAAACCAGGCCTTATTCTCGCTGCTCGGCACCACCTATGGGGGCAACGGTCAGACTACCTTTGCTTTGCCCGATTTGAGAGGGCGGGCGTCGATGCATCTCGGCGGCGGGCATACTCAGGGGGAGAAAGCCGGCACGGAATCGGTTACGCTGACCGCGGCCCAGCTGCCCTCGCATATCCACTTCCTGCAGGGTCTCGCGGCGCAGGCGACGCTGGTCGGCGGCGCCA
>JANOBA010000489.1:0-8657 GCA_031411415.1 Novosphingobium sp.
GAAGTCCTCATGCGGCACGGTGACCTTGCCGTCCTGGTGGCCGCACTGCTTCTCGTCCGAGACCTGGTTCTCGATCTGCAGCGCGCAGGCGCCCGCCTCGATCATCTTGCGGGCGAGGAGATAGGTCGCCTCGGCATTGCCGAAGCCGGCGTCGATATCGGCGATGATCGGCACGACATGGGTCTCGTAGTTGTCGATCGCATGCTCCAGCCGCTTGGCCTCGATGCATCGCCCTTTGAGCGCGCGGCATCCAGATCGCGGAACATCATGCCCAGTTCGCGGGCATCGGCCTGCTTGAGGAAGGTATAGAGCTCGGCGATCAGCGCGGGGACCGAAGTCTTCTCGTGCATGGATTGGTCGGGCAGGGGGCCAAAATCGCTGCGCAGCGCGGCGATCATCCAGCCGGAAAGATAGAGGTAACGGCCCTTGGTGGTGCCGAAATGCTTCTTGATCGAGATCAGCTTCTGCTGGCCGATGAAGCCATGCCAGCAGCCGAGCGACTGAGTGTATTCCGCTGGGTCAGCGTCATAGGCGGCCATGTCGCGGCGCATGGTGGCGGCGGTGAAGCGGGCGATGTCGAGACCGGTGTGGAAGCGGTTCTGCAGGCGCATGCGGGCGACCGATTCGGCTTCGATCCCCGTCCAGCTTTCCTGGAACCGGCCGATGGCTTCGGCGGAGGCGATGATCGACTGCTGATAGGTCACTTGCGGAATTCCTTAGTTGCATCAGAATGTGAGCGGCGGAATACTTTCGGATTGTGCGCTGCGGCAATGGCTCACGGTGTCGCCCTGTAAAACTTTACATATTTTCCTTGTAAAGTTGTGTGAATTTGACAAAACTAGGTAAATGGCTGAATCGCAACCTCTCTATCTCGGCCCCCGGCTCAAGCGCCTGCGGCGCGAGCTGGGGCTGACTCAACATGCCATGGCCGAGGATCTCGAAATCTCGCCCAGCTATGTTGCACTGCTCGAACGCAACCAACGCCCACTCACGGTGCCGCTGCTGCTGCGGCTGGCGCGCAGCTACAAACTCGATGTCGCCGATCTGGCGGGTGACGATGGCAGCGACTATGCCCGCCGCATGAGCGAGGCGCTGCGCGATCCGATCTTCGCCGATATCGACTTGCCGCCGCTCGAAGTGGCTGATGTGGCAGCCAATTTCCCCGGAATCAGCGAGGCTCTGCTGCGGCTCCACGGGGCCTACCGGCGCGAACAGCAGGTGCTCGCCGAACAGCGCACCGAAGGCGGCACGGGCAGCGGGCTTGATCCGGTGGGCGAGGCGCGGCGCTTCGTTGCCTCCCAGCGCAACTATTTCGGCGCCATCGACACCCGCGCCGAGGCCTTGGCCGCCGAACTTGCCGAAAATGGCGGGGCGGAAAGTTGGCTCAAGGCGAAGGGCACCCGCGTGCGGTTTCTGCCGCATGATGTGATCGCCGGCGCCATGCGCCGCTATGACCGGCACAACGACCAGTTGCTGATCGATGAGACCCTGGACCGCTCCAGCCGGGCTTATCAGATCGCCGTCCATATCGCCTACACCGCGCTGCGTGCCGAGATTTCCGCCGTGGTGCGTGGCGCTGAACTTTCCAGCGACACCGCGCGGGTGCTGGTCCGCCGGGCGCTGGCTGGCTATGGCGCGGCGGCCTTGCTGATGCCCTATGCTGCGTTTGCCGGCGCAGCCCTGGCGCAAAGCTATGACATTGAGGCGCTGAGCCGCCAGTTCGGCACCAGCTTCGAGCAGACTGCGCACCGGCTGACCACGCTCGGTCGGCCGGGCATGACCGGAGTGCCGTTCTTCTTCATCCGCGTCGATGCTGCAGGCAATGTCTCCAAGCGGCTCGACGGGGCGGGCTTTCCGTTTGCCGCGCATGGCGGCGGTTGCCCCTTGTGGTCGGTCCATTCGACCTTCCGCAGCCCCGACGAAGTGGTGACCCAGTGGCTGGAACTGCCCGATGGCGCGCGCTTCTTCTCGATCGCGCGCACGGTCACGGCGGGCGGCGGCGGGCATGGCCGGCTACGCATGATGCGCGCCATCGCGCTCGCCTGTGCCGCCGAACATGCGCCGCAGCTGGTCTATGCCAAGGGGATTGACCCCGCCGGCATCGTGCCGACCCCGATTGGCGTCACGTGCGCGCTGTGCCAGCGTGCCCATTGCACCGCGCGCGCGGTGCCGCCGATCGGCCGTGATATCCTGCCGGATGACTACCGGCGCGATGCCGAACCGTTTGCCTTTTCGGAAAGCTGAGGAACCATGGACGAGAGCCAGACTGCATTTCCCGAATGGCCCACTGGCCTGTGGCGGCGCGTGGTCATCCAGCCGGGGCGCAAGGGGCGGTTGGACTGGATCGGCGGTGCGCTGGAGGACGACGTGCACCGCTTTCACTTGCGGTTCGATCATGCGGAAGGCCGCATTGTCCGTGCTGCCGCCGCAGCTCTACGGCATCCCTGGACGGCATGCCCCGGCGCCGCGCCGCATATTGCCGGCGAGCTGACCGGCGCGCTGCTGGCAGACGTGGCCGCGCGCGATCCGGCGCAGCATTGCACCCACCTGTTCGATCTCGCCGTAGTGCTGGCGGCGCATGTCGGCGATACCGAGCGCACCACCATCGACATGCGCGTGGCCGACCCGGTCGAAGGGCGGACGACTGCGACATTGCACGAAAACGGCACCGAAGTCCTGCGCTGGCGGCTCAAGGGCACTGCCATCGAGGGGGAGGGGCTCGATTTGCGTCAGCTATCGCAGTGGAAGCGCGAGCTTTCCCCGCGCGATGCCGAGCGCGCGACCATGCTGCGCCGTGCGGTCTTCGTTTCGGGTGTGCGCCAATATACCGCGCCGGCTGGCCTTACCGCTGCCGAGCCCGGATCGAACCGCATGGGGGTGTGCTACAATTACCAGCTGCCCCAGGCCGAGACATCAACCCGCACGCCAGACTGGCAGATTGACTGGTCTGCGGGTGCGGGCGAGCCGCTGGCCGGTTTCGATGCAGCGCTTGAGCTGGCTAAGCTCTAGTTCCGCGCTGGCCGCGCAAAGGCGGTCATGCTGGCAATCCTGCCGTCCGCGCCCAGGATGAAGTGATCGGCCGAGACCAGCACCCAGCGCGGCTGACCGGCAATCGGGGCCTCAAGCGCCAGCGCAACCACGCATTCGCGGTCGTTGCCCAGATAGCTGACGGCGGCGATTTTCGGCGCCATCGCGCCGATGCGGCTGGTGTAGAATGCGTCGATCTCGGCGCGGCCACGCAAGGTGGGCCGCATCGGCTCGAGGAAAGTCGCGGTGTCGGCATAGAGCGCGGCGACTTCTGCGTATTTGCCGGCGTTGATCATCCCCACATAGCGCTCTGCCATGGCGCAGGCGGGGGTTGCGGGCACAGCGGGGCTGGCCGGTTTGCCGATATAGACATCGGCGCCGGGGAAGGCGGGGTCGAGCTGACCGCCGGCGATCAGCATTGGTGTTGCGATCGCCTGAGCATTGGTGGCAGCGGCCAGCAGCATCGCGCCAGCCAGCACGATTGCCGCCCGGCGCTGGCTCATGCCGCGATCACTTCGGCAAAGTGTTCCTTGATCCGCGCCATGTGCTTCTTCGCGCCGCTGGCATTATAGATCGCGAGGTCAGGATATACCCAGCCGTGGCCCATGCCGTGGTAGGTTTCGATGATATGGTCGGTATCCGCCTCGCGCAGGGCCTGCGTCAGCCGGCCGTGTTCTTCGGCGCCATAGGTCGGATCGATCCCGGCGACGCCGATATAGATGCGGGCCTTGTTTCCGGCAAAGCGCTGGTGCGGACTGTCGCCTGCCGCCGGGGCAATGTTGCTGGCGTGGAAAGCCCCGGCGAACTTCACCCGCGCACTGGCGGTGGCGGCGGCCAGCGCATAGCGCCCCCCCATGCAATAACCCACGGCGGCGAACGGCGCATCCGGGCTGGAGTGCTCCGAAGCCAGCGCGAGCATTGCGCCAACGTCTTCGTCGACTTTGGCCATGGTGATCGACATGAACATCTGCATTACCCGGTCGCGCTCGGGGCCTACCTCGAACAGCGACTTGGGCGTCAGCGGTTCATAGGGAATCGACCCATAGAACTGGTCCAGCATCAGCACCCGCCAGCCTGCGGCGGCGATCTCTTCGGCGACAGCAAAGCTCGTCTCGCGCGGGCCGAAGGCGTCAGGGAAGAACAGCACCAGCGGCGCGGACTTGTCGTCCGGCCCGAAGCTGAAGATCGGGCAGTTGCCGCGCGGGAACTTGGCTTCAAAACGGTTCATTGCATTGTCTCCGTGGTCAGGCCGCAACGGCCCGGGCCTGCATGTCGGCGATGGCTTCGGCGCTGTAGCCCGCTTCGGCGAGCAGCTCGGCGGTATGCGCGCCCAGCACCGGCGATGCCACCGGCTCATGCGAGAACAGCTTCTCGTCGAACGAGGTCGGCCCGGCGACGATACTGACCTCGGTCTCGCCGACTGTCATCTTGCGCATGATCCCGTTGGCGTGGACCTGCGGGTCATTGGTCACGTCCTCGATCGAGCTGATCAGCTCCCAGGGAATGTCGATCGATTCGAGCAGCGGCAGCCATTCGGCAAAATCGCGCATGGCGAAGCGTGCGGAAAGCACCTCGATCAGCGCGTCGCCATTGCTGTTGCGGGCGTCGTCCGTGGCGAAGCGCGGATCGTTTTCGATCTCCTCCAGCCCCAGCACGCGGCACAATGCGCCCCAGCGAGGCTGGGTGTTGAGGATCATCAGCTGGATCATCTTGCCATCGCGCGCGGCATAGGAATAGGTCAGCGGGCGGCGCATCGAGACTTTGGGATGGGTCTGGTATTGCGGCAGCTGCACCAGCGTCAGGTCGCCCGAAAGCACCCAGGCGGCGCTCGCCAGCAGCGAGTTTTCCACCAAGGTCGCTTCGCCGGTCTGCGCGCGGTGAAACAATGCCGAGGCAATTCCGAATGCCAACGCCACCGAACCGGTGTGGTCGCCATAAGCCGGGCGCGGGCTGGTGGGCTGCTCGCCGGGGCGGGTGAAGGCATAGCAAGCCCCGCCGCGCGCCCAGAAGGCCGAGGCATCATAGCCCGGCCGGTTGGCCTCGGGCCCGCGAAAGCCCGCGCCATTGCCGCGCACATAGATCAACTTGGGATTGCGCGCGCGCAAGTCGTCAACATCAAGCCTGAGGCCTTTGATTGCCTTGGGCCGCAGCGAGGTGAGGAACACGTCTGCCGTCTCGATCAGCTTGAGCAGCGCCTCGCGGCCTTCCTCGCTCTTCAGGTCGAGCGCTACGCTCTTCTTGTTGCGGTTGTTCTGTTCCATGGCGATGTTGATATTGCCAAGGTTGCGGTCACTACCGGCTTTCAAGGTGCGATAGGGATCGCCCTCGATGGTTTCGATCTTGATCACTTCGGCGCCCTGATCGGCCAGCAGCACACCGGCGCCCGGAACATACACAAATTGCGCCAGCTCGATCACGCGAACCCCGGCAAACATCCCCTGGGTGGCCATGTTATCTTTCTCCCTCAAAACGCTATTATTGCGCCGTCCACTCCGCCTAGCGCTTTCCCGGCCTCAATCAAGGCCGCTTCGCCGGTGAGGAAATGGGCGTTGCCGGACTGCATGTCGCGGAAAGCACGCTGGATCGGATGACCATTGCGCAGTCCGGTGGTGGCCAGGGCAGTGAAAGCAGTCTGGACGACACGGTTGCAGGTGCGGAAAGCGTGGCAAGCCGCCAATCTGCCATCGATGCGCAGGTCATCCGGCACATGGCCGGCCTCTGCGGCGGCAAACAACAGGTCAAACGTGCGCCGCACATAAGCCTCCGCCGCGCGCAGCTCTCCCTCGGCTGCGGCGAAATCGCGCTGGAAGCTGTGGGTGTCGCAGGCCTTGATGCCCGGCAGGCGATCCTTGACATGCGCATGGCTGCGCCATTCGTCGAGCGCACGGCGGGCGACGCCGAGCGCAAAGGCGGAATGCGCGATGCAGGGCGGGGCCATGAAACCCATCCGGTAGAACGCGCCGCCGCGCAATTGCGGCGCGGCAAATGGCTGGATGAAGAAGTCCTGGTGCACCAGCTGTTCGCCAACCGTGACGTCATAGCTGCCCGTGCCGCGCAGCCCGAGGACATGCCAGTTGCCATTGAATGTCACAGTCTCACGCGGGACCATGCCAAGCAGGAACAGCGGCTGGCCAAGCGCGTCCAGCTCAGCCGCGCCGCTCTCGTCCTCCACCAGATAACCGCCAACGATCCAGTTTGCCGTCGGGCAGCCGGTGGCAAAGGAGAATTTGCCCGAGACGCTGAAATGGTCACCAAGGCGGACCGCCTTGCCGCCAGGCGCGGCTTGCCCGGCGATGCGCGGAATGCCCTGCGCATACATCGCCGCCGCTGCTTTCGGGCCAAGGAATGCCCCCGACACCGCCTCGCCAACAATCGTCGCCCCGACATACCAACCGGTCGATCCGTCCCAATAGGCCAGTTCGCGCACCACATCGATGATCGCCGATGGATGGCATTCACTGCCGCCCAGTTCGCGCGGGGCCATCATGCCGAACGCGCCAGCTTCGATCAGCGCGGCGATGATCTGTTTGTCGACCTCGGTCGCAGTCTCGTCCGCCGCCGCGCTGGCATCGATCCTGGGCCCCAGCGCGCGGATCTGTTGCAGCAGCGAAGCCGCCATCAGCCCTTCACAAAATCGAGGATTGCCGGAGCCAGTTTTGGCCAGCTGGTGAACAGGCTGTGGCCTTCGCCCGCAGCTGTCTTGCCAGACTGATAGTTCCATTCGTCATCGCGCCATGGCGGGATCATCAGCTGCGAATGCGGGATCAGGCGGTGGACCCACAGGCTAGTGGTCTCGGTGTGTGAAATGTCGCTCTTGTGGCTCTTGAACACCAGCGTCGGCATAGTCAGCCGGGCGAAGTCGATGGGCTTCATCCCCGGCACCGGCGAGATGTCCGAAGGCACATAGGCAGAAGCCCATTTCTGCATCACCGCAATGAAGCGGTCGGGGTCCATGGCGAGCATCGTCTCGCGCGCCTTGGGGTTTTTCTCAAAGTTTTCGGCCCACGATGAAGCGGTCATCACCGCCGCCATGCCGCCAACGCTGGCCAGCGAAGCCGCCTCGCCGCAATAATAGGTGGCGAGCTGCATCAGGCCGATGGGATCGCCGCTGATCCACCACATGGCGAGGTGCGAGCAGATATCGGGATTGCGTGATGCGGCGAGCATCGATACGCGCGCCCCGCCCGATCCGCCGGCGATCACCGTTGGCCCCATATCCAGATGGCGAATCAGCCCGCTGAGCCGTTCCGCCTGGTTTTCACTTTCACTTTCGCCATCAAGGCAGATGTCGGAATAGCCGCAGTTGGGTCGGTCGTAGATCAGCACCCGCCGCCCGCCTTTGACCAGTTCGGCGGCAAATTCGCGCAGGCCCGGCACGTCCATGGTGAAACGCCCGCCCGGGGTCAGCGCAATGGCGGGATCGCCCTCTTTGCCATGCAATTCGTATTCGATTCCCGTTCCCAGGATTGTCGCGCGTGCCATCTTCAGTCTCTCCATTTTTTGTTTGACGGCAAGGCTAGGCAGGGGTTCGGGCCAAGTCAAAGGGCAATAGCGGCTTCCCGTCTGGACCCGATACGCGGGACCGCGTAACCGGAATGCAGCAGGGGAAAGATCGCCATGGCGGCATTCAAAGGCAGCGAACAGCGCGGATTTCTGGGCAGGGTAGAGCGGCTGGGCAACCGGCTGCCCGATCCGGCGATGATGTTCGTTTGGCTGATTCTTGTGCTGGTGGCCTTGTCGGTGCTGGGATCATGGCTCGGCTGATGAGTTATTTCCCGCTGGTGCTTGCCTATTCGCGGCGCTGGGACAAAGACTTTGGCGTCGGCTCGCTGCTGGCGATGATGCTGCCTTATGCCTTGTGCTTCCTGGCTGCGGGTGTCTGCATGACAATCTCGTCGGTCGCCTTCGACTTGCCCCTTGGCCCGGGCGCGCAGGTGTTCTACGCGCCGCCGCACGGAGGATAATGTGAGCGCACCCATACTGACCACCAGCATCGATCTGGAAAGCCCCGAGGCGAAAGCCCGCGATGCGCACAACCGCGCGCTGGCGGCCGAGCTGCGCGACCGGGTCGCAAAGGCGGCACTGGGCGGCGACGAGCGCAGCCGTGACCGCCATGTCAGCCGCGGCAAGCTGCTCCCGCGAGACCGGGTGGAAGGCCTGCTCGATCCGGGTTCGCCGTTCCTCGAACTGGGCCAGCTGGCGGCAAACGGCCTCTATGGCGACGAAGTGCCGGGCGCGGGCATCATCACCGGAGTGGGGCGTGTCTCGGGCCGCCAGTGCATGATCTTCGCCAACGATGCGACGGTGAAAGGCGGAACTTATTTCCCGCTGACAGTGAAGAAGCACTTGCGGGCACAGGAAATTGCTCAGGAAAACCGCCTGCCCTGCATCTATCTGGTCGACAGTGGCGGCGCCAACCTACCTAACCAGGCCGAAGTCTTCCCGGACCGCGACCACTTCGGCAGGTTCTTCTTCAATCAGGCGAACATGAGCGCGCTGGGTATCCCCCAGATCGCCAGCGTGATGGGCAGCTGCACCGCCGGCGGCGCCTATGTGCCGGCCATGTCAGACGAGAGCGTGATCGTGAAGGAGCAAGGCACGATCTTCCTCGCCGGGCCTCCATTGGTGCA
>JANOBA010000490.1:0-8383 GCA_031411415.1 Novosphingobium sp.
CTGTCGCAGGCCGCGCCGTGGGTTTCGGGCGCGTTGATATCGGCGATGCGCACTTTCTCGCCGTTCAGCCAGAAGGTGTCGCCATCGATGACGCAAGTGTTGCGGGGGCCGGGTGCGCAAAGCGCGAACGTGGCGGCGGCGGCGAGGGTGAGTGCAGGCATGCTGCTGCCCTGCGCCCAAATATCTCACTGAATATATTCGTAAAAATCCTGAAATTCCCACCATTTTGGAGGGAATTGGGCGCTCGTCAGAGCGACAGGAACAGCCCCGCCAGCGCCGCCGACATCAGGTTCGAGAGGCTGCCGGCGACCAGCGCCTTGATCCCCAGCCTGGCGATCACTGGCCGTTGGGCTGGTGCGAGGCTGCCGGTCACGGCCATCTGGATGGCGATCGAGCTGAAATTGGCAAAGCCGCACAGGGCAAAGGTGACAACCGCCACGGTGCGCGCGCTGAGGTCCTTCGCTTGCCCCAGATCGATAAACGAGACGAATTCGTTGAGCACCACTTTGGTGCCGAAAAAGCTGCCTGCGCGCAGGGCTTCGCCCCAATCCGGCGCGGCGATCAGCCAGAACACCGGCGCGAAGACATAACCCAGCAGCGACTGGAAGGTAACGCCGGGAAAGCCGATCATGCCGCCGATCCAGCCGACAAAGCCGTTTGCCATGGCCACCAGCGCGACGAAAGCCAGCACCATTGCGCCGACTGCCACCGCCAGCTTCACGCCGGTCTGGGCACCCTGACTGGCGGCCATGATCAGGTTGGCCGGTTTTTCGCCTTCCTCAAAGGCGCCGCCATCGAGCACAGCGGCATCACCGGCAACGAAACCCTTGGGATCGGGCATTATCAACTTGGCCATCAGGATGCCGCCGGGCGCCGACATGAAGGCGGCGGCGACGAGATAATCGATGCGGATGCCCATCGAGGCATAGGCGGCCAGGATCGTGCCGGCGACCCCCGCCATGCCCACCGTCATCACGCAGAACAGCTGCGAGGGAGCGAGGCCGGCGAGGTAGGGCCGGATCACCAGCGGCGATTCAGACTGGCCGACAAAGATGTTCGATGCCGCGCACAGGCTTTCGACCTTGGAGACGCCGGTTACTTTCTCCAGCGCCCCGCCGATCCAGCGTATCACCAATTGCATCACGCCCAGATGATAGAGAATGGCAATCAGCGCGGCGAAAAAGACGATCACCGGCAGCGCGGCGATGGCAAAGGCAGTGCCACCGATCTCGGGCTTCGCCAGCGGCCCGAACAGGAAATCAATCCCCGCATGCGCATAACCAAGCAGGGCCGACACGCCGCCGGAAACAGTCTGAAGCGCTGCATTGCCCGCCGGCACATAGAGCACCAGCGCCGCAAGCCCGGCCTGCAACGCGAAAGCGGCGGCGACCACGCGCAGGCGGATCGCCTTGCGATCTGACGACAGCGCGACGGCAATCGCCAGGATCACACTGATCCCGATCAGGCTGTTGACGATTGGCATTGCGTTCCCCTTGTTTTGCCCTGGAGTGTTTTCTGGCCGCAAGCCATGCCGCTGTCGATCAATATTCGATCATGGGCTTGAACACCAAACGCGCGATCAGTTCGGCGACTTCATCGGGCGGCGTTTCGGGCACTTCGCCCAGCCACCAGGCCAGGATCGCGACGATGGCCGAAAGCGGATAGATTACTGCAAGCCTGCCCGGCAGGCGCAGCGGCAGATCGGGAATTATGGCATAGGCCTGTTCCGCCGTCTTTTCGACGAAATCGGCGCGGATCTGGCCGCCAGCACCGCCGGTCAGCAGCGCGGTATAGACGACGCGGTGTTCATCGACGAAACGGCAGAGGTGGCGCGCGCCGAGTTCGCTGTGCCTCTCGCCAAGCGTCGGGATCATTGCGCCGCTGGCTTGCTCGAAGAAATCCTGCGCCACTTCCTCAAGCACTTGCGCCTTATCGCGGAAGTGGCGGAAAAACGTGGCATTGCCGATCCCGGCACCGGCCACGATGTCGCGCACCAGCACCTGATCGAACGGCTGGCCGGCCAGCAGATCGACCAGCGCCGCCTTGATCGCGGACCGGGTCCTTTCATTGCGCGGGTCGGGTCGTCTGGACTTGGTTGTTGACATGGTTCGGGCGTTAACTTACTTTTGAGACATTAGGTATCAAATATCGACTTGATGCTCGCAGACTGGTTTGCTGCTGTCCAGTTCGTCCAGTCTGCGGTTCGTGCAAGGTATAAGGAGTGCTACGAAAGTGACCTCACCAATTCTCGCTTCCCTGTGGGAAGGCTGGCAGATCAAGCTCACGCTTATCACTATGGCTGGGATATTCCTGATCCCGCTGGTGACCCGCCGCCTGTTCAATCTCATTCCCGCCTTTGCGGCAGCCGACAAACTGAATAGCGACACGCTGGCGAGCAAGATGCAGAAGCCTGCCTATGCGGCTAACCAGAAGTGGAACCGCAAGTGGTCATTGCTGTTTCTGTTGATCATCTTTGGCGGCATCGTGCCATTCACGCTTACGAGCGCGTTGCCGGTGTGGTGGAAGCTGCTGCTCGACAGCTTCGTTATCCTGATGGCTTATGATTTCGTTTATTACGTGACGCACCGTTTTGCCTTCCACCAAAGCAAATGGTTCGACGGGCCGCTGACTTGGATGCATGCCGTTCATCATCGTCAGCACAATCCATGCCGCTGGGATTCGAGCTATATCCATCCGCTGGAAGTGGCGATCGGTCTTGGCCTTTATGTTGCGACGATTTTTGCCCTGTCATTCGTGCTGGGCAAGTTTTCCGTGCCGACCGTGGTGGTCACCTGGATCGCGTTCCAGAACATCAACCTGCACAACCACGACTTGTGGGAGGAAGACCGCTTCCCGTTCAGATATTGGCACAAGATCGCCAAGATGCACCACAACCATCACGCGCGCTTCACCGGCGGCAACTATGCCACGATCACGCTGATCTATGACTGGATGTTCGGCACGTTGGACTATGGCGATACGCCGAGGCAGGCGGCGCGGATCAAAAGCTAGCTTTTTACGCGATAACGCCTTGCCCCATGCGTTCGCGCAGGCGGGCGATGGCTCCGACCGGCGGGGCATCGCGCTCGGCAGTGCGCCAGCCGCTGTCGAGCCGCAGCAGCCGCGCATAGAAGCGCTCGGTCGCGCCGATAAGCTCGCGCACCGACGGCTCCAGCATGGAACAATGATCGGGGTCCGAACGGCCAACCTCAAGCGAGAGGCGGCCATGGCGGCGCAGCTGGAATTCGGACAGTTCGCCCTGGAAAAAGGCGCGGTGATTGAGCAGCCAGGCAATCGCATGCATCATCCGCGTCGTGGTGCGCAGCGCCTCGCATGACAGCGCCACCCGCACCAGGTCCTCGTCGATCCCTGACTGGCCGATCCGGCCCGATAGCGCAAAGGTCGCGCGGACTTCGTCAGACAGCACCAGAGCTTCGCCATAAAGCGAATCAAGAATGCGTGGGTTGATCGAAGCTGTCGCCGCCATGGTCAGCAGCGTTAGTCCTCAGCGCGCGGGAAGGGCAACTGCCGCACCGCCGGTTTCGCACAGCCATTTGGGACTGTCCGAAAGCGGCACGGTCTGCGCGCCGCCAGATGCGCGCGATCAGGCGATGATGTCGGGGATCAGATAGTCCTCAAGCTGCGAGATCTGGTCTTTCAGGCGCAGCTTGCGCTTCTTCAGCCGGGCAATCTGCAATTGGTCGGTTGACCCCGATGCAGTCAGTGCGTCGATTGCCGCATCGAGGTCGCGGTGCTCGATGCGGAGGACCTCCAGCCGCTTGCGCATTTCTTCTTCGCTCACGACACTTTGCTCACACAGTATTCTCCCTGGGCAACCCGGCGAGCGTCGCCCTGTCGCGGCCACGCCATATTTCACCGTTTTGCATCCGATTGGCGCTTCGCAACTTAGGGAGAATATGCTGTCATGACAATCGCGCCGGACCACTTGTCATCGAGTCGGCCTGCAGGTTCGGCCGCCACTATGGAGGACCGTCAATGGATAGTTCGCATTCAAGCTCGTTGCAGCTCAAGCACGCTGGCCTCGAACGCCGGATTGAAGAAGAAATGAGCCGACCGATGCCCAACGCTGCGATGGTCCAGGAACTCAAGAAACAGAAGCTGCGAATCAAGGAACAGCTGCGCCACGATTGAGCGCTGCCGCAGAAACGCTCAATTCGGATCAGTCTCGACGCGCTTTTGCAGATTGGCATGCGGACACGCGTTCCCATGGCGCTGGCTTTGGGCTAGGTTGGTCGCATGCTATCATCCGGTGCCAGTGCTTCACGCTTGATCCTGACTCGTTTGCACGATGTCATGGCCTCGCGCGCGCATGCCCAGGCCAAGCTCAACCAGGTGGTCGAAGCGATCGGCGGGGGCCTCGATAGCGAGGTCTGCTCGATCTATTTGCGCCGCGAAGGCATGCTGGAACTGTTCGCCACCCGGGGGCTGGAGCAAACCGCGGTGCACATCACCCGTATGGCCATTGGCGAAGGCCTTGTCGGCACGATTGCCGACAATGTCGAAACGCTCAACCTCGCCGAGGCGGCGACCCATCCCGACTTTTCCTATCGCCCCGAAACCGGCGAAGACCGCTTCCATTCCTTTGCCGGCGTGCCGATTGTACGGCGCGAGCGCGCGGTGGGGGTGCTGTGCGTCCAGCATGCCGAACCGAGGCGCTATGAAGAAGTCGAGATCGAGACGCTGCAAACCGTCGCGATGGTGCTGTCCGAACTGATCGACAATGCCGGGCTGGTCGATGAGGAGGATTCCACCGGACTGCCCGCCAGTCTCAGCGGGCCGCAGCGGCTTTCCGGGCTCACGTTGGTCAAGGGCCTCGCCAGTGGTGTCGCGGCATACCACCAGCCACGCGTCACCATCGAACACGTCATGGCCGACGATACCGAGGCCGAACGCCAACGGCTGTTTCGTGCTTTCGACCGGATGCGCGAACAGATTGACCGCATGGCCAGCCAGGCCGAATTCGGCGTCGGCGGCGAACATGAAGAGGTGCTCGAAACCTACAAGATGTTCGCTTACGATGAAGGCTGGAAACGGCGCATCAACGAAGCGATCGATTCCGGACTTACCGCCGAGGCGGCGATCGAGCGGGTCCAGCAGCGTACCCGCAAGCGCATGCGCCAGATCGACGATCCATTGCTGGCGGACCGGATGCACGATCTGGAGGACCTGTCTAACCGGCTGCTGCGCACGGTTTCGGGCCAGCTGGGCACCGCCGCAAGCCAGGGCCTGCGCGGCGATACGATCCTGATCGCGCGCAATCTTGGCCCCGCCGAACTGCTTGAATACGACAAGCGCCGCCTGAAAGGCGTGTTGCTGGAAGAAGGTGCGCTGACTGCGCACGTGGTGATCGTCGCGCGGGCAATGGGCGTGCCTGTGGTGGGCCGCGTGCATGGCTTGCGGGCGATGGTGCGTGATGGCGATGCGCTGCTGCTCGTTGCGACCCAGGGCACAGCGACGGTTCGTCCGGCGCCGGCCATGGTCGAGGCTTTCGAAGCCCGCTTCGCCAAGAGCCGCGAACGCCAGGCGGCTTATGCCGCCATGCGCGATATCGAACCGCGCACGCGCGATGGCCAGCGCATATCAGTGATGATCAACGCTGGCTTGCGCGATGATCTTCCCAACCTCGCCATGACCGGGGCAGACGGGATCGGGCTGTTTCGCACCGAATTCCAGTTCCTCGTTTCTGCCTCGCTGCCCGCGCGCGAACGGCAGACGCGGCTCTATCGCGATGTGCTGGATGCGGCGGGCGACAAGCCGGTGGTGTTCCGCACGGTCGATATCGGCGGCGACAAAGTGCTGCCCTATTTGCGCCACGATGGCGGCGAGGCCGAGGAAAACCCGGCGATGGGCTGGCGCGCGCTGCGGCTGGCGCTGGAGCGCGACGGGCTGCTCAAAGTGCAGGCGCGTTCGCTGCTTGAGGCGGCAGCCGGGCGCACGCTGAACGTCATGTTTCCGATGGTCTCCGAGCCCTGGGAATTCGATGCCGCCAAGGCCGTGTTCGAGCGTCAGCGCGCCTGGCTGAAATCGCAGAAGAAGCAGTTGCCTGATGTGGTGCGCTATGGCGCGATGCTCGAAGTGCCGAGCCTGGCCGAACAGCTCGACGTGCTGGCGCCGCACCTTTCCTTCCTGTCAATCGGGACCAACGATCTCACCCAGTTCCTTTTTGCCGCCGATCGCGCCAATCCCAAGCTTGCCGAGCGCTATGACTGGCTAAGCCCATCAATTCTGCGCTTTCTGCGCCGGGTTCTGACTTCGCTCGATGGTCACAACATTGATGTTGCGGTCTGCGGCGAGATGGGCGGCCGCCAGCTGGAGGCATTGGCGCTGATCGGCCTTGGCATCCGCCGGTTGTCGATCACGCCGGCTGCGGTCGGGCCGATCAAGGAATTGATTTGCAAGATAGACACCGCCGAGATCGGCGCGGCCATGGCCGGCTGGCTGGCCAATCCACCGCCGGATATGCGCCGGGCGCTGATCGAGTGGGCCGAGTGCCATGGAATTGCGCTCGATTGATCGCCCGTTAGGCACCGGGCATCGCAAGCACCGGCGTTTCTTGGCTTGGGCGTTGACTTTATCCTTGGGCTCGCCTTGTCTGCCGCCGGATCGCCAAGAACAATATTACAGCAGTGGGTAGGCATGAGCGAAAGTGACCAGGTAATCTCCGAGCTTCCGCTCGACAGCCCCGGCGATCGTCTGCGCCGTGCGCGCGAGGCGGCAGGCCTGAGTCTGGCCGACATTGCCGCCCGCACACGCATTGCCGAGCGGCATCTGAAATCAATAGAGTCAGGCAATTTCATAGCTTTGGCTAGCCGGGCTTACGCCGTCGGGTTTTCCCGCAGCTTTGCCCGTGAGGTCGGTCTTGACGAGGACGAGCTTGCGCTGGCGGTCCGCCATGATTTTGACGGGCTGGAACCTGCGAACGGGCGCTATCAGCCCGCGAGTTTCGAGCCGGGCGATCCGGCCCGCGTTCCTGCTGCGCGAATCGCCTGGATTGCCGGGCTCAGCGCGCTGGCCGTGGTGATTGCCGGGCTGATCTTCTGGCGCAGTTTTTATGCCCCGGCGGGCGATTTGCCCGATGTTGCCCCCGAAGCAACTGCCAGCGCCGCCCCGGCATCCCCCGCTATTCTGGCGCCGACGCAGCAAGGGCAAGGGCCCGTGGTATTCACCGCGCTTGCGCCAGGGGTCTGGGTCAAGTTCTACGATGCCGCCGGCAATCAGCTGCTGCAAAGGGAGCTGGCGCTCGGTGAGACATATACCGTGCCCGCCGATGCCAATGGCCCGATGATCCGCACCGCGCGGCCTGAGGCGCTTCAGGTGACGATTGGCGGCCAGATTGTCGCCAAACTGGGCGAGCGGCAGATGACGATCAGCGATGTGCCAGTCAGCGCCGCCGCGCTGCTGGCGCGCGGGCAGGCGCCTGTCGTTCAGGCAACATCAGCTGCGCCGGTGCCGACCCAACGCGCCCAGACTTCGGCTCCTGCACGGGCGCCGTCTGCCGCAGCCACGCGCGCTGCCCGGCGCGATCCGCCCAGAACGGCAGCATCGTCTGCACCCAGGCCTGAGGCAAGTGCCGCGCCTGTCCCGGTTGCTGCTCCGACCGCTCCGGCCGTGTCGCCGCAATCTTCCACCGTTTCGCAGTAAACCAATCTCGACAGGCGGGCACGGCTACGGCAAGCACCGCATCGGTTCATCCCCGGTTTGGGCAACAAGGCTCACATAGCGTTTTGGCCCGGGCAGTGTGGAGCGATAGGACAATGAAAAGAATGTTTCGCAAGAACAGCCTGTTGAGGTCGGCAAGCCTTTCGGCACTTCTGGCAGCTCTGGCTACAGCGGCGATGCCGCTGGCGGCGCAGGACAACGGCGCGGAGGCGCGTATCCGCAGCATGGAAGCGCAGATCCGCGCCTTGCAGCGCAAGGTTTTCCCCGGCGACGGCAAGGTGTTCGGACCCGAGATCGTTACGCCCGCAGGCGTTGCTGCCCCGGCGGCAAGTGGCACTGCCATGCTTCGGCAGGATCGAGAAGGACGGGGTATCATCCAAAACCATTATCTTGAAGGAGCCGAGCCGCTTCATTCCGCAATCAGTCGAGGAATTGTCTGGTGTGCGCGTTGACCTTCACTTTGACGACGGACGCACAGGGAAACTTCATGTCGAGTCTTTCACTGCGAAGGAATTTTCGCTCCTCGGTAAACTGAAATCCGTTGATGAGTTGGACGGCTTGGATTTGAGCAAAGTCGTGGAGGCCCGCATTGATGTTCAAAATCCATCCTTCCTATTGCAGGAACTGCTCAATCGTTTCAAGGACCTCGGATACGACGAAAAATTCGACATGAAGGCGAACCTGACACCGGACATCGAATTTG
>JANOBA010000491.1:0-2579 GCA_031411415.1 Novosphingobium sp.
TGGCCCGATGGAGGAATTCTCCTATCCGCCGCGCCCCGCAACCGGCCCGTGGAACCTCCAGTGGACCGCGCGGATCCGCCACAAGTCGACCAACAGCTGGATGGACATCCCCGGCATGAATGGCGCGATGGGCATGGATGACGAGGACGAGCGTCCGTCAACGCGCCAGCAGCAGCAGCAACAATGCCGGCCCAAGCGCGGGCTTGGCGGCCTGCTGGGCGGCGCGCTGGGCGGCGGATCGGGCTGCTGATCGGAGGGGCGCGGCAAGGACCGGTCCGGCATGACCGCCGCGCCGATGCTGGCGCCTGCACCTTTGCTTGCAATCGTCTGGCATAGCCGCACCGGCGCGGCCCGCGCCATGGCCGCAGCCGCGGCTGATGGTGCGGGGGAGGGCGCAATGCTGATCCCCGCCGAATCGGCTTCCGCAGACCTGCTGCTGGCGGCGCGGGGCTATCTGTTTGTTTGCCCGGAAAATCTGGGCAGCATGACCGGGGCGATGAAGGAAATGTTCGATCGCTGCTTCTACCCGCTGCTGGGGCAAGTCGAAGGCCGGGCCTATGCCACCGCGATTGCCGCCGGTTCTGATGGGCGGGGTGCCGAAGCGCAAATTGATCGAATCGTCACCGGCTGGCGGCTGCGGCGTGTGGCCGAACCGCTGATCGTGAACCTTGCGGCGCAGACCCCCGAGGCGATCCTGGCGCCCAAGCAGGTCGCGGCACAGGCGCTGGAACGCTGCCATGAACTTGGCATGGCGCTCGGCGAAAGCCTGCGACTTGGCCTGTTCTGAGACAGTTAGGTTCAATGTGGCGCAAATGCAGCCAACGGGGACTCGACGGGTGACCCCCATTGGTGCCAGACAATTGACACAGGGGTTCATAAGGGAGGCAGGTCACATCGCAGTGTCGGACCATTTTGACGCTGCCCGCAGCAATGCAAGGATCGCACTGGCCTTCCCTGCCGGTGCGCGCCCGTCCGTCGCCTCGGTCGAGGCGGTGTTCGCGCAGCCCGCAGCGGCAGCGATTGCCCGCATCAGCAGCAATCGCGGCCAGGGCGAAGGCTGGCTGGAACTGCTGTCTAGCGGGCTGACTTTCGATGTGGCCGGGCTGGCGCCTGCGCCGGCTTTCCCGCTGCCCGTGCCGCGCCATCATTTCGGCCTGCCGCGCGATTGCGGGGATCAGGGCTGGGAGGCCTGCGTGCTGGCCCCGGGGCCGCACCTTGCCCATGCCGGCGCGATGGAGCCGGTGGTGCGCGCCATGGCCGCGCTCGCCAGCCAGCTTGCCACGGGCCTCGGCGCGGCGGCGGTCTGCTGGCAGCCGGCGGCGAGTTATATGGATATTAACTATTTCGCCCGAATCGTCGAAGCATGGTGCAACGGCGGTGTTTTTCCTGCTCTGGGATTTTCCGGCATGACCCGGCTCGATGATGGAAGCGTGGCCAGCGAAGGCCTGGCGTTCTTCACCGGTCAGGAATTGCGGGTCGAGCCGCGCCCCGGCGAATCGCCTTCCGATACAGTCAAGCTGGCTGTCCGGTTGGCGGATCGCATGGTGCGCGATGGCCCGATCCAGGTCCCCGGCAGGTTGACCGGCCCAGAGGCAGAGGCGCTGTTCGCAGAGCCTTCCGCCGATGGCCGACAGGTCCGTTTGCGCCGCCAGGGGTGATCGCTGCACTCGGCAGGGCGACAACCCCCGCAGGCCTGCGCCGCGAGCGCCTTGCCTTCCGCACGGTCAACCGCATGGATGCGGCTGACTACCACCCCGGCCTCCAGCGCCATCACCTGTTGCCACGCCAGCTGCTCGGCCGGCGCTGTTTCGGCCCGCTGTTCGAGGCAATCGGCCGTGACCGGGTGGGGTTCGATGATTTCCGCACCAACGGCCTGCTGCTGCCCGCCAGCGATGCCGCCGCCATGCGCCTTGCCCTGCCGCTGCACCGCGGGCCTCACCGCGATTACATCGCCATGGTGATCGAACGGGTGGGCCAGGTCGAAAATGGCTGGTCGTCGCTGCGGCTGCGTGCGCCTGAAGTCGCGCTCGATCAGGCGCTGATGCGGCTTGGCCTGCTGCAACGCGCGCTGCGCCGCCGCCTGCTTGATCCGGTGCGGCGCTTTGCCCTCAACCGCCATGATCGGCTGGGCCACGGCGCTGATTTCGCCGATCTCGACGCTATGGCAGAGGCGCTGTGGGGGGCGAGCGAAAGCTGAACGCCTGAACAGCATTTGGATTGCCATGCGCGCGCCCATCGCCGAATGAGGTTTCAGCGAATCGCGCTAGACGCGGTGCAACCCGGAGAAGGAACCTCAGGCTATGGCCAGCGACACCACCACCCAGCCCACGCTCGATTGCTCGGATATCGACCAGTATCTCGGCAAGCCGATCGACAGCTCGCCGATCCGCGAGGCAATTTCCAACACCGACATCCGCCGCTGGGTGCACGCGATGCACTATGCCAACCTCCTGCATTTTGACCGCCATTATGCGCTGGAGAGCCGCTTCGGCCAGTTGGTCGCACCGCAGAGCTTCCCCATCGCGCTGGACGATGGCCACGGCACTGCCGGGGCCTGCGTCGGCAAGATCACCGATTCG
>JANOBA010000492.1:0-5845 GCA_031411415.1 Novosphingobium sp.
GCGACGAATTCGACCGGCAGACCGATGCCCTTCAGCTGCGGTTCGATCAGCTTCCGGGTCCCCACCACGACGAATGTCAGCCCGCCCGGTTGCAGGTGGGCGGCGGCCATGGCGTTGATCTGCTTTGCATCGATCGCGCGGTATCGGCTGGCGAGCGTGGTGTAGAAATTGTCCGTCCGGCCCAGAAGTTCGTTGCGGATCATCGCGGAGACGACCTGGGCATTGGTCTCGAAACTGCCGGGAAGCGAACGGATATTACCGTCGATCACGCGGTTCAGCTCCTCAGCATTGACCGGCTTGGCCGCCGGGAAAGCCGCCATCTGGGCAATGAGCGCGCGGATCGTGTCGCCGGTGCGGTCGGCCTGAACCGGGGCGGCGAGCATCAGCATGCGCGGGCCCGCCGGGCTGCTCACCCCGCTGCCGACGCCATAGGACCATGCCTTGTCCTCGCGCAGATCAAGATTGAGCCGGCTGAGGAAGCCGCCGCCGAGCACTTCGTTGGCCAGAGCCAGCGCCTCCATGTCCGGAGTCTTTCCAGTCAGCGGCAGCACGCGCCCGGCATAGATCACCGATTGCGGCGAGTCGGGCCGGTCGATCACGACGATGCGCGGGGTTGGGGGAGGAATTGCGGCATCCACTGGCTTGGCCGGCGCAGGCCCCGCCGCGCTCTGCCAGGTGCCGAATGCGCGCTCCAGCATGGGCAGCAGCTCGGCCATGGCCACATCGCCCGCCACGGTTATCCGCGCCCTGTCTGGCCGCAGCCATTCGCCGTGCGCCTTGCGCAGCGCCTCGGGGGTCAGCGCTTTGATCGCTTCTGCGGTGCCCAGCCCGTCGCCCGGCTGGCCATAGGGATGCGCGCCGAACAGGATGTGGTTCAGCTCGCGGCGGGCCAGCGCGTTGGGATCGGCGAGGGTCTGCGACAGGTCGGCAAGTCGCTGGCCGCGCAGCCGCTCAACCTCGCCCGGCGCGAAAGCGGGGTTGCGGACGATATCGGCCATCAGTTCGAGCGAGGGCGCGAGATTGGCGGTCAGCGCGGAAAGCGACGCGCTGCTCTCGTCGATGCTGCTGCCCAGCGAAATATCTGCGCCGAGCCGCTCCTGCTCTTCGGCGATCGCGGTCGAGTTGCGGCTGCCATTGGGACCTGACGTGCCTTCCTTGAGCATCGCCAGCATGAAGCCTTGCGTGCCCGGCCCATCGGCGGCGTCGGCGGCATAGCCGGCGTCGAAAGCCAGGTTGAGGATCACTTTGGGAATGGCGCGGCGGCGCGCCAGCGCGACCGTGATGCCGTTGGACAGGCGCGCGCGCTCGATGGCGGGGAAATCGAGATCGCCGACCGGCGCGACTGGCGGCGGAGTCCGTTTCGGCCCCGGGGCGATGCGCGTCGCGGCCTTGCGGGGGCTGGGCCGCACGGCAGATGCGCCAGCGGCTTCATCGCCCCAGCCGCCCATCGCGTCGCCGCTTTCGGTGCGGGTTCCGGGGACGACAGTCAGATCGAAGCTCGGCCGGGTCAACCAGCGCTGCATGGCGCCGCGCACCTGGGCGGGGGTGAGCGCGGCCGCACGGGCGAGGTCGGTTTTGTATTGCGCGGGATTGCCCGAATATAGCTGCCCTTCGGCCAGCGTGACGCCTTTACCGCCAAAGTCGCCGACCACTTCCAGCGCGCCGATCTGCGCTGAGACCGCGCCAGTCACGGCGCGGCGCAATTCGTCTTCGCTCGGCCCTTCGGCAATGAACTGTGCGATCAGCTCGTCAAAGCGCGCCTCGGCGTGCGCGCGGTCGGCTCCCGGCTTCAGGTCCATCGTCACTTCGACGAAGCCGACCTGTTCCAGCGTCTGGGTGCCCGCCGTTACCCTGACCGCGAGCTGCTCGCCGCGCACCAGCGCATTGTCGAGTCGCGAGGAGGCAAGCCCGCCGAGCACGCGCGTTCCCGCTTCAAGCGCAATCGAATCGGGATCGGCCAGCCCCGGACCGGTCCAGTTGCGGGTGATCCGGGTTACCGGCACGGCATCGACCATTTCGTGTTTCACGCGCGCGGGCAAGCTATAGGGGCCGGCGACAACCGGGTGAACGTCCGGTCCGCGCGGGATCGCAGCGAAATTCTTTTCAACCAGCGGCCGGGCCGTGGCCATGTCGATATCGCCGGTCAGCACCAGCACCGCATTGTTCGGGCCATAGTGGTCGCGGAACCACTGGCGCACATCGTCGAGCGTCGCCGCGTCAAGATCAGCCATCGAGCCGATAGTCGAATGGCGATAGGGATGGCCAACCGGGAACAGGCCGTCGCTGACGGCATAATTCGTCAGGCCATAGGGATTGTTGTCGCCCTGGCGCTTTTCGTTCTGGACAACGCCGCGCTGCTTGTCGAGCCGGTCCTGGGTCACCGCGCCCAGCAAATGCCCCATGCGGTCGCTCTCCTGAAACAGCGCCAGATCCAGCGCACCCTTGGGCACGGTCACGACATAGTTGGTGCGATCGAAGAAAGTAGAGCCATTGCTCGGCATCGCGCCGGCGGCCTCGAGCGGCCTGTCGTATTGCGGCACGTTTTCCGAGCCGGTGAAGAAGATGTGTTCATAGAGGTGGGCAAAGCCGGTGCGCCCGCGCGGTTCGTGCTTCGAGCCGATGCGGTAATAGATTGTCACTCCGACAATCGGTGCCTTGCGGTCGGTATGGACGATGGTGGTCAGCCCATTTGGCAGGCTGAAGCTTTCGAACGGGATGTCGACGGCTTTGATCAGATCGGCGAGCGGCGCGGGCTGGGCGGGTGCCGGCGCGCTTGTGCTGGATGGGGCAGGGGCCGAAACCAGCGGCGCGCGCGGCTGGGCGGCGCAGGCGGAAAGGGCAAGGGCAGACAAGAGCAGAATCGAACGGCGCAGCATGATGACCTCGGTTGGGAGCTTCGACCTCCTAGTCACGTCTGCCGCAAATTCGCACGAGAAACTTTGCGTCACCCTGAATGGAGTTAAACGCGCCTCAGCCCGCCAGGGACTGCGTCTGGCTCGTCGCGCTTTCGCTGCCCTCCGGCTTGGGCTTGCGCAACTTGGCCCAGACTTCGGCGAGAACTTCCGGCCAGATCAGCCGCAGCGTGGCGAAATAGACCGCCGCACCTGCCGGCGCCAGAATCGCCAGCTGCATCGGTGGCGAAAGGCTGGCGAGCGAAGTCGCCTCCAGTCCCCACACGCACAGCGCCATGATCAGGCAGCCCGTGGCAACGGGAAGCAGCGCACGCACCAGATCGCCCAATCGCGCGCCGATTGCCGGCAGGGTCACGCTCAGCGTCACCACCAGCAGCAGCGGCGCGGCAATGTGCCAGGCATTCACCAGCCCCTGCGGCCCGCCATCGGCGGAAAGCAGATAGCAGACCGGCATGATCACCGCGCCGCACGAGCCGGTGAACAGATAAATGCCCGGCCGGCCAAGCGCATTGGTCGCCGGTGAACAGGAAATCTGCAGCGCCATCACCGGCATCACTGCGGCGAGCCCTGCGACGATTGGTATCATCTCCAGCCATTTCGGCCCGAAGAATGTCGTCACCAGCGGGCCGGCCACCAGACTGAGCCCGATATAGAAGGGCGCGGCGATCAGCATGATCATCCGCGCGGTGCTGATCCACGCCGGGGCAAGCGCCTCGCCGCGGTTGCGCAGCTCTGAATAGGCCGGGAAGGCGACTTCATTCAGCGGCGGCAGAAACCGCCCGGTGAAGATCAGCGTAAGGAACAGCGCTTCGGAATAGATGCCCAGGTTGTGGGTGGTAAACTGGCGCCCAGCAATCACGATGTCGGACTGGCTCTGGATGATCCAGCACATCTGACACAGCGTCAGAGTCGCGCCGAAGCCCAGCATCTTGCCCGCCCCGCGAAAATCGAACACCGGCCGGATCAGCTTGCCCCAGGCCAGACTCAGCCCGATTCCGCGCGTGGTGAACGTCGCAATCGGCGCCCAGACCAGCGCCCACACGCCATAGTCATGCCAGGCGAGGAACAGTGCGACCGCAGAGCCAATCCCGGCGCAGCTCAGCGAGATCAGAGCCTGCCGCCGGAAATCGAGCTGCCGCGCGAGCAGCTCGGATGGCAGCGCGATAAATGGCGTGGTGAGAAAGATGACTGCCTGAATGCGCAGGATATCGCCGATCACCGGCTGGCCGTAATAAGCCGCCGCCATTGGTGCGAGCAGGAATTGTGCGCTTGCCAGCATGCCATTGGAGACCAGCAACATACCGAAAGCCTGGCCGATCTGCCGTTCGCCCACTTCCTTCGAATGGATCAGCGAGCTGGCATAGCTATAGCCATTGAGGAAGTTCAGCGCAGTCAGCACGGTCTGCGTCATGGCAAACAGGCCATAGTCGTGCGGATCGAGCAGGCGGACGATCATCAGCGTCACCGTCCAGGTGACGATCTGCGCCAGCACCTGACTGCCCCAACGCCAGAACACAGCGCTTCTTACGCGCGCGGCAAAACTGTGCGCCGTATCGTGCTGTGTCGTGCTGCCACTCATGCCTGCGGGCCTAGCGGGGAATGGTAAATATTTGTCAACCAAGCCGAGTTGGTGGTGCTTGGCGTCCTGACTTCACAACGTTTTTAGAATCGCGACAACTTCAGGGTCTTTCAGATCGTTGCTGGCGGGCTCATCCTGCTGGTCAGCCGCTTTCTTCATCCATCGCGCCGCTTGGGTCCGATCCTGAGCAACCCCTTCGCCTGCCCACAACAGCTTTGAATAGAGCAGCTGCGCGCGGGCGAGGCCGTTGTCGTCTGACAGCCTTGGCCAACGTGCGGCCTCGGGCAGGCTTTTTGGTATGGCGACGTCGCCAAAGTAGTTGGCAATGGCCAGATCGTATTGTGCCTCCGGGCTGAATGCGCCTGCGGCCAATCGCGTGTAGCGCAGCCCATGATTATCGAGCAATCAAGCGCACTTACGCCGGCCGATTAGTCAGACATCGTGAGCGCGCGCCAGGCCGGGCCTGGGCAAACGGCAACGGCAATCGGAGAATCACGGGACGAATCCAGCGTAAGTGACGGCAATTCAAAGGATTGGTAGATCGGGCCGTCCAGGGAACATGCCAACGAAGCCCTCAGGAATGGCAGAGTTCCGCGACTTTCGATGAAATTGAAACAAAACTGCAAAAAGTCGTTGACCGAATCAAAGGTCCTATCTAGAGGCCTGTTCACCGGACGGGGCGCCAACAAAACGGCGGCGCGCCACCTGGTCGCCAACATAGAACGGACAGCTGTCCCCCGGTATCATAATCGGGGAGGCATGGTTGTCCGCCTCTTTTGTTGGTTGGCTCTTTGACATTGTCGGTTTTAGATGAAGGGACATGTGGGCGACGGCGCCTGCTCCCGGGGCTTCAGGGCTCGGGGTGGCAGTTTAAATTAGTCGTTACCCTTTGGATCACCATGGAGGTTCGCCTCTATGGATCATGATCCTTACATGTCCTAACGTAACCATACGTTTTGATAAGTGCAGGGTAATTGACCCCCTGAATTCAATTAAGTCAGTTAGCAGGCTTCGGCCTGTGCTGGTCTGATTGGGACACAAACTTGAGAGTTTGATCCTGGCTCAGAACGAACGCTGGCGGCATGCCTAACACATGCAAGTCGAACGAGACCTCACCTTCGGGTGAACGTCTAGTGGCGCACGGGTGCGTAACGCGTGGGAATCTGCCCTTCGGTTCGGAACAACAGTTAGAAATGACTGCTAATACCGGATGATGACGTAAGTCCAAAGATTTATCGCCGAAGGATGAGCCCGCGTAGGATTAGCTAGTTGGTAAGGTAAAAGCTTACCAAGGCGACGATCCTTAGCTGGTCTGAGAGGATGATCAGCCACACTGGGACTGAGACACGGCCCA
>JANOBA010000493.1:0-6950 GCA_031411415.1 Novosphingobium sp.
AGATCCTTGGCCACACTGCAGGCAAGATGCGCAAGAACCGCATCCGCGTGCTGGTGGGCGATGAAGTGCTGGTCGAGCTGACGCCGTATGACCTTACCAAGGGCCGCATCACCTATCGCTTCATGCCCGGTCGGGGCGGCCCCGGCCAGTTTGGCTAAGTCAGGCGAGTGCCTGCCCAGCGTCTGATCCTTGCCTCCGCCAGCCCGCGCAGGCTCGAATTGCTTGCCCGGCTGGACGTCGTTCCCGCTCTGGTTCGCGCTGCTGATATCGATGAAGCTCCGCTTAAGGCTGAAGTTCCGCACGTCTATGCCCAGCGCATGGCGCGCCAGAAGGCGCTGGCGGTGCCGGGCGGCGACGCGCATGTGTTCGGCGGTGACACAGTTGTCGCATTGGGCCGACGCATCCTGCCCAAGGCTGAGGACGAAGCGACCGCCCGCAATTGCCTGAAACTGCTGTCCGGTCGACGCCACCGCGTACTCTCGGCTATTGCCCTCCACTCCCCCGATGGCACGATGCGCGAGCGGTTGTCAGAAACCATCGTTCGCTTCAAGCCGCTCTCGTCAGATGAAATCGAAGGCTATGTCGCCAGCGGCGAATGGCAGGGCAAAGCAGGCGGCTATGCCATCCAAGGCAGCGCCGAAGGGCTGATCGCGTGGATTTCCGGCAGCCATTCGGGCGTTGTCGGCCTGCCCCTGTTTGAGACCCGAGCCCTGTTGCGCGCCGCGGGCTTCATCCTGCCATGAGCCGCACCCTGCTGTGGGATGCTGGCCCAGGTGAAATTCGCGCCGGACTGATCGAACAGGGCCAACTCACCGAACTGCGAATCCTGCGACCACGCCGCAATGCTGCGCTGCTTGCTGCCGGCGAGGTCTACACCGCGCGGGTGCTGCGCAGCCTTGGCCCAAACAAGGCGCAAGTTTCGATCGGCGGCGGCAAGGAGGCAATCCTCCAGCCGGCAAAAGGTCTTGTCGAAGGCGCCTTGCTTGCGGTGCTGATGACCCGCGCGCCAATTCCCGAGCCGGGCCGCTGGAAGTCCGCAATGGTGCGCCCTGCCCCTGGCGCCTCGCCGCAGGGCGAGCCCGGCTGGCACTCCAACGCCGCACCCCGGTTGCCGTTCCTGCACCGATTTGTGCCCCAACCTGATGCAATCCTGTGCCCCGATGCGGCGAGCCTCAATGCACTACGCACCGATCTCGGCGCAGCCGCGCCGGAACTGCGCATCGATCCACAAGCCATAGCCGATGCCGACCTCGACGGACTAATCGAGGCGGCGACGGTAGGCGAATTTCCCATCGCCGGGGGCACGCTATCGATCGAGCGGACCCGCGCGATGACGATGATCGATATCGATGGCGGCGGCGATGCTTTGGCGCTCAATCTCGCAGCCGCCCGCGAAATCGGCCGCCTGCTGCGTCTGCTCGATATCGGCGGACCAGTGGGCATCGATTTCATCACCCTGGACCAGCGCAAGGCCCGCGCAGCGATCGACGCCGCGCTGGGCGAGGCCTGCGCGCCGCTTGGGCCGCACAAGTGCACCGCGATGAACGGCTTCGGCTTCGTCCAGATCATCCGCCCGCGCACTGGACCATCAATTCAAGAGCTGCTGTGCACCACCACCCCCGGCCGGCTCTCGGCAGAAAGCCGCGCCGTGGCGCTGCTCCGCGAGGCTGGCCGCTCGACCGGCCACGGCAAGCGCCAGCTGGTCGGCCCGCCGGCGGTGATCAAACTCATCCGCCAATGGGATGAGGAGGTCGACGCGCTTAAAAAAAGGTTGGGGACTGATATCGAACTGGTCGCCGACCCGGCGGCTATCGGCTATGGCCATGTTCATGTCAGCCAGTCCTAGACGTGCCCTGTGCCCGATTTGCCGCAAGGCCCGCAACGCCGAGCATGCGCCGTTTTGCTCGACCCGCTGCCGTGACCGTGATCTCGTGCGCTGGCTGGACGATGGCTATGCCCTCCCCGGCCCGCCCGCCACGCCCGAGCTGCCGGATGACAGCTGATTCCACCTTGCCAATCGCGCGCCGCTTCGTCATAGGCGCGCTTCCAATCGCACGCCGGTCCGCTTTTCAGGCCGCCGCAGCAGCGATGCCCGGGTAGCTCAGTTGGTAGAGCACATGACTGAAAATCATGGTGTCGGCGGTTCGATTCCGTCCCCGGGCACCAGCCTTTTCAAGCACTTAGACAGATCAAGTTATAGTGTCGGTGGTTCAAAACCTGGTCCCGCAAATGTTATCGTGTCGGCGGTACATTCTGCGCTTTTCAAGCGCGACAGCTTCAGTTGACTGCTGCTCAACCAGGCCAATTTTTGGCGATTATATAGATTGCAAATAGACCACAAAGACAGGTGACATTCAGCTGCAACGGAGCTAAGGAGCGCGCCGCCCAAGGCATTGTGTTGAAGGCTTTGTTAACGCAGTTGTAATATCCGCAACAACTTGTTACCGCGTCCATGCGGCTCGTAATAGGTTGCTACAGGGAGTAAGTTATGGATCAGAACACCCAGCAAGGGCCTCAGGCTCTAGTTGACGCAGAGTTTGAAGGCCTCTTCATTGAAGGTTATTTCGCTTCGCGCGCTAAGGCTGGCGAGCGTCCAACTTACGGCTATCCGGCAAACCACCTTCCAGAAGCCACAGGTTCTATGGAGCTGAAAACCAGCTTTCTAGCGTAACTGATTGTCGCCATAACACACTGATATAAAGCAGATTGGCGCACAATGAAAATTGACGGTTCAACCCTCGAAACTATCACGGGGGACAAAAAGGCTTTCGGCAACTTCTTCTCCGAATATGCGATGGTTACACTCGACCAAGCGCGACTTATGCCGCGCTTGGCCGCGACCAGACTAGCTGATGTCCACGGCGCATGGTGTCACGACATGAAACGGGTTGGGGATCATGAACCTCATATCGAAGAGGGATTGGATCACTTCAAGCGAGCTGCGCACTTGGCGTTCTGGCTTCGTCGATTCGCACCGGTTGTCGAAGCAGTTGACCTGACACTTAACCTAGGTGATTCAGAAGGATACCCGGTTTCGAAGGATGAACAAGAGTTCCGCGACTTGCTCTACGGGTATGTCAACGAGTATCTAGCCTTTGACTTGGCCGTTAGTTTTTGCTGCTACTATGAATCACACCGAACCGAAAACCCCGTCGACCTGTCAGGCTTCAAGCTCGACCGCGAATATATAGCGATGGTGTGCAACTTTTTGAAATACAAGAGCGTTTCGCCTCATTCGCTCACCGTCATCCTTAAGTCACTGTTTTTCAGCCGCTAGAAGGCTTTTCCGGCTTCGGCTTGAACCTTCGCCACCTTACGCAGCAGCCCCATCCCCAACGCGCTTCGTCCGCGTCGTGTTCGCGTGCGGATTCTTTGAATTTATCGAGTTGGGCGGGCTTACGTTCGATCATGGATGCCGGTGTCAACGGGTCCAGACCCTAACGGCGGTTCACTAGTTATTCCTTGCCCCGCAAGCGTGGCTTTCATACGCGGGACCATGGCGGACGATATCACGATTTACGGCCAAGCTAAGAACGGAACATATTTTCCACTCGTCAAGTTTGATCTTGAAAAATTGCGCGCAACTGGCTTCACGAGTCACCTCATTTTCGAGTGTTCAGGGCAAATTGACCAACTGTATGCAATTCCACCATCGTGCTTCTGCTCCACCCCGCAAGTGGATGACCCAGAGCAACCCTTAAATTCCTGGACAGCTGGAAATCCAACTCGGATCGTCTTCCACACGGTGGAGAAGGTCACGACTTGCCTCCCCACCGGGCAATGAAACTGCTTGTCAGACATATCTCATTTCCATCTGCAGTCCTTCATTTCAAGAATCGGCACCCAACCCTGGACGGGGGCTTACCGGCTTATTGAAGGGGATGGTATGAGCATTTATCTCAGCGCCTCCTCGGATTGTAGCCTGACCTATCAAGCCTCAAGCAGAGGAGGCCGAACTCTACTCAAATCTGAAGGTGACTATGGGCTCAGACAAACGCCAAAACCGGCGTGGTCAGGACCAGCAGGGCCCACTGCTTCATCGCTTCATCGTGTCGAATGCGACGGAATGGTAATCTTCAACTGCATCAACCGTTTCTGTTCTGCAACGTGGTTATAGTGTCACCGGTTCAAGGTGTACCGCCCCACCCCGCCAACGAAGGTTCTACGTTGAGCAAATGGGCTGATTTTTCTACTTTATCCTTTATAAATCAACGACATTCCGTGGCTGAAAATCATGGTGTCGGCGGTTCGATTCCGTCCCCGGGCACCATTGCTCTGTCGCCATGTGTTGATCAGGCGCTATCAGTGATGGAATCGCCTAACGTCACAACAGTCGCGGCCTTTCGCTGTGCATCGACTTCGGCGGTTGCCAGGAAGGCGTGTGATCCGCTGATGCTCTCACGCTTGAACGCACCAGCCGTGAAGTCGCCCGGCGGGGAAACTTCATATCATCCAGTCGCGGGATTTGAAGGGTGGAGGCGATCTCTGATTTGACGGATTACCCGGTTGTCAGTCGAGCTCAAGATAGCGATGCAGGTGATAGCGCGTCTTCCGAAGTTTGATGGATTTTACAGCACCACTCAGGCTTCGCTGAAATTAAGTTCGAAGGTGATGCCAGTCGGGTCCTGCACAAAGATTTGCCGCACTCCCGGTTCCGGAATGTTTTCGCGGAAGCCGAGATCAAGTGCGGCGAGGCGTGCGCGCATGGCCTCATAGTCCGAACAGGTCAGCGCCACATGATGGATCGCGCCGCTGCCGCGCGGCGGCACCTCGGGCAGAATTTCACCCGCCGAATAGGGCACATCAGCGCTCGCGAGATGCAACACCGGCACGCCTGCCGTATCGTGAAGCCACGCCGTCTTATCGATCCTGCCATGCCCCGGCACCGCTGTTGCCGCCATGCCAAGTGCGTCGCGCAGGAATTCCACCGTGCGCAGGAAATCCGGCGTGCGCACGTTGATATGGTTTAGGCCGAGCACGGGCATTTGGACTCCTCGCCAGTTTGGGCGACCTTTGCCTACCGCCGCGAAGGCGGAGGTGATCCTCCGGCCTTCGCGGTGCTTCACAGACGGGCAACCGCCGTGCCCGCCTGTCTGCTTTCCGTTCAGTCCTCGGGTTGACCGAGGACATGATGCACATTGCCGAGCCGTTGGTCGGTGGATTCAAGCACCCGGCGCACGCCTTCGCGCACCGAGACCTTGCTGGGTCCGAGCAGCTTTTCCATTTTGGTGGTATCCGCCCAGATCGGCCAGGAACCGCCATTTTCGGCGAAGATCGGCTCCTTGCCAAGAATTTCACCAGCCATGATGCAATATTCCTGGGTGGTGCAACTTTCCGAACCACCGACATTGACCACCTCGGCGCCGACTTTGGCGATTGTGGCGCAGCCGATGGTCTTTTCGACGTAATCGTCTTCATAAAGCGGGGTGTGGACATTGCGCACGCCGGGATAGACGCTGACCGGCTCACCGCGCGCGACCTGATCGATGCGCTGGGTCATGCCGCCGCCGCGCGGGCCATAGAACGAGAAGATGCGGATCAGCGTGACCGGCAGGTTATAGTCGATGCTGAGGTGCTTCATCAGGTATTCCGCGCCGATCTTGCTGGCGGCATAATTTTCGCCGCCGCTGTGCAGACCATAGGGATCATCCTCGCGCAGGGGCCGCTCGCCCTGGTATTCATAGAGCGAGCCAGTGCTGCCCTGCACGAAAGCCTCAGCATCGCGATAGAGCCGCGCCAGCCGGCCGGTTCCACCAGTGTTCACGTCATAGGCCATGTTCTTGTAAGTCGGCGGCAGCACCGCATAGTTGATCACAACGTCGATGTTCTTGGGCAGCGCAGACATGTCTTCATTGGCGAGATCGAAAGTCACCGCCTGCGCGCCCTGCGTCTCGACCAACTTTTTCTGCTCGGGGTCTGACCACCGCGCGACGGCGAAAACCTCGTTGTTCTTGGCCAGTTCGACTGCGACGGGCAGCGCCACGAGCCCGCTAGCCCCGGTTACAAGTACGCGTTTTCCTGAAAGTCCTGACATTTCAATTTCTCCTTGCTTTGGTGATAATGATCAGCCTCACGCGACTGCGACGATGGTGTTTTCGCCCGAAAAATCGGCGGAGATCAGCGCTGCGCCGGGCGAGGTTTCGGCATGGGTGCGGTCGAGTTTGCGATAGATGAAGCGCCACGCGCCATCGGCCTCGCGAACATAGGTCTCGTGATAAAAGCCGAAGCCGCGTAGCCACTGTTTCTCGCCGTTACGCTTCCAGAACAGGTTGTCCTCCATCGCCCAGACGCCGGTGGCGTGGTCGCGGTCCTGGAAATCGATCACCGGCGTATGGCAGTGGTGAATTGTGGTGACGCCCGCGAGTTGCACTGCCAGCTGATCGGCGGCTGCCTGACCGCCCGTGATCGGCGTGGCGGTGATCGACATCGCCACATATTGATCGCTGTGCAGCGCAGCGTAAGTCGCCCAGTCCTTGCGGTCGACAGCGTGATCGCGGATGCCTTTCAGGCGGTAGATCGCGTGAAGTTCGGTCAGGTATTCGATGTCGGTCATTCCGCCCCGGTGTGGCATTTGGCGCTCCTCAATTCGGCTCAAGTTCGATGTGCAGGTGTTCCAGCCCGCGAATGATATAGCTCGGCTTATATTGAAGCGTTCGAGCGCCAGCCGGGCCATGATGCGCGGCCGAGAGGGTGATGCGCGAGGTCTGTTCGAGGAACCGGTCGAGGATGACGCGGATTTCAGCGCGGGCCAGCGGCGCGCCGATGCAAGTATGCGCGCCCCGGCTGAATCCGATGTGCTCCTTGATCTTCGGGCGGCTCAGTTTGAACGCATTGGGCTTTTCCCAGCGGCGCGGATCGCGATTGGCCCCGGCAAACGAAATCGAGATGCGTGTGCCTGCCGGAACGCTGAGATCGCCGATCCTGGTGTCTTTCCGCGCCAGCCGCGAGGT
>JANOBA010000494.1:0-2216 GCA_031411415.1 Novosphingobium sp.
CGGTCGTATCGGGTTGCAACCCGGCGCCAGTCGTTGAGCCTGCCGAACATGATCTCGATGCGGTTGCGCCGCTTGTAGCGGCGTCGGTCGAAGCGGATCTTCTTCTTGCAGCTTTTCCGACCAGGGATGCAGACCCTTATCCCCTTGTCTTTTAACGCTTCCCGATACCAATCGGCATCATAGCCGCGGTCCGCTAGAAGCCAGTCCGCAGTTGGCATGTGGCCCAGCAGAGCCGCCGCACCGGTGTAATCGCTGACCTCACCCGCCGTCATGAAGAACTTCAGCGGTCGACCCTTGGCGTCGGCGATGGCATGGAGCTTGGTGTTCAGGCCGCCTTTTGTGCGCCCGATCGCCCTTCCGCGCCCCCCTTTTTCACCCGCAGGCTTGAAGCCGTACGGTGCGCTTTCAGATAGGTCGCGTCGATCATTACCGTTTTCGGCGCTGCCGCCTCGGACGCTAGGCCCTCCATGATCCGGGCAAAGACCCCCATCCCGCTCCACCGCTTCCAGCGGTTGTAGAGCGTCTTCGGCGACTCATATTCGAGAGGCGCATCGGATCACCGCAACCCGTTGCGATTGATGAAGATTATGCCGCTCAGAAACCGACGTTCATCCACCCTTGGACGCCCATGGCTCATGGGGAAAAACGGCCGAAGCCGGGCCATTTGCGCTTCGGTCAGCCAGAACAAATTGCTCATATCTCAGGTCTCCTTGCGGAGGCTGAATCACGAAAGCTGATCAAATCAATGGGTCCTGAGCCCAACTTCATCGAAATGCGGCCAGTGGCTCCTGCCGTGGTAGCCCGGTGGTAGCCGAAAAAGAAAAAAGGCTCAGGTAACTCTACCAAGCCCTTGAATTCTTTGGTGGAGGGAACGAGACTGTGATCGAACTATGTCTGAGACTTGAGTGACCATCAGATGGAAAAGTCAGCATCGCCAGCCGGACCAACAACGCCACATCAGACCCAGCGGCCGCCCAGCATTCGTTAAGCGAATGGCTCCGTGCCCTACCAACTACTATGTCGCGCGGGGGATGGAATTCAACCCGCTTTGCCGAATTGGTCTCAGAGTCGTTGAAACCCCTTGGGGGCCGAGTTTTCGCATTGGGCAGTGACATCCTGCCTCACGCCGATTTTATGTTTCGATACGGGGCTCGTCGTGCACGAGCCCAAGCCGGTTCGCAAAGTGCCGCGGCAAGTTTCGTGGCGGAAATGTACCTGAGCCATAACGCCCCAAGACAGCGGCGGCAATAAAACAGAGACGGTGCTGAGAAAGTATCAGGACTTCGCGGCCCACAAATCGGCGGCTCCGCTATGGCAGCATGCTTGATTGGATAGAAGATTCCTGCAATCATAAATACGCCAGCGCATTATTCCGGCGGTACCAATGACGTCTTTTTGCAGCGTTCACGTAGGACCGAATACGTGAGATCAGCGCGCTTCTAATCGAAAATTTTATTTGTAGCAGCGCTGGACCATTTGTCCGGCAGTGGACAAGGAGAATGCTGGATGCCGATTGAGGTCAGGAATTGGGCTACTGATCCGATGAACACGATGATCGTGGGGGAGTTGGCCTCTTTGGTAGCTCAGGTAAAGTCTGGAAAAATAACCAGCAGCACCAAATATCTTACCCGGGCAGGAACAGAGACCGGCAACTATTATATGGGAATAGAAATCAAGAACGCGGACGCGAGTTTTCACAAAATGGCGACACGCTTGGGGGTTTTTCTGAAAAAAGACATGGCGGGTGGCCAAGGCGGAAGTGCAAACAGTCGCTCGGGTTGGCGCATCATTGCGCTATTCAAGCCTGAGGGTCAGCTGGTGCCTGGCTATGAATTCTTCTGGAAACACGGGCCAGACATCCAGCGTCTGCACCCGGATTTTTTGAAGGAGGCGCAGAAGGCACTGGCGTAAGTCGGAACCATGCTGAAACCATGTCGAGCTCAGGTGCATCACCTCAGAGAAGTGCTTTGTCCGAACGAAAAGGTTTCAATACGATCAGATCGTAAATGACCCAAGCAGCATCGTTTGCTGGATACACGTCTGTGGCATGCTGACTACCGAAACTCCGTATGGGGGACCGTCAGACCGAGGTTGTAAGTCGCGCCAAAATCCCCAACTTCCCACCCGGTTGAACCCTGACGTTGCAACACGTTGCAAATGATGCGGCGGATTTTGCTCAATCACGCTGAAAAACACAATGCCGAAAAACGCGGCGG
>JANOBA010000495.1:0-11830 GCA_031411415.1 Novosphingobium sp.
TATTCGTCGACAAGGATATATTTGAAGCGATCCTGATATTGGGCCAGCACTTCGGGATGCCCGCGCAGCAGGTTCAGCCCTTGGAGCAGCAAGTCACCGAAATCGCAGGCATTCAGCGCCTTCAGCCGGTCCTGATAAAGCCGGTAGAAATGCTGGCCTTTGCCATTCGCATAGGCTTCGTTCTCGCGCGCATCGAGATCGCCGGGCCCCAAACCTTTGTTCTTCCAGCGATCAATCAGCGAGGCAAGCAGGCGCGGCGGGAAGCGCTTGTCATCGACCTCTTCGGCCTGAATCAGCTGCTTGAGCAGGCGCAGCTGGTCGTCGGTGTCGATGATCGTGAAATTGCTTTGCAGCCCCATCAGCTCGGCATGGCGGCGCAGCAGCTTGGCGCCGATCGAATGGAACGTGCCCATCCACGGCATGCCCTCCACCGCATCGCCGATCAGCTGGCCCACACGCTCCTTCATCTCGCGCGCGGCCCGGTTGGTGAAAGTCACGCAGAGGATTTCGCTCGGCCATGCCAGCCGCGAGCGCACCAGATGGGCGAGCCTTGCGGTGAGCGCCGAGGTTTTCCCCGTGCCCGCGCCGGCCAGCATCAGCACCGGGCCCTCGGTGGTCAGCACGGCTTCGCGCTGGGGTTCGTTCAACGCGGCAAGCCAGGCATCGGGCGGATTGGTGGCTGGGGATGAGGGGTCGGGCACCGGCGAACAACTAGGGAACGCGAATGGCCGGCGCAAGAGGGGGCGGACGATAAGCCTCGCAACCGGGCTTTATTAACATTCGTGTAAGTATTGTTCCGCTAGAGGCCGCTGCCGCCGGCGGAGCACTGCCGGCGCCAGTCATGGCAAAACCTGCCCTCGCCGCCGTCTGCGCGTCGGGTCGCAACCATAGTCGCCGTGCGGCGGCGAGGCAGGTCCCGCATTCCAAGCATGCCATGACTGGGGAGGCGGGCGCCGGTTCATCCGGCGCCCGCCTTTGCCCGATTTTCAATTGACACCGGCCAGCCGCGCGGCGACCTGTCGCGGCGATGACGACCGCCATTCACCCGATCCGCCAACATGCCATTCTCAAGCATCGGCGCGTGCTCACCGCCGCCTTGGCCGGCACCGCAGTCGAATTCTACGATTTCTATATCTACGCGACTGCCGCCGCGCTGGTCTTTGGCCCGCTGTTTTTTCCCGAACAGTCGCCTGCCGCCGCGCTGGCGCTTTCATTCCTGACTTTCGGCATCGCCTTTGTCGCCCGGCCACTGGGCGCGATCGCTTTCGGCCATTTCGGCGACCGGGTGGGGCGCAAGTCCACTTTTGTGGTCTCTCTGATGATGATGGGGGTCTCAACCCTGTTGATCGCCTTCCTGCCGACTTATGCGATGGCGGAAGGCTGGGGCGCGGGCTGGCTGGCGCCGGCGCTGCTCTGTGTGCTGCGCTTTGGGCAGGGCTTTGGCCTTGGCGGCGAATGGGGCGGAGCGGCGCTGCTGGCGGTGGAAAATGCGCCAAAGGGCTGGGAGGCGCGCTTTGGCGCGGCGCCGCAATTCGGCGCGCCGGTGGGCTTTCTTGCCGCCAATGGCCTGTTCCTGGCGCTGGGGCTGTGGCTGCCGGAAGCGGAGTTCAAGGACTGGGGCTGGCGGGTGCCATTCCTGCTCAGCTCGGTGCTGGTCTGCTTGGGGCTGTGGGTCCGGCTCAGCATTGGCGAGACGCCGGCGTTCCGCGCGGCGCTGACGCATGAGAAGCCTCTGCCCGTGCCGCTGACGCGGCTGTTCGCACGGCATGGCTGGGCGGTGCTGGCGGGCACAGCCGGCGCGGTCGCCTGCTTTGCGCTGTTCTATCTCTCCACCGCTTTCGCACTGGGCGTAGGCACCGGCGCACTGGGCTATGGCCGCACGGAATTTCTGGGCGTGCAGCTGGCGGCGAACTGCTTTCTGGCATTGGGGATTGCACTGGCGGCGTGGCGCGCCGACCGGCGGGGCAGCCGCTCAACGCTGGCACTGGGCGCGGCGGCGGCGGTGCTGCTCGGCTTCGTTTTCGGCCCCGGCCTTGCTTCGGGTTCGCTGCTGCTGGTCTTCGCCACGCTTTCGGCCGCGCTGTTCGTCATGGGCTATGTCTATGGACCGCTCGGGGCATGGCTGCCGACGCTCTACCCGCCGCTGGTGCGCTACAGCGGGGTCTCGGTGGCGTTCAATGCCGGCGGCATCGTCGGCGGCGCGCTGACGCCCTTCGTGGCGCAGGCGATGGCGGCATCGGGCAACCTGATTTTCGTCGGCATGCTGATCAGCCTTGCCGGGCTGCTCACGCTGATCGGAGTGCTGACGGCTAAGCCGCAAACCGCAGCAGGGTGATCTTCGCCTTGCCGACCTTGCGCTCGGCATCGATGGCAAATTGCTTGAGCTTCACATCTTCATTGTGCGCAGTTTCAAGGCTGATCCATGTGGCCGGGCCGAACCAGCCGAGCCGCGCCAGCTTTTCCAGCGCCACAACGCCGGCGCCGCTGCCATAGGGCGGATCGAGCAGGATCAGGTCGAGCGGGGCTTTCACCGGCGGCAGGGTCAGCACCGATCCTGCGCGGACATCGCAGCGGGTTTGCGCCTCCAGGTTGGCCACGTTGGCGCGCAGCGAGCGCAAAGCGGCGGCATCCTGTTCGCCAAACAGGCAGGTCGCCGCGCCGCGTGACAAGGCTTCCAGCCCCAGCGCGCCCGATCCGGCAAACAGATCAGCCACGCCAAGACCCTCAAATGTGCCCAGCCTGCTCACCAGCATCGAAAACAGCGTCTCGCGGGTGCGGTCTGCCGTGGGCCGGGTCAAGTCACCGGGCGGCGCGGCGAGTTTTCGCCCGCGCCATTCGCCTGCGATGATCCTCATTTGCGCCTCGGCGGCCTGCTCGGCGGTGCAGCCCGGCGGCTGAGCGGGCCATCATCGGGCCGCGATGGCGAGGCGCGGCGCTTGGCCTCAGGGCCTTCGGGGCGAAACGAGCCACGCGCGGGCGGCGGCGTGGTGGGCAACTTCGAGGCCGGATCGCTTGCCTCATGCCGGGCAAAACTGGGCATCGCCTCGATGAAGCGCGCGACTTCCTTGGGCAGCACTTCGTTGGCACTGCCGCGGGCGATGTCGCCAAGGCTGAACGGGCCATAGGAGGTGCGCAGCAGCCGCGAGACTTCCAGCCCGAGATGCTCCAGCACCCGGCGCACTTCGCGGTTCTTGCCTTCGGTCAAGGTCAGCTCGATCCACTGGTTGCGCCCGGTCTTGCGCTCCATGTTGGCGTCGATCTTGCCGTAATGAATGCCCTCGATGGTCACTCCGTCGATCAGCTCTTCCAGCTGGACCTGGCTGATATTGCCATAAGTGCGGGCGCGATAGGTGCGCGGGATGCCCGATGCCGGCAGCTCCATCGCCCGCTTCAGTTCGCCGTCGTTGGTCATCAACAGCAGGCCTTCAGTGTTGAAATCGAGCCGGCCCACCGGCATTAGCCGGGGCGATCCGGGCGGCAGGGCATTGCGCAGCGCAGTGTAGATCGTCGGGCGGCCGGCGGGATCGCGCTCTGCCGTGATCAGCCCCGAAGGCTTGTGGAAGCGAAACAGCCGCGCAGCCTCTGCGGCGGCGACGGGCTTGTCATCCACCGTGACCCCGCGCAGGCTTTCCAGCACCGTGGCCGGCGTGGTCAGCACTTCGTCGTTCAGCTTGATCCGCCCCTCGGCAATCATCCGCTCCACCTCGCGGCGGCTGGCGACACCGGCGCGGGCGAGGAGCTTGGCGATACGTTCGCCGCTGCGGGGTTCGGTGCTGGATTCGGGGGGTGGAGTTGGGGTCATGGCCCGCGCCTTAGCCTTGTGGAGGAGAGGCGTCAAAGAACTGGCCTTGGCGCGATTTCGCGCTAGTTTGCCAGCAGTTGCGCGAACGGGAAGGTTTGGCCGATGAATGAGACCTCAGCCGGGGCACCCGGTGAGCAAGATCGCAGCCTGCTCGCTTCGCTAAAGCCCTATCTCGAAAAGGAATCCCTCGCCGCGTTTTTCCTCGGGATGTCTTCGGGCTTTCCCTATGCGATGATCGGCGCGACGCTGACCACGCGGCTGGCGCAGGACGGGATTTCGAAAAAGACCGTCACCGCCTTCACGCTGGCGTTCCTGGTCTATAATCTCAAGTTCCTGTGGGCCTGGATCGTCGACGGGGTGCGCCTGCCTGTCATCGGCGTGCTGGGCCAGCGGGTGTCGTGGATGCTGGTTGCCGGCGTGCTGGTGATCGCCGCCGTGGTCAATCTGGCGCTGGTCGATCCGGCTGCCGACATCGCCTGGACGGCGACTTGCGCCATTCTGGTCGGCGCTGCCGGGGCGACGTTCGATATTGTTATCGATGCCTACCGGATCGAGACGTTGAAGCCCTATCAACTCGGCACCGGTTCGGGGATGAGCCAGTATGGCTGGCGGATCGGATCGGCGGGGGCTGGTGCGCTGGCGCTGGTGGCCTCGGCGCGCTGGGGCTGGAGCGCGGCCTACATCGCTTGCGCTGCCTTTGCCTTGCCCGCGATGCTGACAGCGCTGTTTCTGGGTGAGCCGCCGCGTCACCGCGACCCGGTCGGTAAAAAGGGGCTGGGCGAAGTCTGGTCCTCGATTGCCGGGCCGTTTGCCGAATTCTTCCAGCGCAACGGCGCGCTACTGGTGCTGCTGTTCATCCTCGTTCACAAAATCGGCGATACGCTGGCTAACCTGACCTTCCGCCTGCTGTTCGATGACCTTGGCTTCAGCAATGACGAAGTTGCGCTGTGGGATGTCGGCGTGGGCTTCTGGGCTTACCTGATCGGCGTGTTCATCGGCGGCGTGGCCTATGCGAAACTGGGCCTCAAGCGCTCGGTGCTGCTCGCGCTGGTCCTGATGGCAGTCTCCAACCTTAGCTTTGCCGCACTGGCGGCAGCGGGCCATTCCAACCTCGGCATGGCAGCGGCAATCGGCTTTGAAAACATTGCTTCGGGCTATGGCGGGGTGGTTGTGGTCGCCTATTTCTCGGCGCTATGCGACTTGCGCTTCACCGCTTCGCAATATGCCCTAATTTCGGCGGGAGCGAGCATTGTCGGCCGTTTTGTCACGGGCACCACGGCGGGCGGATTGATTGAAGGCATGGGCTATGTGAACTTCTATCTGCTCACCACGCTGCTGGCCGTGCCCGGCATCGTGCTGTTCTGGTGGATGAGCCGCACCGGCTTGATTGATGCCGCGATGGGAACGGCCGGCGGCGGCGAGGATGGCAAGGCCGAAACACCGCACTGACAGCGCAGGAGGCCGCGCTAACAGCTTGACGAACAGGCCTGCTCCAGCGCAAGCACCGTACCGGGCACGCAAGAGGAGCATGGCATGACGGAACTGGCAGTCGGTGACTATGTCGCGCTGGCCGAGGGCATCTATCTGGAAGGCCTCGCGGTCGATCATGCCCGCGATGTCATCTGGTATTCCGATGTCATCGCCGGCGGCATCCATGGGGTCTCGCCCGATGGCACCAAAGTGGCCTCGTTCAACGAAACCCGGATGTGGACCGGCGGGGTGATGATGAACCACGATGGCGCGGTGTTTTCCACCGGGCAGGGCGGGATCATGTGGAACAACCCGGACACCGGCAAATCGGGCTGGCTGCTGGACGAGCTGGAGGGCCAGCCGATCAACGGGATCAACGAGATGTGGCCCGATGGCACCGGCGGGATCTATTTCGGCACCAACGACATCGAATATATCATTGAGGCGAAAGACACCCGCCCCTCGGCGCTCTATCGGCTGACCACGGACCGCGAGGTGATCCGCATGGACGCGGACATCTATTTTTCCAACGGCATCGCCCATGATCCCGTGCGCCGCCGCTTCTATTGCAGCGACACCTTCCGCAAGGGCTGGGCTTTCGATGTGGCGGATGACCTGTCGCTCACCAATCAGCAGGTGCTGCTCGACCGCGACGACTGCGACGGGTTGGCGCTCGACACTGAGGGCAATGTCTGGATCACCGGCTTCCGCTCGCCCGGCATCCTGCGCCGCCTTGCGCCCGATGGCACCCCGCTGGCCGATGTGCCCACCCCGGCAGGCTCGACCACCCAGGTCCGCTTCGGCGGCGATGGGCGCGACACTTACATCAACGTGGTGCCCTCCGATGGCGGCGACAGCCTGAAAGAAGGCAAGCCACTTGCCAGCGCGTCATTCCTCTATCGCGGGCGCAGCGAAACGCCCGGCGTGTTAATCCCGCCGGCGCGGTTCACGCTGGAATGAATGCGCCAATAATCGCCAGCGCGACGCGTTTGGTGATTGATTTGCACATGGATTGAGCCAATTTAGGCGGCAAGGGGAATACGCCAGCGAATCCCAAGGAGAGTTATATCATGAAAATGGAAGACATGGTCCTCGTCAGTGTCGACGACCACATCACCGAACCGGCCACCGTGTTCGACAATCAGCTCTCAGGCGAGGCACTGGCGACCGCTCCCAAGCTGATGACCGGGCCCAACGGCAAGAATTATTGGGAATATCAGGGCATGCAGCTCGCCTCCGTGGCGCTCAACGCCGTGGTCGGTCGCCCGCGTGAGGAATACGGCATGGAGCCAACCTCGCTCGATCAGCTGCGCCCCGGCTGCTACGATGTTCATGCCCGCATCGACGATATGGACGTCAACGGCATTGCCGCCTCGATGAATTTCTCCAGCCTTGGCGGGATGGACGGCGGCCCGTTCTTCCGCGCGGAAGACAAGAAGCTCTCGCTGATCCACTTGCGCGCCTATAACGATTGGCACCTCGACGAATGGTGCGGCGCCTATCCTTCGCGTTTCATCCCGATGGGCATGCTGCCGCTGTGGGATGTGCAGGGCATGGCCGACGAGATCAAGCGGCTGGCCGCCAAGGGCTGCCATTCGGTGGTGTTCAACGACAATCCGCCCGCGCGCGGCTTGCCTTCAATCCATGACGATCACTGGGAGCCGCTGTGGAAGGCTGCTGCCGACAACGAGACGACGATCAACCTGCACATCGGCTGCGGCCACGTCTCCCCCCACGCTTCGATGAAATCACCGATCGAAGCCTGGATCACGACCATGCCGATGGCAGTCGGCTTCGGCACGTCGGACTGGCTCCACCTTGATGCCTTCAACCGCTATCCGACGCTGCGCATCGGCCTTTCCGAAAGCGGCATCGGCTGGATTCCCTATCTGCTTGAGCGCGCTGACTATACCAACATGCAGCACAAGGCGTGGACCCATTCGGCGACGTATCTGGGCGACAAGAAGCCGAGTGACGTCTTCCGTCAGCACTTCACCTCATGCTTCATCGATGACGCCTATGGCCTGCGCAATGTCGATCTGATCGGTGAGGACAACATCTGCTTCGAAGTCGATTATCCGCATTCGGACACGCCGTGGCCCAATTCGCCCGAAGTGCTGTGGCCCTCGATCAAGCACCTGACCGACGTGCAGATCAACAAGATCACCCACCTCAACGCCATGCGCGACTACAAATTCCCGATGTTCGAGCGCCAGCCGCGCGAAGAGCTGACGGTGGGCGCACTGCGCGCCAAGGCCAAGGCCAAGGGTGTCGACACCGCGTCGCATTCGGGCGGCGGCGGCGCTGCTCCGCTGGCGCCGGGCGAAAAGCGCCGGGCAGTTGTTTCGGGCGACATCGCACAGATGTTCCAGAAGCACGAAGAAACCGAAGACGCATAAGGCCATCTTGCTCCTCTCCCCTTGCGGGAGAGGAGCGGATAATGCCGGGGAGCCTGTAAGCCGGGTTCTGTAACGCCGCCCGTATCCCAAAAGGGACGCGGCGGCGATGGCAGCCATTCCTCTTGGCGACATGTTGCCATGCCGCTCCAGCGACCAACCCGGGCGATCGGTGCGAAACACACCAGCCCCCGTATGCACGGGAACGCGCCGACCCAAATCGGACTAGCTCCGGCTGTGGTTTGCCAAGCCGCTGACGTTGCCGCCAGCGCGGTGCGCTCTTACCGCACCCTTTCACCCTTACCTGTAGGCCCCAATCCTTAGACGGGAACCACATCGGCGGTTTGCTCTCTGTGGCACTTTCCCTTGACCTGACTGCCCCCGAAGAAGCGGCCCTGCCCGGCGGGCGTTACCCGCCACCCTTGTTTCGTGGAGCCCGGACTTTCCTCGGCCTTCAACCCGCTCATCCTGAGCCTGTCGAAGGACGCGGCTGCCCGGCTCCCCGGCACTGCTGCTACCTAGTCTTTCCCTGATCGCGATCCAACAACAAAGCGAACAGGATCGCCGATGTCTCGCCGTCTATCACCCCGTCGATGGTTCCGGGCCGCCAGCGCCGCTGGAACGCGCGCACGGCGGCAAGGCCGTCGGCGATGTCATAGCCGAAGCGTTCCAGCGCCAGATAGAACGCCCCGTCGTTGGCATAAGGCGAGGCAATCCTCAGCTCTGGCCGAGGCAGCGCCAGCCGGTATCGCGCGAGCAGGCCCCACTCGAACAGCTCGCCCGGATCATCCTTGCGCGCCGGGGCAACATCGGAATGGCCGACGACATTGGCGCGCGGAATGTCGTGCCGGCGCACCATATCGTGGAGCAGCGGGATCAGGCTTTCCATCTGCGCCTCGGGGAACGGGCGATAGCCCCATTCGTGCCCCGGATTGACCAGCTCGATGCCGATGCTGGCCGAATTGATGTCAGTCACCCCGCGCCAATAGCTTTTGCCGGCATGCCAGGCGCGCTTGTCCTCAGGCACCATGCGCGTCACCGTGCCATCCTCGTCGATCATGTAATGCGCGGAAACCTTGGCCTTGGCGTCGCACATCCGCGCCAGAGCATCGGCGGCGTCCTGCATGCCGGTATAGTGGAGCACCACCATCGAGACGGGAACCGCCCGCTCGTCCCAGTTGGGCGATGGCGCCTCACGGTGGACCAGTTCCGACACCGGCTCAGCCGCCCGGCAACACCGCACCGAGCACCAGCGCATCATCACCCAGCGCGAATTGCAGCCCGCCGCCCAGGCTTTCCGCCAGCTGATGCAGCATGGCCGCAGGCGCGGTGCGACTGGAAAGCTCGCGTGGATCGAGCCGGCCTTCGAGCGCGAGGCCGATCGTCTCGTCGAAAATCACGCGGGTGCCCGAGGCGCGCACTACGATCTCGCTGGTGCCGTCCTTAAGCTCGGCGCCCAGCTCCAGCGTGCCGCCGCGAATCAGCGCCTCGATGCCGATCAGCGCCAGGTTGAGCAGCGTCTTGACCGCGGGCTTGGGCAGCGCGTCAGCGCCCAGCGCCCAGACCACCTCGATCCGCCCGTTGTTGCCGGCCAGCGCATCGACCACGCTGCGCGCTTCTTCCACCGGCACCATATCGCCGTATCCGCCGGCAGCCCCGAAGGCGAGACGGAAGAACTTGAGCTTGTCGGCGCTGATTTTCGCGCTCTGTTCGAGCAGCTCGAAGCAGCGCTTGCGCATTTCCGGGTCTTTTTCCTCGGCGATCAACTCGATGCCGTTCGACATCGCCCCGACCGGGCTCAGCAAGTCATGGCACAGCCGCGAGCAGAGCAGGCTGGCAAGGTCGAGGGAGGAGGCGGACATGGGCTGACGGTCTTTCGCGATGGGGGACGTGCCGTCCTTACTGCGCAACCACCGCAGAGGAAAGCGCCGCGAAGCCTTGCGGTGTGTCGCGATAAAATCGCACTTCGCCCTGCGCCACGATAGCCCACACCCGGCCATCGCCGCTGGCATGTTCGCAATCGGTGGCAGAAGGCAGCGGGTGGCCTTTGGGGTGCGAGTGATAATAGCCCAACAATACCGCGCCGCCGGCCCGCTCGGCGCGATGTGCGGCAATCAGCGCGGCAGGGTCGATTTCAAAATGGCGCAAGGGATCGGCGGCAAGATTGGCGGCTGGGCGCGCTTCCTGCACCTTTCCCCCCTGCCCGAGCAGCAGCCCGCAGCATTCGCGCGGGGCGGCTTTTGTCGCTTCTGCAAGCAGTGTTGCAATAGTGCCACTTGTCACTTCGATCACCATGCCCATTTCTCTAGCTATGGTTCCGGGGGAAAGCATCATCGAAGGCGTGGTCGCCAGCGGAGAACGTCTGGACAAGGCGCTCGCCCTTGTCAGCGGCCTCAGTCGCGAGCGGGTGAAAGCGCTGCTCAGTGATGGCCGCATCACGCTTGGCGGCAAGCCGGCCGGATCGCCCTCGGTGAAACTTACCGAAGCCGCGAAGTTCCGCATCACGGTGCCCGAAGTCATCGCCGCAGAAGCAGCGCCGCAGGATATCGCACTGACCATCGCCTATGAGGACGACGACCTGATCGTTGTCGACAAGCCCGCCGGCCTCGTTGTCCATCCCGCTGCCGGAAATCTTGACGGCACCTTGGTCAACGCTCTGCTGCACCATTGCCGGGGGCAATTGTCCGGCATCGGCGGCGTCGCCCGGCCCGGCATCGTCCATCGCATCGACAAGGACACCTCCGGGCTTCTGGTCGTCGCCAAGCACGATGCCGCGCACGAGGGCCTCGCCAAGCAATTCGCCGACCATTCGATCGAGCGCGCCTATCTGGCGGTTGTCGCCGGGTGCCCGCTGCCGCTTGCGGGCACAGTGCGCGGCAATATCGCCCGCAGCCGCGGCGACCGCAAGAAGATGGCGCTGGTCTCGGAAGGAAGGGGCAGGCACGCGGTGACGCACTACCGCACGCTGGAGCGTTTCGAGGCCGCGTCGCTGGTTGAATGCCGGCTGGAAACCGGGCGCACGCACCAGGTGCGCGTTCACCTTGCATCAATTGGCCATTCGCTATTGGGCGATCCGGTCTATGGAAAAACGCCAGCCAGATTGCGGCCCTTGCTTGCCGAGCTCGCCTTCCAGCGCCAGGCGCTGCATGCCGTGCGGCTGGGCTTTGTTCACCCCGTTTCGGGCGTCCAAATCGCGCTTTCCAGCGATCTGCCTGCCGACATTGAGCAACTTCTCATCGAATTGCGGAACACAAGCTGAGCTATTGTGTTATAAACCAACGCCAAGTGGCGGCCACCGGGGGATGCCTATAAAGGGTCCCTTAACGGCCAGCTGACAATGAAAGGACGGTCGAGTCGAAATGCCTAGAGTGAAGTCAACCTTGCCCGCAAAACGTGATCGCAGCACTGCCATGCTTGCGCCGACGCTCGGCGGCGAGGCGGGGCTGAATGCCTATCTTGCCGAAATCAAGAAATTCCCGATCCTTGCGCCCGAGCAGGAATACATGCTCGCCAAGCGCTTTGCCGAACATCAGGATCCCGATGCCGCGCGCCAGCTGGTCACCAGCCACCTGCGCCTCGTCGCCAAGATCGCGATGGGCTATCGCGGCTATGGCCTGCCGGTTTCCGAGCTGATCTCCGAAGGCAACATCGGCCTGATGCAGGGCGTCAAGAAATTTGAGCCGGATCGCGGCTTTCGTCTGGCGACTTACGCCATGTGGTGGATCAAGGCCTCGATTCAGGAATTCATCCTGCGCAGCTGGTCCCTCGTCAAGATGGGCACCACGGCGGCGCAGAAGAAGCTGTTCTTCAACCTGCGGCGGATGAAAAAGAACCTCGATGCCTATGAGGATTCCGATCTCCATCCCGACGATGTGAAGACCATCGCCACCAAGCTCGGCGTCGCCGAGCACGAAGTGGTCAACATGAACCGGCGGATGATGCTGGGCGGCGATGCCAGCCTCAATGTCTCGTTGCGTGAAGACGGCGAAGGCCAGTGGCAGGACATTCTGGCGGATGAAAACCCTTTGCAGGATGTCACCGTCGCCGAGGCTGAGGAAGCCGGGCTGCGCCATGCGCTGCTTGCCGAAGCCATGGCTGGGCTCAGCGACCGCGAACGCCACATCCTGGTCGAGCGCCGGCTGATCGACGAGCCCAAGACGCT
>JANOBA010000496.1:0-3824 GCA_031411415.1 Novosphingobium sp.
TGAATCTTGAGCGAGGCGACCTGGTTTTTCATCGAGATGACATCGGGGTGATTATCAGTCAGCCCGCGTGCGCGCATGCCGGAAAGTTCGGCCATGGCCTGTGCCAGCGCGCCGCGCGTGCCGCCCATCGGGCCGCTTGCCGCCAAAGTCTGCGGCGTGCCCGCAAGTTGGCCGTTGATTGCCGCAAGCGCTGCCTGCGCCGCCGCCATATCGCCTTCGATGCCGCGCAGCTCAGACCGCGAGGCTTCGAGCCGCTGTATGGCACCGGCGCCGCCCTGAACCATTTCAGGGTGCTGCGCTTCGAAAGCCGAGCGCCGCGCTTCGGCGGCCTCCAGATCTTTCTGGCGATCAGCAAGCTGCTGGTTCATGAACTGCAGCGTTTCGGTCATCTCGCCGCGCCCGCCGGCCATGTTTTCTTCGCGGAAGATGTCGATCATCTTCTGCGCGATGTCCTGCGCCAGCTTGGCGCTTTGCGCTTCGGACAGAGAACCGCTGCGCGCGGTGGCGGTGATCTCAAACAGGTTGTCCTGCTGGCTGACCACCTTGATATTCTTGACCAGGCCCAGAACGGCCGATTCCATGTCCTTGGGGGTCTTGACGTCGTCGCCCAATTTGGTCGAACGCACGACCTTCTCCAGGTTCACCGCGCTGGTCAGTGTCTGCTGGACCCGGTCGATATTCCGCCGCCGATCCTGCAGGCCAATGCCGATCTGCTCGGCAAGCGCATCGTCAAGCTGGACGAAAATCCGCGCGCGCGATTGATAGCTGTTGGGCACCATGGCCACCACCAGCCAGCCGAGCAGGCAGACCAGCCAGGCCACGCCAAGCGCCAGCCAGCGGCGGTTCCAGACGCTGTAGATTGCTGCGCGCAGTTCGTCGTAGATCGAATTCATCGCTGTGGGTGCCCCGCCAGTCGCTTCAGAACATGCTCTCGGGGATGATGATCACATCGCCCGGTTGCAGCATCACATTGGCCTGGCTGTCGCCCTGGCGCAGCAGATCGCCCAGCCGCAGCGCGAACTCGCGCTGCGCGCCGCGTTCCTTGTCGAAACGGATCAACCGCGCGCGGTTGCCAGCGGCAAATTCGCTGAGGCCCCCCACTGCGATCATCGCATCGAGCAGCGTCATGTTGGCGCGATAGGGCAGCGAGGCCGGCTTGCCAGTGGCGCCGACAACGCGGACCTGCTGGCTGAAAGTGCCGGCAAACTTGTTGACGATCACTGAAACCAGCGGTTCCTGGATGAATTGCGACAGTTGCAGCTTGATGTCCTCGGCCAGCATCGAGGGCGTTTTGCCCACCGCCGGCATATCGGTGATCAGCGGGGTGGTGATACGGCCATCGGGGCGCACCTGCACGCTCGCGCCAAGCTCGGGATTGCGCCAGACGAACACCGTCAGCTCATCGAGCGGGCCGATGACATATTCCTCGCCCGGGCCTTCCTGCATCGAAACAAACGAAGCGGGTGGCAACTGCGGACCAGTGCTGTTCCCGGCGCAGCCTGACAAGGCCATACTGGCCATGGCACTGCCGGCGAGCAGACGGGAAAGGCGATTGAGCAACATCGGGCGTCATCCTTCTGGCGCCAGCCCGGCAAAGCTGTGGCAAAGGCCGCAGCGCGCAGGTCTGGCTATTCCAGCCTGCTATCGGCAAAAAGGGTGAACATTGCGTTAGCCTTGACGGGCAAACACGGATTTGCTGGGCTTTTCTGGCGCTTGTCCCGATTGGGGACGGCTGGGAGCCCGCGCGTTAAACCAGCATTTCGCGCGCTGGACCCTGCCCCAGGAAGGACGCCGGGCTGGCGCTGGCACCGTAAGCCCCGGCGCAGAACACCGCCACCAGATCGCCCACTTCGGCGCGCGGAAACTGGGCCTTGTCGGCCAGCCGATCAAGCGGAGTGCACAGGCAGCCGACGATTGACGCCTCCTCATCTGGAGCCGCAGCAAAGCGGCTGGCAATCGCCACCGGATAGTTGCGGCGCACCACCGTGCCGAAATTGCCCGATGCGGCAAGCTGGTGATGCAGCCCGCCATCGCAGATCAGGAAAACCTCGCCGTGGCTCACCTTGCGGTCGACAATCCGGGTGAGATAAACGCCTGCTTCACCAACCAGATAGCGGCCCAGCTCGATGCAGAACTGCGTTTGGCCAAGCACTGCGGGCAGATCGGCAATGGCATCGCCAAGCCGCTGGCCGACAAGACCAAGGTCGAGCGGCACATCGCCGGGGAAATAGGGAATACCCAAGCCTCCGCCGAGGTTGCAATGCGGCAGCGGTGCCCCGCTTTCCTCCGCCAGCCGCGCGGCGAGCGCCAAGGTCTGCGCCTGCGTATCGGCAATCGCTTCGGCATCAAGCGCCTGACTGCCGGCGAAAATGTGAAACCCGCGCCATTCGGCCCCGGCGGCGATGATCCGGCGCGCCAGTGCCCCGACGCGCTCGGCATCGACGCCAAACTGCTTGGCCCCGCCGCCCATTTTCATGCCCGAGCCTTTGAGGTCGAAATCGGGATTAACCCGGATGGCGAGGCGCGGAGCCATGCCCAGCCGCCCGGCGATGGCGAGCGCGCGTTCCGCCTCGCCTTCCGATTCGAGATTGAGCGTCACGCCGCAAGCTATCGCCGCTTCCAGCTCATCATCGCGCTTGCCTGGCCCGGCAAAGCTGACCCGCGCCGGATCGATCCCGGCGCTGCGGACAATCTCAAGCTCGCCGCCTGAGGCAATGTCGAAGCCGTCAACCAGTTCATTCATTTCCTGAAGAACTGGCAGGCAAGGATTTGCTTTTACCGCATAATGTAGCGCCACACGCACCGGCATCGCACGGCGCAATTCGGCGACGCGGCTGCGGATCATCGCGGCGGAATAGACGAACAGCGGCGTGCCCCCGGCGCGCGCAACCAGCTCGCTTGCGCGGGTGCCGTCAATCGCCAGCTCGCCAGCAATCGCGCCATATCCGGCAGGAATCGGGCCCAGCGGCTTCATGCGGCAAGCTCCTGTTGCAGCCCGGTCCGGTCAATCTTGCCATTGGGGCCGATCGGCATGGCATCGCGCCAGTGAATTTGCTTGGGCTGCATGAAATTCGGCAACTCCTGCATAAGTTTGCGTGGCAATTCTACTGCCGCATCGGCATGCCCGGGGGCCGCGCGCACCACCAGATGCACCGCCTGCCCCAGCCGCGCATCGGCGATCCCCAGGGCCACCGCCTCGGCCACCAGCCCGGTCGCAAGGGCTGCTTCCTCAATCTCCTGCGGGCTGATCCGGTTGCCCGCCGACTTGATCATCGCATCGCGCCGCCCGGCGAAATAGAGCAGGCCTGCGCTATCCCGCCGCACCCGGTCGCCAGACCAGACTGCCGTTCCGCCATAAAGCGAGGCGGTCGGCGCGGGCTTGAAGCGCTCGGCGGTGCGCTCGGCGTCCTGCCAATAGCCTTGCGCCACCAACGGCCCGCAATGCACCAGTTCGCCCTCCTGATCATCCGCCGCAACATTGCCATCATCGGCGATGACCAGCACTTCGGCATGCGGGATCGCCTTGCCGATGGAAGTCGGGTGACTGTCAATCAGCGCGGGATCGAGATAGGTCGAGCGAAAGGCCTCTGTCAGGCCATACATCGCGAACAGCCGCGCCGCTGGAAACAGGCCACACAGCCGCTGCACCAGATCGGGCGTCAGCGCGCCGCCGCTGTTGGTCAGCCGGCGCAGGTTCGCAGCGGTTTCCGCTGGCCATTCCAGCTCGGCCAACTGCACCCACAAGGGCGGCACTGCGGCGAGCGTGGTGATCGCGTGGCGCTCGATCGCTTTGACCACGTCGCGCGGGATGAGATAGTCGAGCG
>JANOBA010000497.1:0-2187 GCA_031411415.1 Novosphingobium sp.
CCTGCCTTCCACACCGGCGCGGCGACGACGGTGATGCCGGCGATATAGTTGCCCTCGTCGACGCCGTAGCCCTGCGCGCGGGTCTGTTCGACTTGCGCCTGCCAGTGTTTGAAACTGGGTGGATTATCCCAGCGCAGGGTGTGGAATTTGGCCTCCAGCTGGACAGCGGGATACATGCCGAAAGCGGCGATGCAGCGCCCGGTGGCGCTGAGCAGCGCGGGAAAACGGCTGCCGACATGGGCGGCAAGCTGCACCGCGATGCCGCCTTGCGCCGCCGCGGTGACCACGATGTGTTCGAGGCCAGCGATCTGGACGCCCAGCATGGTGACGCCGTGCTCGCGCGCCAGCCGTTCAAGCGCGGGCTGGACGAGATCGCTGAACCGGTCACGCCGCAGCCAGCCACGCGCCAGCGTCAGCACGCCGGCATCGAGGCTGTAGCGCTTGGTATCGGGATCGAAGGCGACCAGCTCCTCCTCGGCCAGCGCGCGCAGCACATAGAGACAAGTGGAGGGCACCAGTCCCAGCTCGCGGGCGATGGCATTGACCCCAAGCGGCGCATCGCTTCGGCCAAGCAGCCGCAGGATCGCAGCAGCGCGGCTTATCGCCGGGGCCTTGCTGTCCTTTGCGGATGCAGGAGTTGGGGTGTCAACCATTCTGTATATTGAATACTATTCTATATTTGCAATAGCAAGCGGAATCTGGCATAGGCTGTTCACACAGCAGCTTCCGGGTGATTCGGTGGCTGAAATGAAACAATTTTCCGGTGAGACGATGCCAAAGCTGACCGACTACACAAGCTATGCTGATGCCCAGCTGCATGCCAATTCGGCTGCGCCGTGGGAGCTGTTCGACGGCGACCGCGAGCATCTCAACATCGCGCATGAATGCATCACCCGCCACGCTGATGGCTCTGGACGTGCGGCGGTGCGGATCGCCCATGCTGACGGCCATGACGAAATCCTGACTTTCGACCAGATTTCTGCCGGCGCCGCGCAGTTTGCCCATTGGCTGGATGCGCAGGGCATCCAGAAGGGCGACCGCATCGCCTTCATGCTCGAGCCTTCGCTGCCGTTCTACGTTTGCCTGTTTGGCGCGATGCAGACCGGCGCGATCTCGGTGCCGATGTTCACTCTGTTCGGGCCGGACGCGCTGAAGCTGCGGGTCGGCGATTGCAACCCGGTGATCCTGATCACCAACAGCGAAAAGGCCGAGCTGGCGCGTGGCTCTGTCGGCGCAGACGGCACCCCGCGCGTGGTCGTCGCCGATGACGGCCTGCTTGATGTGATCAAGCAGTATCCCGCGATTTACACGCCGAAGTCTGCGGCGAATGACATGGCCGTGTTCCAATACACCAGCGGCACGACGCGCGAGCTGCCCGAGGCGGTCAAGCACTCGCACCGCACGCTGGTCACGCTGATGTTCGCCGCGCTTTATGGCACCGGTATTCGCCCGGGCGACGAGTTCTTCTGCCCCTCCAGTCCGGCATGGGGCCACGGCCTGTGGCACGGTACGCTGGCGCCGCTGGCGATGGGCGTGACGACCGGGACATTCGCGGGCAGGTTCGATGCGGTGCGGTTGATGAAGGCGCTGTCGGACTACAAGATCATCAACATGTCCGCCGCCGCCACCCACTACCGGATGATGAAAAACAGCGGCAAGGCAGGCGACTATACCTTCCATTTCAACAAGCTGTCCTACACCGGCGAGCCGATTGACCCCGCAACGCTCGATTTCATCGACGAATATTTCAAGGTTCCGGCCTGCTCGATGTATGGCACAACCGAAATCGGCGTGGTGCTGGTCAACTTCCCCGGCGCCTCTGATTTCAAGGTCAAGCCCGGCGCGCTCGGCAAGGCGGTTCCGGGCCAAAAGCTCGAAGTGCAGACGCCCGAAGGCACACCGTCACCCGTGGGCGAAATCGGCGAGCTGATGCTTTGGCGCCGTGACCGCTGGGAGACCACCAAGGACCTCGCGCGGATCGACGAGGACGGCTATTTCTACCACTGCGGCCGCGCCGACGACGTGATCATCTCTGCCGGCTGGACGATGAGCGCGGTGGAAATCGAGAACACCCTGCTCAAGCATCCCGACGTCAAGGAATGCGCCGTGATCGGCGCGCCCGACGCCACCAGGGGCCTGGTGGTCAAGGCCTTTGTCGTCACCGACCGCGCGGCCTCCGACGGCTTC